>CAJTRT010000037.1 GCA_910579105.1 uncultured Muribaculaceae bacterium | reverse complement strand
AATTGAGCAAATTTATTGATTATCAGCATTATTTGCAAACTGTTAGATACTAACGGCGTACTTTATAAGTAGTTGGTGAAAAGTGGAGGCAAATGGAGTTGGGATATTTTTGTGGTATTAGCCATGTTTAACTGCGTCCATTTGCCTGTTTTTACCTGTACTGTTCACTCTTGGAAAACTCTGTCGGGAGTGTTTTCAAGTCGCAAGAACTTGTTCATACGGTCAAGGCAGCGTTTCTTTTGGTCGAGGTTGGGATGAACGTAAAGATTGAGGGTCGTGGCCACGTTGGAGTGGCCGAGTATGACACTGACGGTCTTGTAGTCGCAGCCGCTCTCAATACAGCGGGTGGCAAAGGTATGGCGCAGATCGTGGAACACGATGGGTGGTATCTTCAATCGGCGCAACAGCCGGGATTTTGTTTTGCATAATCAATGGAAATGTTTCCTTATATGTAACAGCATTCATATTTCCAATGATTATAAACTTCTTATCGGCTTCCACGACCCACGCGAGGAACTCCCGGAAAAGGGAGAACGGGGGATTGGTGATGATGATGTCAGCTTCATCACGCAAAGCTGTGACTTCATCGCTACGGAAATCGCCGTCACCTTGCAGATAATCCCATTGTAGGTCGTCTATGTTGATTTTGCCGTCACCTGTCACATCGCGGTCAAGGACAAAGATTTTGCCGTGTGTCTTGGATTTATCCGCGTCAAACTGTGGCGAATTATGTTCAAGAAAAGAGAATAAACCTCCAATCACGAATTTTTTGCTTTCGGGGGCATAGCTTGTGGATATGAGTTTCTTTAATCCCAATTCATCGAACTTCGCCGCAAAAAACCGAGTGAAATTGCTCCATTCGGGATCATCGCATGGGATCAAAATGGTCTTGCCCCGGAACACGTCTGGGTTAAAATCAAGATAGGCATTCATCTCAATTTCGATGTCGTGATATTGGGTGTAAAACTCATCGTTCTTGCCGCTTTTCGCAGCTTTAAGGTCTGAATTTGCCATAATTAAATTACACGGTGATTATAGATTTGCCGAAAAAGGAGGATAGCATCGCAAGGGTGGCGATGGTGAAATTATGCTGTCCGCTGAGCCAGCGCGTCACTTCTCCGGGGCGTTTGCCGAGAGCATCGGCAAACTGTTTTTTTGAGAGGCCGCGCTCTTTCATCAGCGCGTCTATCCTGTTGGAAATGGCAAAGGACAGGTCGATTTCATCTTTTATCGGCTGTGGCACTTGTGCCACCATTTCGCGATATCGGTTTCTCATATCCCTCATAGCTCAAAAGTTTTGTCGGTGTTGATTGTTTTTGCGGTTATTGTCACCGTTCCGTCACGTTGCCCCTCTTTGAGAAGTTCCTCAAATTTTTGGAGAGTAAGGACATAGCCGCGTAGAGAATCGTCCTCCTCATATGTGCGCGAGTTCTTTATTCCGCCATTGCCGAGAATAAGGATTTGGTCGGAAAGGCGCAGACAATAAAGCCTGAGTTTTGAGCGAAGCAGCGGAAGTGCAACGACAGAATCGCGCATCTTTCCCTCCGGGCGGAAGAATCGTTCCAACGCTCCCTCGTCGGCAATCTTATCCACAAGTTGCACGATGCGCAACAAGTCTTGATTCAGCTTGGCATCGGCAATGAATTTGGAGTAGAATCGCTCGTACTCGGTTTCCGATTCAGAGGCAAACTGAATTGTATATATGGTACATTTGTCGGTGTCGTTGACGAGCACCAATTCAACTTCGCTCATAATCTTCCGGTTACTTTTATTATTACAACGCAAAGATACGACAAATATTTCACATAGATGTGAAATATAGTAAAGTTTTCCGGCCTATTATTTTCTCAGCTGAATAGGTTGGCAATTATTCAGTCATCAAATTATTTAGATGACATGCAATCAAGAGGACATATATTGTCTCACTGTATCGCCGGATAACAGCACCACTCAACGGGACGATTACCCACTTGCACGAGCTGGTTGAGGCCAAAGAACGCCCCCGCTTTCCGTCAATGGGAAGCAGGGGCGTCAGACTTAGAGGCTGTTTACCTGTCAGGAATGGAGTTTGTCGGCGAGATTCTTGGCCACGTCGGCACCTTTGTCGAGGGCGTTGGCCGCGAATTCCTTGACATTGCCGAGCACTCCGCCCTTGGAGGACGCCGCTTCTTTCAAATCGTTGATCTTGTCGGCAGCGGCCTCTTTCAAATCAGAGATTTTTTCTGCGGCGGCTTCCTTGATGTCGCCGATTTTATCGGCAGCCTGTTCTTTCAACCCCTTTGCCTCCTCTTCGGCGGCAACTCGGGCGGCTGTGGCGCTAACTTTGGCGGCGTTTTTTGAAACCGCGGCCGCAGCCTGGGCGATGTTGGTGTTCTTGTTGCAGGTCATAATCATTAGAGTTTAGTTGTTCGCTTTTTTCAGAGATTGCCTGAAACACCACTTGTCAGAATGTTCCAGGCAATCCCGTGTTTCAGGTTCTCGATGGTTAAACGCTGCCGGAAGCCGGCTGGTTTGCGATAAAACCCGAAAAAGAACTAACGCGTGTTAAGGCTTAAAGGAAATGTGCGCAGCATACATCCGTGATCCATAACCACAGCGGGCAGAAAGCCACGAACAGTACTACGTTCAGAGCCAGCGACGAGGTTGACTCAGCGACATAGGTGTCATACTGGCTGGCTATTATGATGCCCGAGAACGCGGGAGGCAGCGCGCCGGCCACGACGAGCATTTTAAGATTCATCGGATCCATCTTGAAAATCAGGCCGGCGATAAGGAGCAGTGCCGGCATCATGACAAGTTTGAGGATACACCCAAGCACACCCTGCCAGTCGATTTTGACTTTCACAGCCGACAGGGTGATACCCGCTGCGAACACTGCCATCGAAGCGTTCGCCCCCTTGATAAGGTCAAACGAGGGACTCGCCCATTTCGGCCAGGGTATTCCGCATATCACCCAGATCACGGCGAGGATAGGAGCCCATGCGACAGGTTGCTCCAAGGCGTGAATCACAGGTTTCCACGCGCTCGGCTTCTTGGTTCCGGCAGGCAGTGGTTTCAGCTTCTCGTTGGCTGAATTTAGCAGCGACAGACCCACCGGGATACCGACAGCGTTCACCACGATACCCACGATTGCCACGACGAGTGCGACATACGGAGTAGTGCCGAAGATAGGCTCCAGGACGGCGAAGCCCAGGAATCCGATAGTCGGCGAACCACACACCAACGCCATGATAGCTCCGTCAGCGGCAGTGTTTTTCTTGAAGCAATAGGTGTAGATGAAATACACGATCATGAAGCACACCATGATACCCACCAACGAAATCAACGACAGTTTGATGTCTCTGACAAGCATCTCCCGGTCGGCGTCGACGATTGAGACAAACAACGCGGCGGGAAGGGCGTAGTCAAGCACAACCTTGTTGAACGACTTGGCATTCGCGCCGGTGAATATCCCCTTTTTGCCGGAAATGTAGCCGGCAAGCATCACCACGATTATAGGCACAATCGCGTAGATGAGGATGTGAGATATGTTATTCATAACATCGGGGATTTATTGTCAGGCGGAACCCGGGGTTCCGCCTGACTGGTTAATAAATAGTTGAATTATCGGTCAGACTGTCACGGGTATAAGGCTTGCCGGATTGAGGAAGCCGATATGGCCGCTCTCCTTGCCGGCGTCGGCGGCGAGCTGCACGTCGATGAGTGCCGGAGCCTTCGACTCGATAGCCTCTTTGAGAGCCGCGGCGAATTCGTCGGGGGTTGTCACATAGTAGCCCTTGCCGCCGAACGCCTCCGCGAGTTTGTCGTAGCGGGCGTGGATGTCGAGGGTCGTGGGCGCGGGATCGGTAGTCTTGTCGAGCGGTTCGCCTATGCCGTTGTATATGCCGCCGTTGTTGAAAATGCAGACAGTCACGGGCAGTTTGAACCGGCAGATTGTCGAGAAATCCATTCCCGAGAATCCGAAAGCCGAATCGCCCTCGATTGCCACAACGCTCTTCCCCGTGGCGACAGCGGCGCCGACGGCGGACCCCATGCCCATACCCATTATCGCCCATGTGGCGCAGTCAACGCGGTGGCGGGGAAGCGACATATCGATTGAGTCGCGGGTGTCGTCGAGCGTGTTGGCCCCCTCGTTGACAAGAATCACATCGGGATTGGCTTCAATCACACCCTTAGCCGCTCCGAGCGCGCTCCAATGCGTCATCGGAACGGTCTTTACCGCCAGGCGCTCGGCGAATTTGGCGTTCTTCTCCTTTGTCTGAGCCTGTATGCCGGGAACCCAGGCGGAATCCAGCGACATCTTGTAACCAGGTAACTTGGCAAGCATCGCTTCGAGCGAGCTGCGAAGGTCACCTACGACCGGCGCGGCAATCTGCCGGTTGCAGTCGATTTCCACAGGGTCGATATCGAGTTGGACGAACTTGGTGTCAGGGCTCCATTTGCCGTGGCCGCGGCTGAGCAGCCAGTTCAGGCGCGCGCCGACCAGCACGACGACATCGGCCTCCTCCATAATGGTGGAACGGCACGCGAGGGCGCTAAGAGGATGCTTGTCGGGAAGTAGCCCTTTCGCCATCGACATGGGGTAGAACGGAATCCCGGTTTTCTCGACAAGCTGCTTCACAAGGTCTTCGACCTGGGCGAAAGCAGCGCCCTTACCTATAAGGAACGCCGGTTTCTTTGCGGAAGCGATAAGCGACATGGCGCGGTCTACCGATTCGGGCGACGGAATCATGGCCGGCTGCGGATCCACGGGTTCGAAAAGCAGTTTTTCAGCCACATCGTGGTCGAGTATCTGACCGAGCGCCGGAGCAGTTATGTCGAGATACACGCCGCCCGGACGACCTGAGATCGCTGTGCGGTATGCGCGAACGACAGCGATAGGGATATCCTCGGCACGGTTTACGCGGTATGCCGCCTTCGCGACTGTCTTAGCGACGCTGAACTGGTCGAGTGCCTCGTAGTTCCCTTGGTTGAGGTCAACGGGCTCGCGCTCCGATGATCCGGAAATCTGAATCATCGGGTAACAGTTCACCGTAGCGTTGGCAGTCGCTGTCAGCCCGTTCATAAAGCCGAGAGACGACACGGTGAGCAAAACGCCCGGCTTGCCGGTCAGGTAGCCATGGGTGGCGGCCGCCATGCCGGCCTGCTGTTCGTGGCGGAAGCCCACGAAGCGGATTCCCTGCCCCTGGGCGATGTAGGCGGCCTCGGTAACGGGAATGCCAACGAGACCATACATAGTGTCTACTCCAACCTTTTTCAGCGCCTGCGCCAGAATGTACATTCCGGTCACCTGGTCGGGGAATTTGGGTGCGGGTGCGCCCTTGGTGTTTGATGTATTTTGCATAGTGTAAGTTGTTGATTTATTGAAAAAAAGTTTTTAGTTGCCGGATGTTGTCAGCGCCGTATAAGCGACGCTTACGCGTCCGGCAGCTAAAAACCCCTAACAACTAAAAACTATGGATTTTACATTTTAAACGTCAGTTAGTTGAAACATCCCTGTCGGCCTTACACCGTCACGCCTGCTTCTTTGGCAGCGGAGCTGTCGTGCCGTTCTTCGCGAACTCGGCGATCTGGTCGTCGGTGTAGCCGTAAGCCTTCAGCACCTCGTCGGTGTTGCCGCCAAGGGTGGGGCAGGGGCCGTATGTCGGCTGGTAGTTCGACAGGGTGAAGGGACATCCGACGGTGACGAACTCGCCGACCTTGCCGCCCTGGTTAATCTTGACGAGGGTGTTGCCGTCATAGAGTGATTCGTCGTTCATTATCTCCTTGGTGGAGAGGACCGGCGCCACGGGGACTCCCGCTTTGGAAAGAAGCTCCGTCACCTCGTATTTGTCTTTGGTGATGGTGAACTCCTCGACACGCTTGTAGATTTCCTGCTTGTGGCGGTCGCGGGCGTCGGCGGTGTTGAAGTCGGGGTTGGTCAGCCAGTCCTCGAAGCCGAGCGCCTGGCATGCTTTCTCGAAGTCCTTCGCGCCTCGCTGGAGGATAACATACACATAGTCGTTCGGGTCGGTCGCCCAGTTCTTGCACTTGTAGGTCCAGCCGAGCACGCCGCTACCCTCCTGGTTGCCGCTGCGGGGCACGAAGTCGCCGAACTTCTGGTCGGGATACTGAGGGAACTGCGTCAGATAGCCGATACGGTCGAGGGTGAGCTGGTCGCGGGTCTTTATGCGGCAGAGATTGAGGCACGCGTTGTGCATCGACTGGTACACGAAGCAACCCTCGCCCGTCTTCTCGCGCTGGATAAGCGCCGTCAGTATGCCTATCAGCAGGTGCATGCCTGTGTTTGAGTCTCCAAGAGCCGCACCCGACTGGGTAGGAACGTTGTCGGGACCTTCCCACCAGCCGGTGGTCGAAGCGGCGCCTGCGGTTACCTGGGCCACCGGCTCATAGGCTTTCAGGTCGCGGTATTTTGATGACACGGGGAACCCCTTTATAGTTCCGTAGACACACCTCGGATTCAGCTTATGAACCTCTTCCCAGCTGAAACCGAGCTTGTCCATGGCGCCAGGATGCAGGTTCTCGATGAACACGTCGGCTGATTGTATGAGCTTGGTGAGAATCGCCTTGCCGTCGGGGGTGGCGGCGTCCAGCGTGAGTGATTTCTTGTCGGAGTTGAGTTGCAGGAAGTAGTAGCTCGGACAGTCGGGGTCGAATTGCAGCTCCTTGCGGGTGGCGTCGCCCACTCCGGGACGCTCGATCTTTATTACGTCGGCCCCCATCCAGGCGAGCATCTGTGTGCATGACGGACCTGACTGGACTGCTGTGAAGTCGATTACCTTGATACCTTGTAATGGCGCGGTGTTCATAGTTATCTGTATAGTTTAGTTATTAGTTTCTATTTTTCGAAGTTATAATCCATATTGACAATATTGAGCCAGATGAATTTCTTTTCGCTGATATGAAAACAACCTAACTCATCATAATGTTGACACGAATCAAAAAAACATCGCGCTTCGGCCTACCATTCCTAAACCGGATTTATCCCGCGTACCGGTTGCGACATATCAGAGGTTTTTCGTAACTTTGTATTACCTAACGATGAGATGACATGAGCGTAACAATTATAGGTATCGAATCGTCGTGCGACGACACCTCGGCCGCCGTGATCCGCGACGGCATACTTCTGTCAAACGTGATAGCGTCGCAAAGCGTGCATGAGGAATACGGAGGCGTTGTTCCGGAACTCGCCTCGAGGGCGCACCAGCAGAACATCGTCCCCGTAGTCGATGCCGCCATACGCCGGGCGGGAATCACTAAAACCGACTTGTCGGCCATCGCGTTCACCCGCGGCCCGGGGCTGCTCGGATCTCTTCTTGTCGGCACCTCGTTTGCCAAAGGACTGTCGCTCGGCCTCCGCGTCCCAATCATAGACGTGAACCACCTGCACGGCCATGTGCTCAGCCATTTCGTGCGTCGCGGCGAGAACGACCGGGTTCCCAGATTTCCGTTCATATGCCTGCTCGTTTCGGGAGGCAACTCCCAGATAGTGCTCGTCAGAGACTACAACGATATGGAGATTCTCGGGCAGACAATCGACGACGCCGCGGGGGAGGCTTTCGACAAATGCGCAAAGGTGATGGGGCTGCCGTACCCAGGCGGACCGCACATCGACAGGCTCGCCGCAGAGGGAGACCCGAAAGCGTTCCGATTCGCCAAACCGCATATCCCCGGCCTCGATTACAGCTTCAGCGGTCTCAAGACATCGTTCCTTTACACGCTGCGCGACAATCTCCGGAATGATCCAGATTTCATCGTCAAAAACCAAGCGGATCTCGCCGCGTCGCTCCAGCGCACAATAATAGAGATACTGATGGAAAAACTCGACCTGGCAGTCAGGGAGACCGGTGTTAAGACTGTCGCCATAGGAGGGGGCGTGTCGGCAAACTCTGGCGTTCGCGACGCGGTAGAGCGATATTGTTACGCGCACGGCCTTGAAGCGTTCATCCCCGAAAGGGCGTTCACAACCGACAACGCCGCCATGGTGGCGATTGCCGGATATTTCAAATATCTCGACAAACAATTCTGCGCTTACTCGGAAGCTCCGTATGCCCGCGTGACGCTGTGACAAAGAAACCCCATATGGCCAAAGACCTGATTGCCCGGATGCGCTCACTGGGACTTACTCTCTCCACCGCGGAAAGCTGCACGGGGGGTGCGATATCCGCCGCGATAACATCTGTCGCCGGTGCCTCGGATGTTTTTCTGGGCGGCGTCGTATCATATTCAAACGAAGCAAAGGAAAACATTCTCGGAGTATCACACGAGATCCTTCTTATTAACGGTGCCGTGTCTCAACCGACAGTACGGCAGATGGCCGAAGGCGCGTGCCGCGTTTTACACGCCGATTGCGCCGTGGCCACATCAGGCATAGCCGGCCCGGGAGGCGGGACTCCTCAAAAGCCGGTCGGCACAGTATGGATGGCCTGGAAAACCCCTTCGGGCGTTACCACCGAGTTGCACCATTTCCCGGGATCGCGGGCCGAAGTCATCGCCGCGGCCACAGCCAAAGCGATCACCCGCCTTGCGGAGCTAATATCGTAACCCATCCATAGCGCCAAAAAATATAAACAATGACGGGACGCCGATTCGGCGTCCCGTCATTGTTTATTCCAACGCGGTTTTGATTCCTATGTCAGGACTTGACTGCCTTGAAACTCATGTCGAGGCCTTTTACAGAGTGGGTAAGCGCGCCAACGGAGATAAAGTCAACCCCCGCCTCGCCATAGGGCCGTATGGTGTCAAGTGTTATGCCTCCCGACGACTCCACCTCGGTCTGCCCGTTGATGAGCTTCACCGCCTCTGCCGTTCGCTCGGGAGTGAAATTGTCAAGCATTATGCGGTCGATTTTCTCGGCAAGCGCCTGCTTGATCTCGTCGGTGTCGCGCACTTCTACCTCGATTTTCAAGTCCTTCCCGTTCTGCTCGCACCAGGCGCGGGCGGCGCTGACAGCCTGCGGAATGCCTCCGGCGAAATCGATATGGTTGTCCTTGATAAGCACCATGTCGTAGAGCCCCATACGGTGATTGCCTCCGCCGCCGATTTTCACGGCTTCTTTTTCGAGCACGCGCATACCCGGCGTCGTCTTACGGGTGTCGATAACCTTGGCCTTGGTTCCGGTCAGGCGCTCCTGGTAGCGCGCGGTCACCGTGGCTATGCCGCTCATGCGCTGCATTATGTTGAGCATCACGCGCTCCGTCTGAAGAAGGGAGCGCACAGGGCCCTCGACAACAAACGCGATATCTCCGGGCTTGACATGGCTGCCATCTGGAATCATCACAGTCATCCTCAGCGAGGGATCGAATTTTTCAAACACCATGCGTGCGATTTCCACTCCGGCAAGTATGCCTTCTTCCTTGACAATCAACCGCTGGGCACCCATCTCGTCGGCGGGGATGGTTGAAAGCGTTGTCGCGTCGCCGTCGCCCACGTCCTCGGCGAAAGCGAGGGTCAGCAGATCGTCGATCAGTTCTTCGCGTGACTTCATATTCAGATATGTTTCTGTTTTTTATTATCTTTGCGCGAAGATAGGAAAACCCTACCGAAAACCCAACCCGGAGACAATGAAAATAACGCTCCTTGTCATAGGAAAGACAAGCACGGCAAGCATAGCGGCCGGAATAGACGACTACGCGGGACGCGTCAACCGCTATATCCCGTTCGACATACAGATCCTGCCTGATGCGCGGGCCTCGCGGTCAATGACGGAAGCCAGGCAGAAAGAAGCCGAGGGAAAACTCATACTCGGCGCTATCAAACCGGGTGACCGCCTGGTGCTGCTCGACGAACGCGGGTCGGAACTGACCTCGCGGCAATTTTCCGAGATGCTGGAACGGAGGGCGCACACAGTGGCGAAACGGCTGGTTTTCGCTGTCGGCGGCCCATACGGTTTCTCCGACGAGGCATACGCCAGGGCCGACGAAAAGCTATCGTTATCGAAAATGACCTTCCCGCACGAACTCGTGCGCCTGTTCTTCGTCGAGCAGCTTTACCGCGCGCAGACAATCTCGCGCGGAGAACCATACCACCACGACTAAACCCCGATAATCAGTGTCCCGTACCGGCACATTTCGGCCGCATATGCGCGGGAATCCCTGAAAGGACCGAACCATCAGGCGCGACATCTTGTTGTCATATTTAGGATAATGATTGAACGCTTATGATTTGGATTGCCCTTGGAATAATGGTCGCGGCTTGGACCTGCCTCATTGCCGCGCGAGTTATAAGACTCCACACAAGCCTGCTAAGGCACAAGCGGAACCGCGTGCGCACGCAGCGTCGCAAAATTTGCAACGGCCTCCGTTACACCGGGCTGTCGCTCTGTCTCGCCAGCCTCGTCCTATTCCTTATATTTGAATTTTCAAGCAACCAGATATAAACCCACCGGCGCAGGGCGGTTCCCGCTTTAGTGCCACTAACAAAAAATTGTAATGCAAATAGGAGAAATAATACCCGACACACTCGGCATTGACGCTGACGGGCGCCTGGTGACCGCCAACGGCGACTATCCACACACTCCGCTAATCGTGTACTTCTACCCCAAGGACAACACCCCCGGATGCACTGCGGAAGCGTGCTCTATCCGCGACGGCTACGCCGAACTGCGTCGCCGGGGCTATGCCGTGATCGGCATCAGCCGCGACACCCCTGAAAGCCACAAGCGCTTCGCCGCGAAGCACGAACTGCCATTCACGCTGCTGACCGATGTGACCGGGGAGGTTTGCGAGGCGTTCGGCGTATGGCAGCTCAAAAAAATGGCGGGACGGGAGTATATGGGAATAGTCCGCACGACGTTCATCACCGACGCTGACCACGTGATAACCCACATAATCGGCAAGGTCAACACAAAAAATGCCGCCAGCCAGATTCTCGATCTGCTTGACGGCAAATAATATGTCGATACACACTACGGGCAATCCTCAGCGGCTCTTCAAAATACCCGGCAGCTCTTTCAGGGACGATATTATGGATGGATGGGTGACGGCGTCTTCGTCGGCTGTCCATCCTTTCCCTTTCAGCCACGCCACGCGGCAGCCCAGGGAGAGCGACGGGAGTATGTCCTTTTTATAGGAATCGCCGACAACGAGCACCTCTTCCGGTTTGAGGCGGAGAGCGTCAACACCCATTTTGAAAATTGCGGGATCGGGTTTGCGAACCCCCACGACAGCGCTTTCTATGATAGTCGGGAAATATTTTTTCAGCCCGAAATCCGCCAGCACCGCCTCTATGTTGCCGTAAAAGTTGCTGACGAGCACCATCGGGTATTTCCCGGCGAGTTCTTCCAGCACGCCGGATGCCTCCGCTGTACACCGCCGCGCCTGATCGTAGCAATAATCGGCCACGACGGGAGCCGTTCTCTCCGCGACCTCTTCGGGAACCAATCCCTTTGCCACCAGATCAGCCATCTCTACGCGGACTTTTTTAAGCAGGAGCGCGCTGAAATCATCTTCCGGCAGAATCACCACATTGGTCGCGAGATAGCGCTCGGCATAGACATAAGCCTCTCGGAATTGCTCCTTGGTAATGGAAGCGTCTAATCCGGCGTGGCAGTAGCCGTCCCAGAGAATCTCGCTCCAATGGGTTCCGCGGCTGTCGATGGTGCCGCCATAGTCGAAGATTATGCCTTTAATATTTTCCATCTCTGAGTTCTTTTGTGAATTGGCGGCAGATGTGTTCGTGCCGGCAGATCATATAGACGAGAAGTATGTTGAGCACCACCAGCTCGAACGCGAAATACAACCAGGGCATCATCAGGAAAAGCGACGCGAACAGCGCGATTGTGCGCCAGTTGAACGACAGGATGTTGGTATATTTCATAAGCGGCAGGCTCTTAGCCCTGAAAGCGTCGCGGAACGAGCGGGGAATCCGTCCGTCAGGGAAGCGGCGCGCCAGTTCTCCGCGAAGCTCCTGCATGGAGCGGGTGTTGGATTCCTGGTTTACCGTGTAATTGGTATAGAACATCAGCGTCAGTTTCTTCCAGAAATCTTTCTTCCAGCTCAAAGCGGCCAGTTTCTTTTTAAGGTCGCTGGCCGTGTCGAGCTCGCTGCCCTCCTCACCTTTGAGAAAATAGAGATGGAACTGGCGGTAATAGTCGGCGGCCGCGGCCTGTTTGGCGTGGCATATGCCTGTGACGACGGCTATCACCCATATCAGCCACGGGTGCGCCGCGAAAAATGGCGATGTCGCGTTTTCGCGCAGGCAGATCGCGACATAAATCGTGGCAAACCACACGTCGCCCGACAACCCGTCGAGAATACGGCCTATGCGGGAATACTGCCCCGTCATGCGCGCGAGCTGGCCGTCGGCCGAATCAAACGAGTTGGCCCATACGAGCAGCAACATGCCGCATATGTTGAGCCACAGGTTGCTGTAATAGAAAAGCACCCCGGCCGCGATTCCGATGAAAATCGACGCGATCGTGATGGCGTTAGGAGTGATCCCGAGTTTCTTGGCGAGACAAGCCCACATATAACCGATGGGACGGTAGAACGCAAGGTCGATATGTTCCTCTGTATCCATCGATTTCAGGCTCTCGCGGTAGCCTTTCTTCACATTCTCTGACGCGGTTTGTGCCATAAGCCTTTACTTCCTGTTTTTGATTGTGTTGAATATGCACTTCGCGATATGGGGGGCGGCTTCCTTCCGGCAGGGAGCGAAGCTGGGCCAGTCGTTGAAGTCGATTATGCGTATCGAGCCGTCTGGGTCGATTATGCAGTCGCCACCGTATATCTTGACGTCGAGCGCTTCCGACGCTTCCTCGCATATGCGGCGCAGCTCAGCCTCGTCGAATTTGATTCCACGCGATTTGCCGTTTATCGCCTCGAGCCCGTACTTGGAATGTCCGGCATCATACGGATAGAACCAGAAGAAATAATCCGTGCCCTGAACGCCGTAGAATTTCACAAGGTCTCCTTCGAGATGTATGTTGATCACCGCTCGCTTTATTCCGCGCAGGAAGTATTCCTGAAGCACCTCCTGGGCCTCCTCAGGGTGGCGCACATAACTCACATCCTCCTTATGCATGGCGTGGAAATCGCCCCGCTTGATCCAGCAGCGGTCGAACCCTCCGTCAACAAGGTCCTGGAGGATGTTCTCATCCGTGCCGACGATAAGGCTCTTGGGGTAGGGAATTCCCGAGCCGAGAAGTATGCGGGTCATCCGCTCGCGGGTGCAGTTCTCAATGCCGTAGCCCGAGTTGATGACCAATGCCCCGGCATCTTCCAGCTCCTGCAATTTGTGGATTGATTTCATTTCCCGGCACATGTTGACAATAATGCCCTCCTTGATGCCGTCGTTAAGAAATTTTTCCTCTGAGTATATGTTTACGAGGCATCCGCGTTTGCGAAGCTCGTCGGCCGCGGCATTGAAAATCGCGGCGTCATTGCCGATATGGTTCGGAGAATAGGCTCCGGCCCTCATTATGCCGGCTATCTTTATTTCAGCCATAAATGCTTTTCGGTTTTCTGTTTGAATATCATTTGCCGGAGCGTATGAACTCCTCGGCCGTCTCTATGTCAGCCGCGTGGTCTACATCGACTATCTTGCTGAACGGGAAAGCCCGCAGGTCAAGCCCGTTGCCTACAAGCGCCCTCTGGTAGTTGCGCATACGGCTGACTCCCTTTGCCATGCAATCCTCCAGGATTCCGAGAGCAGGTGAAGTAAGGCCGTAGATACCGCCGGAGATATATTTGACACCCTTCTGGAACGAATCGTGGAAGCCTGTGACCCGCAGATTGTCGTCAGTGGCGACATACAGGGGTTTCTCGTCATCAACGAAGTCGGTCACTCCCATATAGCCGTCCGCCGAATCGTCTGCGGCGAAAGCCTCCACATACTTGCGGAAATCATTCTCGAGAAATATAGTGTCGACTGTCGTGAGCACGAACTTGCCGTCGGCCGGAAATTCCCGGCTGACCTCGAAGAATGAGTGCATCGACGACGGCGTTGATTTGACCACCAGACGGAACGGCACCGGCAGCGACAGCGATTCGAGATAGCGGCGCACTTCCGTCATCTGCTCGTTGACTATCACAGAGAGACTCTCTGCCTCGCAAGAGAGCATCAAGTCAATCAGCCGTTTGATCATGGGCTTGCCGTCGAGGCGCACGAGCGGCTTCGGAAGGTCGACCCCCTCCTGCGCGAGACGCGAGCCTTCGCCCGCTGCGATTATGGCGTAGTGCATAGCTTTTTCCTTTGCGTTTGAACTGCTAAATTACAAAAAATACATTATTCCAGCAAATCAGTAGGCGCGCCTCACACCCTTGTTGCGCTTTGTAAGCACCCGTTCCGCATTGTTCTCGAACGCCGCGGCTCTCTGGCGCCATGCTTCGGGCACAGACTCCAACGGGAAAAGCCGGAAATTCGCGGAACCTCCGGAAGGAGGCACCGTGAACACATAGCGGTACTCTGGATTGGTCACCACCGCGTTGCCGATGGAGTCACGGCTCAGAGTAACCGTCGCCAGCATGCCCCCGCGGGTATCGGTTGTCTTCATATTGGATATGAAATTGCCCAGGGAGTAAACCAACAGGGACCGACGGCCTGTCAGCGGGTTCACGCGGGTTTCGAGCGGTTGCACCACGTGGGGATGACCGCCGATAATCAGGTCCACCCCCAGTTCGGTGAGCAGGTCGGCCCATCGTCGTTCCGACGCGACCGGTATGAGGGTGTATTCCTCCCCCCAGTGTACGCATGCCGCGATAATCTCTGCCCCGGCATGCCTGGTAGCGGCCACATCGGCCTTGATCTGATCCTCGTCGATATAATCGACCACGGCGTCCGATGTGACGGATATACCGTTCGTCCCGTATGTGTAGTTGAGGAATCCAACCTTGAAACCCTTGATGTCCTTGACCATAGGTATGACCTTGGCGCGCGTCAGGGAATCAGGGTAGGTTCCGAGGTGAGGCACAGCGAGGGAATCGAGCAGCGAAAACGTGCGTTTCAGTCCCCTGTCCCGGCGGTCGAGCGTATGGTTGTTGGCGGTCAGGAAAAGGTCGAAACCGGCATCTCTGAGCGCTTCGGCATAACTGTCGGGCGCGTTGAAGCAGGGATAGCCTGAATAAGCGCCCCCCGCGACAGGTGTCTCAAGATTCACGACCGCGAAGTCGGCCCCCTGTATGAGAGACTTTACCTCGGCGAAACAGGCCGTATAGTCATATCCTCCGGCCGCGGTTCTCGCGGCATCAATCTGGGCCTGGTGCATCATGGCGTCCCCGGCAAAAAGCAGCGTGGCCTCCTGGCCGGAGGCCAACAGCAATGTCAGCCTTACAAGCGCGCCTATCAGCCCGTCCATACCGCGGAGATTAGGATTTCCCGCACGCGGCGCGTTCCTTTGCAGCCTGCAACGTGTTGCGCATCAGTGAGACGATGGTCATGGGGCCCACGCCGCCGGGAACCGGGGTAATGAACGAACATTTTGGTGCCACGGCATCGAAATCCACATCCCCGCTGAGGCGGAAGCCGCTCTTCCGGGTAGCGTCTGGCACGCGGGTGGTCCCCACATCTATAACTGCCGCGCCATCCTTAACCATATCCTCTGTTACGAATCCGGGCCGACCCATGGCGGCTATGATTATATCGGCGCCGCGGCATAGGTCCTTCAGGCCGCGGGTCTCGCGGTGACACACTGTCACCGTGGCGTCGCCTGCCGGGCCTTTCTGCATGAGGAGTGCGGCCACCGGCTTTCCAACGATGTTGCTACGCCCCAGCACAACCACGTTCGCCCCCTTGGTAGGCACATTGTAACGCTCCAGAAGCGTCATGATTCCGGCCGGGGTGGCGCTTTTGAAACACGGAAGGCCGATAGACATCTTGCCGACATTCACGGGATGGAATCCGTCGACATCCTTTGACGGATCTATGGTCTCGATCACGCGTTGCTCGGATATGTGGTGCGGGAGCGGAAGCTGCACAATGAAACCATCGACATCTTCGTCGTCATTCAGTTGACGGACCGCCTCGAGCAGGGTCTCCTCGGTTATATCGTCCTCGTAACGTATCAGCGTTGACTTGAAACCGCACTCCTCGCAAGCCTTGACCTTCGAGGCCACATAGGTTTCCGAACCTCCGTCATGGCCGACCAGTATGGCGGCAAGATGGGGGCGTTTCCCTCCGCCGGCTACTATCTCACGCACTTCGGCCGCGATTTCTTTCTTTATGTCAGCCGCCGTCTGTTTTCCGTCAATGAGGACCATATTGATTTTTTCAGGTATTTATTATCTGGTTATTAGCGATGACGCCGCATCTGGCGCATCTGGTTCATAAGTTTCATGGGGTTCTTCATAGCCGTGGCCATCTTCATGGCCTTGCGCGTCTGCTCGAACTGCGTAAGCAGCCTGTTGACCTCCACAAGCGTCGTGCCCGAACCGGCGGCTATGCGCTTGCGGCGGCTGCCGTTGATCAGCGACGGGTTCTCACGCTCCTTGGCTGTCATTGAATTGATTATGGCCTCGATGCCCTTGAACGCATTGTCGTCGATGTCGACATCCTTGATCGCCTTGCCGACACCGGGTATCATAGCCGCGAGATCCTTTATGTTGCCCATCTTCTTAATCTGCTGAATCTGGGAGATAAAGTCGTTGAAATTAAACTCGTTGCGGGCAATTTTGCGCTGGAGCTTCTTGGCCTCCTCCTCGTCGAACTGCTGCTGGGCCCTCTCCACGAGGGAAACTATGTCGCCCATGCCGAGTATGCGGTCGGCCATACGGGACGGATGGAACACATCGACAGCCTCGAGCTTTTCGCCTGTTCCGACAAACTTAATAGGCTTGGTGACTACCGTGCGGATCGAGAGGGCGGCACCGCCGCGGTTATCCGCGTCGAGCTTCGTCAGCACCACGCCGTCAAAGTCCAGCCGGTCGTTGAACTCCTTGGCGGTGTTCACCGCGTCCTGGCCGGTCAGCGAGTCAACGACGAATAAGGTTTCCTGTGGCTTGATGGCATTCTTTATAGCCTCGATTTCGCGCATCATCTCCTCGTCGACTGCCAGACGGCCGGCCGTATCGACTATCACCAGGTCGAAATGGTTCTGCTTCGCGTAGGCGATAGCGTTACGGGCTATTTCAACCGGATTCTTGCTGCCCTCCTCGCTGTACACGGGAACTTCGATCTGGGAAGCGAGCACTTTGAGCTGCTCGATAGCCGCCGGACGGTAGACGTCGCACGCGACAAGCAGAGGGCGCTTTCCCTTCTCGCTTTTGAGTTTCTTCGCCAGCTTGCCGGAAAACGTGGTCTTACCGGAACCTTGCAGACCTGACATGAGGATTACCGCCGGATTGCCCGACAGATTGAGCTGCGCTGTATCGCCGCCCATCAGCAGAGCCAGCTCGTCGTGGACGATCTTTACCATCAGCTCCTGAGGCTTGATGGCGTTTATTACGTTCTGACCGAGGGCCTTGGCCTTTACCGTGTCGGTGAACGACTTCGCGACCTTGTAGTTAACGTCGGCGTCGAGCAACGCGCGACGCACGTCTTTCAGGGTTTCGGCAACGTTGATTTCGGTAATCTTGCCTTGGCCTTTGAGGAGTTTGAAACTCCGTTCGAGTTTCTCGCTAAGGTTTTCAAACATATCGCTGAGAGGGGAGGGGAGTTGGTTCGTTATTAGGTTTATTACAGGCGGTTGGTGGCGGTGTCGGGGAAAATAACCTTCGGCTTGAAGCCCCGCGCCTCTTCCGGGGTCATCGAGGCGTAGGCCATAATGATAATGACATCACCCACCGCGACCTTGCGTGCCGCGGCACCGTTAAGGCATATGGTGCCTTTGCCGCGTTCGCCCGCTATCGCGTAGGTTTCAAAACGCTCGCCGTTGTTATTGTCGACGATATACACATGCTCGCCCGGCAGTATGCCGGCGGCATCCATAAGGTCTTCGTCAATCGTTATGCTACCGATATAATCGAGACGGGCCTCGGTGACGCTCACGCGGTGGATTTTCGATTTCAGTATTTCCAACAGCATATTCCTGACTGGTAAGCGGGTTAGCGGTTATACTTTATATTGTCTATCAGCCGCACGTCACCGCAATACACGGTGACGCATCCTACGGCGGGAATCTCATGCTCCTGGTCCCATGACGAGAGCGGCCGCATTGTCAGCGGATCGGCGATTTCGAAATACTCGACTTCCATAAATGGGAGCCTGTTGATTTCCTCAACCACTATGGAACGCGTCTCGGCAAGGGTGTGGTTTTTGGCGAACTCGACGCTTTCGGCCAGCACGCGGTGGATACCGGGGGCCTCGGCCCGCTGCTCGGGCGTAAGGCGCACGTTGCGGCTGCTCAGGGCGAGACCGTCGGCCGCGCGCTTGATCGGGCATGCCACTATTTCAAGGTCGTCAAAGCCTTCGAGCCGCGCCATCTGACGAATCACCGCGATCTGCTGGAAATCCTTCTCCCCGAAATATGCGCGCGTGGGGGACGCCATGGAGAAAAGCTTGCTGACGACCTGCGCCACACCGTTGAAATGCCCCGGACGCATGGCGCCCTCCATGACTTCGGCGACAGGGCCGAGGGCGAACACCCGGGTATCGGGTTCGGGATACACCTCTTCGACAGACGGGATAAACACGAAATCGACACCAGCCTTTTCAAGCAGGGCGCGATCGGCATCCTCCGTCCGCGGATATGTGCGCAGGTCATCAGGGTTGTTAAACTGGGTGGGGTTCACGAAAACGCTGACCACCACCGCGTCGTTCTCCCCGCGGGCCTTCTCGACCAGCGAGAGGTGCCCCTCGTGAAGGGCCCCCATAGTGGGCACAAGCCCTATTGTTTTGCCGCTGGCTTTAAGCGCGCCGACGCGCTCGCGAAGCCCCGCGACAGTTCTGATTACTTCCATTTACGAGAATAGACAATCGTGGGTTGTTCTCGGGTATCGGCAGCCGGGCCATTCCCGGGAGCCGAATTCCCAAGGCGCGAAGTTAATCAATTCCCGCGTAACTACCATAATATCTCCCCAAAAACGCCCGGCGGCGATGGATGGTGAGACTAAATTTCGTAACTTCGCGCAATAAGGCCGGGGCAAACCACACCATGACTGGCTTTTCTGAAAGCCGCCACAAAAGCCTCCGCGGAAAAATATTTATGAATCAGGAATTTGAATCGGCACTGCTTGAAAACGCCGTCACAGAGATAGCGCGTCTGCCTGGCATCGGGCGCAAAACAGCCCTGCGGCTGGCGCTGCACTTGCTGCGGCAGGACCTGTCCACATCTGTCGCCCTCGGGGAATCCATAATAAATCTGCGGAAGGGCGTGCGCTACTGTTCCGTCTGCCACAACATATCACAGGAAGAGATATGCCCTGTCTGCGCCAGCCCCAGGCGCGACAAGTCGACCGTATGCGTTGTCGAGAGCGTCAAGGATGTGCTGGTTATGGAAAACACGCGCCAGTATGACGGTCTCTACCACGTGCTCGGCGGAGTTATATCGCCCATCGACGGCATCGGCCCGGATGTGCTGAACATAGATTCGCTTGTTGAGCGCGTGAGGGGAGGGGGAGTCAGCGAGGTGATTCTCGCGCTGAGCGCGACGATGGAGGGAGACACGACCGACTATTACATTTACCGTCGGCTGCGCGACCTGCCGGTAAAAGTCACCCTGCTCGCCCGCGGCGTCGCGGTCGGCAACGAGATCGAATATACCGACGAGGTCACACTCGGACGCTCGCTGTTGAACAGGACTCTTTTTTCTGACTCGGTAAATCTATGACTACCACGCTTCCTGACGGTTCGACTCTACGTCTGCGGGCACTGGAACCGGGCGATGTCGACACACTATATCTATGGGAAAACTCTCCTGAAATGTGGGAGTACGGATTTTTCATCGCTCCCTACTCGCGCCACCAGCTTTGGGAATACGTCCGCGACTATGACGCGGACCCGCTACGAAGCGGGCAATTGCGGCTGATGATAGATGTCGGAGGGAAGACTGTCGGCGCGGCAGACCTGTATGGCATCGACACGGCCAACCGACGCGCCATGGTCGGCGTGATGGTGGCAAAGGCCCACCGGCGGAAAGGCTACGCCCTGGCCGCCATCAACCTCATGGCTGACTATGCCGCCGGGCCACTGGCTATGCGTCAGTTAGCATCGACCGTCGCCGAAGACAACCCGTCGTCGCTCGCGCTGTTCGCGAAAGCGGGGTTTAAACATACCGCCACGCTACCATTGTGGGTAAGGCGGGGTTCGGAGTTTGTCTCGGCCCGCGTGTTCCAGCTGGAACTCGACAATTGACAGGCCGACTGCCGGGACAGCCCGAGACAACACGCCGCTATACTTCGCCGACGGCGGGTATCGTCAGTTGTATTGCGGATTAATCAGTTGTATTGCGGATTAAGGGGGTGGTATAGCCAGTTCTTATACGGGTCGCCCATCGTACGCACGATTTTGTACCAGAACGGGTCGCCGTCTTCAAGCAGTACCGTTTCGTCGCAAGGCTGCTTTGCGACCGCCCATATATGGTCGCGGATCTCAGTCTCCAGCTGGCGCGGCTCCCATCCGCTGTACCCGACGAAAAAACGCATCAATCCCCTGGTAGGCAAACCCATGTTAAGATAGCGCTTGACCTGCTCGAAGTCGCCTCCCACATACAGGTTTCCCGCGATGTGGCGCGAGCCCTCAAACTCTCCCGGAAGCGTGTGCAGATAGAAGAGCCTGTCGCATGACATAGGGCCGCCGCAGTAAATCGGCAGGTCGACAGTGTCCTCCACTCCCTCTATGGCCTCACCCATGGTGTAACCGGTAGGCTTGTTGAGCACCAGCCCCATGGCCGACTTCCCGGAAGAATGCTCCACGAGGAGAATAACCGCGTGGTTGAAGTGGTCTTCTTTCAAAAACGGCTCAGCTACGAGCAGCGTGCCCGGAGCCGGAAGTCCCGTCGGGTGGTTGATTTTGAAAATCGATGAGTCGAGATTGGGCATATCCATTTCCATAAATACAGGTTTTTAGAGTTAAGCAGCCCATTTCTCAAAAAAGACAGCTACACCTGCTTTCGGCCATTAGGGCGGCGCCGGTTACCATGTTCCGGGACCGCGTCTGGTTAACTTTGACTGGTAAGTTGCGTTCTTTTAGAAATTGTCGCTGAATCTTTGGCTTGGCGGTTCAACGGCGAAGTTACCACTTATTTGCTATTAAAACAAATTTAAGCCCCGGATTATGACGGTCCGGGGCTTAAATCGCAAGTTTTTCCGTGGCCGAAACAGCCACACGCGTATTCAAATCTTATTCAAAAATGTGTTTCAGCTTGGAGAACAGCCGCTGCGACGTGGATTGCGAGGGCTTGACGTTGGGCTGGTCTTTCAGCGCCTCGAACGCCTTCCGTTCTTCATCGTTGAGCGTCTCTGGAATGTAGACCATCACGTTCACCAGCTCGTCGCCTGTTCCTCCTCCCTGCGTTGACGGCAGTCCCTTGCCGCGCAGACGGAGTATCTTGCCCGGCTGCGTGCCCGCCGGGATATTGAGGCGCGCGCGCCCGGTAATGGTGGGCACCTCCACCGCCCCTCCGAGAACCGCCGTCGGGAGGTCAAGCATAAGGTTGTAGATCACATCGCTGCCGTCGCGGATAAGCTCCGGGTGCTTTATTTCCTCCACAACGACGAGAAGGTCGCCGTTTACGCCGCCCCGGCGGGGGGCGTTCCCCTTGCCTTTCACGGTCAGCGTCATTCCTTCCTCGACACCCGCCGGAATGTTGAACGACACGAGTTCTTCCTTGCGCAGGACGCCTTCACCATTGCAATGAGGGCAGAACTCCGATATGACCTTTCCCTCTCCCTCGCACTGGGGGCAGATGCTGACGGCCTCCTGAGGACCGAACAGTCCCTGCACGACCTGCGACACCGTGCCCGCGCCGTGGCAGGTGGGGCAGGTGTTGAAAGCCGTGCCGTTCTTAGCGCCGGTTCCGCCACACTGGTCGCATTTCACATATGTGGGGATTTTCAGCGTCTTTGACACGCCGGTGGCTATCTCCGCCAGGGTGAGTTTCACCTTTATACGCAGGTCGCTGCCGCGGCGCTGCGGCTTCTGCCTGCGGCGGCTCTGACGGCCGCCGGTAGCGCCGCCGAAACCGCCTCCGAAAGAGAAATGGCCTCCGAAAATATCGCCGAACTGCGAGAATATGTCCTCCATAGACATACCGCCGCCGGAATATCCGTATCCGCCGCCGGGGAATCCCTGCGGGCCCATCGAGTGACCGAATTGGTCATACTTCTGGCGCTTCTCGTCATTGGAAAGCACCTCGTATGCCTCGGCAGCCTCCTTGAATTTATCCTCGGCTTCCTTGTCGCCGGGATTCTTGTCGGGGTGATACTTGATGGCGAGTTTGCGATAGGCTTTCTTTATCTCGTCAGCCGTGGCGGTTTTCGACACCCCGAGCACCTCGTAATAGTCTCTCTTGTTATCCATCTCTGGCAATCAGTTACGCTTTTGGGGTTCTTGGTTACTGGGCTACGACTACTTTCGCATGGCGGAGCACCTTGTCGTTCAAGGTATAGCCCTTCGACACTGTGTCCTTGATCTTTCCCTTGGGGGTGTCATCGTCTGCCGGGACCATGGCCACGGCCTCGTGGAGGTCGGCGTCGAAATCGGCACCGGCGGTTTCCATAGCCCTGACACCGTTGTCGGCGAGATATTTTATGAGCTTGTTGTAAATAAGCGTCATTCCTTCCCTGACAGCGCCGGCGTCAGCGCTGTCCCTGGTCGCCTCCAGCCCGCGTTCAAAGTCATCGACTATGGGAAGCAGCCCTTTCAGGACTTTTTCGCCGGCGGACTTCATGAGGTCGGCTCGTTCGCGCAGTGTGCGCTTACGGAAATTGTCGAACTCGGCCATAAGGAAAAGGTATTCTTTTTTCTCCTTTTCCACCTCGTCCTCCTTCTGTTGAAGCAGATTCTTGAGCGATTCGAGCTCCGACATCTCCTCGCCGGCGCCCGCTTCTCCGGCGGTGTCGACGTCGTTGATTTCCACTTCCTCGTTTTCTATGTTCATTTCCTGTTCGCGGGATTTATTGTCAGCGCTGTCAGCGTTGTGATGTTTGTCGTTCATATGGTTCTGTTTAAAATTCACGCAAATAACACAAGCAAAAACTTTGCCAAACTCGGCGCGTCGGCCTGTGGCATGATCCGCTTGTGCCAACTATATGAATAACACAACTATATGGCGTATGGTTTAACCGCGCCCAACTGACAGACGCGCCTGCGGGAGCTCTCCGGCACAGCCGGATATTTGTCAAACAGCCCGTAAACGGCCGCTCCGCTCCCCGACATCGACGCGTACCAGGCACCTGCCGCCGCGATTGACTCCTTCTCGGCCGCGATCGCCGGATGCGCCGAGGCCACGAACATCTCGAAGTCGTTAGACACCATGCCGGGCCAGTCGGACGGCTCTGTCGACCTCAGTAGCGAGATCAGCGCCATATCCCTTTCCATGGGCGTCACCCCGGAATATGCCTCGCGGGTCGACACAGATACGTCGGGCTTGCTGACCACGACCCACGTCCCCTCGGGCACAGGGGATTTGACAAGCTCTATCTCGGTGCCGACACCGCTGCACACCGCCGGGCGGTTGTAAATGAAGAACGGGCAATCCGCGCCCACCCGTCCGGCCACGGCCGCGAGAGCCGGCTCCGTAAGCCCCAGATCAAAAAGAAGGTTGACGGCTTTGAGCAGGAAAGCGGCGTCTGATGAGCCGCCCCCCAGTCCCGCCCCGTCGGGAATAATCTTGTGAATGTATATGTCGACGGGGGGAAAGTCAGCCACTTCCCGCAGAAGGCGCAAAGCCTTCATCACGAGATTCTGCTCAGGCGCGCAGTCGATGGCGCGTCCCGTGGTCACAAGGCGGTCCGTATGCCCACGCGACGGAACCACCTCGAGGATGTCGTTCCAATCGACCGGAAGCATCAGCGTCTCGATATCGTGATAGCCGTCGGCGCGTCGGCGCAATATGTGCAGGCCAAGATTGATTTTGGCGTTAGGGAACACCACCATATGATGTTAAGCGTAATGTCTGAATTTCGGAGCAGAATCCGCACAGCTTGAATCGCTGCTTGCGATTACAACGCGAAATTACTAAAATTATTGATTAAACGCTCCGGCGGTGGCCATAATGTTCCCGGAGAGGCTGAATCGTAACCCCTCCGTAACGGACAGGGGCGATTACGGCGTGTTAACGTTTTTTAATGCGCCCGAGGAGCGCATATGCTCAATAAAAACGCTTCCTTTGCAACCTCACCGCCTTCCGCGGCGTCAAACTTACGCAACAAAACATTACAATGATGAACAGACTACTCCCAATAGCCGCCTCTTTGCTGCTATCCTTCGGCATGACGGAAGCGAAAACCGGTCAACGAGATGTCGGCACCACCCCAGTTAATGATTCCATATCCATCTCGGCCTCGATTTCAAGC
>CAJTRT010000036.1 GCA_910579105.1 uncultured Muribaculaceae bacterium | reverse complement strand
GTGGAATTTCACAACGTCGTTGACGCACTGGTAGAAAGTGCTCTCCTTGGGAATAGGTGCGAGGGCGGCGAGCACGATATCGCGCGGATTGTCGAGGTAGAAGGCCGTGGAGTAGAGGCCCGCCACGAAGGCTCCGCCATAGAATCCGTCACCGCTGTTCATTATGTGGCCAACTTTGTCGGCTATGGCGAGGGCCTCGTTCTGCATGCCTGGGGCCATGAGGCCGATGAAGTCGGCCTCGATCTGGAAGTCGAGGTCGTCGGCGTGGGGGTTGTTGATCCAGTTGCCCGACGCGGGAGGCATAATTCCCTGCCTCACATTGTAGCGTCCCGCCTGGTTGGCGTGGGCGAGGTGGTAGTCGGCATAGGCGAAATGCTTGGCGAGTTCCTCCTGCGAGCAGTCGAGGCCGAGTTTCTCGAACGTCTCGACGAAGGTGCAGTCGTTATAGATGTCGTCGAACAGGCCCGGTTTCTTGTCCCACCAGTATTTGACGATATGCTCGTTCCAGGGAATCGGCTGGTAGGCCTGTGTGTATGATCCGGTGAATTTGAACTCTACGGGAGCGCCGTATACGACCCCTATGGTCTGGCCGGCCCATCCGCCTTTGATTTTGTCAAGGAGGGCGGCCTCGCTCATTTCCACGAGGCCGGTTGCCGGAGCCGCCGCGGCGGCTCCGAGCAGAAGAAGTGATAACGCGGTCTTTTTCATCGCTTGAATCTGGTTATTTGAGGTCGTAAACGCCCAGCTCTGTTATGGAGGTGAAGTTGGAGACGTTCTTGGTGTATTTGTGCCAGTGGTCCTGGGTCTTGGTGTCGAGGAGCACGCGTATGCCGCGGGTGGTCACTTCGGGGAATTCGATCAGGAACTGGGCGAAATGAGGCTGGAAGAAAACGATGTCGGTAGCGGGGAGGGCCGGGGTGGAGGTGTAGCTGCCCACGTCGCGCCAGCGCCCTTCGCCGTCGAGATACTGGATGTTGAGCGAGGTGAACCATCCGCCGAACTCCTCGAGACAGCCGGTGTTGAGTTCCACCATGTTCACGGCCACCGGTTTTTCCCATCCGTAGCCGAAATAGTCGATTTTGGGTTGTTTAGAGGCCGAGGCCAGGGAGTAGAATACCGATCCAGCGCCCTTCTTCACTCCGTCGCGGATCACATCGACTGTCTTGGCGTACATCGGCTTGCCGAAGGTAATCCAGCAGGAGTCGAGCACCGCTTCGTTGAGGGCTCGCACGTTGGTATAAATAGTGTCGGCGCTCATGGCGAGGTTGCGTGGCTTCACCACGAGGTTGAAGTCCTTGGCGAGGGTCTTGCCGTTGCCGGTAAGGCTGAGGGTGATGCCGTAGCGTCCGGCTTTGGCGGGGGTGCCGGAGAGCTTTCCGTTATTGAATGTCAGACCCTGGGGAAGGGTTCCGGCTGTCAGCGCCCACTTGTAATCCTTGTTGGCGGCGCATGCGAAGTCATAGTCTGTCGGAATACCGACTGTCAGGTCCGGGTTGGGTCCGATGCAGAATTCCAGGGGCGGATTGAACTTGGCATTGGGGTTGATCACTACCTTGTCGCCCTGCACCTTGCCGCCGTTGGCTTTCACCACGTCGATGGCCAGGTTGTAGGTGCGGTTGATTATGTCCTGGATTGACGCGTCAGGCATGTCGAAACGCGTGACGTTGATATAGCGGTCGTTGAAGGGGAGCGTCCACCCCTCGATGGGCATGGTGAGGTCTTTCGGGAGAGCCTTGGCTCCGTACATCACGCCGAGCAGCCCGGAGACGGTGGCGGCCTGGTTGTCGCAGTCGAAGCCCATCGCACAGCTCAGGTCGAGGGTGCGCTGGAAGTCACCTTTGCCGTAGAGCATCGACAGGATGCCCATAAGGCCGTTGAGGTCGGCGTTCCAGATGGTCTTTGTCATGGGATCTTCGTTGACGTAGAACTCGTCGGCGATAATCTGGCGCGCCTTCACCCAGTCGTCGGGATACTGCTTGTAAAGGTCGAGGCACTCGCGCACCCCTTTCACATAGCGGTCGTCCTGCGGCAGATAGCGCAGACCTTTTTCAATCAGTTTCTTTATGTCCTTTTCAAAGAAGGCTTCGGCATACATCGCACCGTAGAGGGCGGTGGGGGCCACGGCCCATGAGTCGCTGGTTATGCGCGCGGCCCAGTCGCTTTTGCCGACGGCGTAGGCGGGCATGCCAGGGGCGGTATAGGCCCATATCTCGTTGATGAGCTGCGGGTCGATCTGGTACCAGTGTGGGTTCAGCTCTTCGGCGCCTGTGAAGGGCGGGGTGTAGCCGAGGTGCATCAGCCCCAGGGCGGCGCGGTTTGCGAGCCACACGCGGTCGCGGATGTGGTGCATCCATCCCTCGCGCATGTTAGCGTAGGTCGGTTCAATGCCGTATTTCTCCATCAGCATCAGGTAGATGTATTCTACATCGGTGTCGTCGTCGGAGAAGGCACCGTCGAATTTGGCGAGTTTGTCGAGATTCTTGGTGTATCCGAAGGGGAAACGCGATTCGGGAGCCGGCTCGTCGACGAATTTGTTCTCGAACGGCAGGCCGTAGATGTTGCCTACCATCTGGCCTATCCAGGCACCGGCGATTTTGTCTTTAAGTTCCTCCTTGGAAATCTTCTCGGCGGCTCCTGCCTGGGTGGCGGCGGCGAGCAGCACGGCGGCGAGGCAACCGGTTATGGCTTTTTTCATTTTATGGTTGAAAGTGGGTATGGGCGGTGAAAAACGGAGAGAGGGGAGAATGAGCGGATGATTGGATTAATACTGCGGGTTCTGCGTCAGGCGCGGGTTGGCGTTGAGAATTTCAGCGGGGATGGGGAAGAGTTCGCGGAAGGTCTCGCCGTTCTGCGCGGGGTGTGCCCACGACTGCTGGAGGTACTTCCCGAAGCGGATCATGTCCTCGTGGCGCCATCCTTCCCAGGCGAGCTCGCGGCCTCGCTCGGCATAAAGCTCGTCGAGAGTCAGCTCGGCGGCGGTGTATGGCTGGAGGCCGGCGCGGGTGCGTATCTTCTTAAGGTCTTCGAGGTTGGCGGCGTCGCCGGCGCGTCCCTGGCGGACGAGGGCCTCGGCGCGCATCAGCACGACATCGGCATAGCGGAAGACGGCGAAGTCGTTGTTCATGCAGGTCTCGCCGCCGGTGAGGAGGCCGTCGGTCTGGTAGGCCCACTTGCAGCAGCGCGCGCCGTCGAATTTCTGTCGGCCGCCGTTGGCGTTGAAGTACTGGCGCTCGTCAAACACGGGATTATAGCTCATCTGCTGTCCGTCGACCATGATCGGCTGTCCGTTGAAATCGACCTGCGGGCCGTAGAGCCACGACAGCGCCAAGCGCTTGTCGGAGGCATCGTAGGTCTGGAAAAAGTCGGGCTGGCAGATGAATCCCGACCAGGGCGCGCCGGTGATTTTGTATGTGGCGCACGATTCGGGTTCCAGTGTCAGCGTGAAGAGGTAGAACGAGCTGGAAGAGGAAGTGATCGCCACCGTGTCGTATATTATGGCGAAGATGTTCTCTTTCGAGGTGTCGTTGTTGACCGCGAAGTTTACGGCGTAGTCATCCTCGATTTGGTAGGCGTTGAGGTCCATGACGGCCTTTGTGGCAGCCTCGGCCTTGTCGTACATCGGCGTGCCGAACCATTTCTCGGCGTTGAGGTACATCTTTGCCAGGATGCAGTAGGCCATCGCCTGGGTAGCGCGGCCGTAGTTGGTGGCCTCCGGGCGGGCGTCGAGCTT
Organism: uncultured Muribaculaceae bacterium; assembly: GCA_910579105.1. Lineage (GTDB taxonomy): Bacteria > Bacteroidota > Bacteroidia > Bacteroidales > Muribaculaceae > UBA7173. Next base: position 22,052 of record CAJTRT010000036.1, on the reverse strand, counting down.
GGAAATCAGTTCCTGGCTGAGTTCTTTTTCGAGGAAGTCGAAAATGAACTTGCGGTCCTTCTGCTCGGGATAACCTGTGTCGGTGTAGTTGACGGTGAAGGGAATATTGCCCCAGCACGACATGGCCTCGTAATAGAAGAATGCTCGGAGGGTCTTCATCTCGGCCAGGATTTTGTCCTTGCCGTCGAACTGCACCTCGGAAAGTTCGGTCTCGTAGATGATTTCGTTGCAGGCCGCGATTCCGTCGAACACCCAGTCCCAGCCTCGTTTCAGGAGGCGGTTGGAGGCCGGAATGACGTTGGTCTGTATCTCCTCGTAGCGTCCGCCGCTGTACCAGGAGCCGGTGTTGGTGGCTGGCACGGCGCACTCGTCCGAGGCCTGGAGAAGGAGGGTCCAAAGGCTTTGCTCCTTGTTGTAGCCCTGCATCTTGGTGTACGCGCGTCCGGCGTTGGCCACGAGGTTCTTTTCGGAGTTGAAGAATTTGTCCATCGGGATTTCGCTGTACACGGTCTCGTCGAGGTCGGTGCATGCCGGAGTGATCAGCGCCGCGCCGAGTGTGCCGATGGCAAACAGTATGTTTTTGGTTTTCATGTTGATTGGTCGGTGAGGAGTGAATGGTTTAGAATCTTGCTGTCACGCCGAACACGAAGTCCGTGGTGCGGGGATAGTAGCTCATCCCCTCCATGCCAGGCTCGAGGCCGGTGATTCCCACTTCGGGGTCTACACCCTTGTACTTGGTGATGGTGAACACGTTCTGGGCGGTGAAGCTGAGGCGGAGCGATTTGATGTAGTTGTTGTCGAACTTGAACATGTAGCCCAGCGAGAGGTTGTCGAGTTTGAGGAACGACGCATCCTGCACGTATTTCGAGGAGTACTTGGTGCCCAGCTCGGTGTGTTTCTGGTCGTCCATCCAGCTCCCCATGATGTTCTGAAGGCCCAGGCGGTCGAGGTTGTCATATCGCATCGCCATGTCGTTGAGGGCCTTGCCGCCGAGCGAGGAGCGGAGCGAGAAGCTGAGGTCCCAGTTGCGCCAGGTGAGCGTGTTGCTCCACGACATCGTTACCTTCGGATAGGCCGATCCGAGGTTTTCCCATTTATCCTCGGGAACGGAACCGTCGCCCTTCTGCCCTTTGAGCACGTCAACGCCGTCGTTGTCGGTGCCGAGCCATACGGGTCCCCAGAAAGTGCCGAGCGATTCACCCTCTTTCAGGCGCTGGGTATAGCATTTGCCGGGCTGCGACCAGCCTACCTGGTAAGTGCCGTTGGTGAACTCCTCGTTGGTGAACTTGTTGAGTTTGTTGGTGTTATGCGCTAGCAGGTAGGTCGTGCTCCAGGTGAAGTCGCCGACCTTTACGGGGATGGCGTTGATTGTCAGTTCTATACCCTCGTTGGTTACCTGTCCGACGTTGGTGAACAGAGTATTGTAGATGTATGGCGGGGTGGGGACGGTGTACTCGTAGAGGAGGTTGTCGGTGGTGCGGTGGTAGTAGTCGAACGTCAGGCCGAGGCGGTTGTTGAGGAACGACGCGTCAACGCCCACGTTCCATTCCTTTTTCCGCTCCCACTGCAAGTCGGGGTTGGGATTGGAGGCGGGTTGGTATGTGTTGATCCATTGGCCGTTGTACCAGAATTTGCCTGCTGTCGACATAAGGATCAGCGATTTGTAGTTCGAGAAGTCCTGGTTGCCGGTCTCGCCATAGCCGCCGCGTATTTTCAGCTCGTTGAGCCACTCCACATCGCGGAGGAAGGCCTCGCGGTTGAGGCGCCAGCCGAGGCTGACTGCGGGGAACCAGCCCCACTTGTTGTTCTTGCCGAAGCGGCTTGACCCGTCGCGGCGGATCGATACGGAGGCCAGATAGCGCTCGTCGTAGTTGTAAAGCACTCGGGCGAAGGCGCCTATATAGGTGTGGTCCTGCTTGTTGGAATAGAGTGATGCCTTGCCGTTGAGCAGCCCTGTGCCGCTGCCGATGTTGTTCACGCCATAGTCGTCGAAGTCGAAGCCCTCGTTGCCCATCTCGGCGGAATTTTCAACGCCGTACTGGTAGGTGTAGCCGAGCAGGGCTTGCAGGGAGTGCTTGCCGAACTGGCGGGTGTAATGTGCCGTGGCTTCGAACTGCACGTCGTTGTTATGGTAGTTGTTGATCGACGCGGAGCCGTTGTTGCCTATGATGCTGGGATAGTACTGCGTCTTGTATTCCTCGGCCTCGTAGCTTTCGCGGTTGAGCGAGAGGAAGGCGTCGAATTTCAGTCCGGGCACAGGTTTGATGTTCAGCGTGGCGCGCACGTTGCCGCCGTAGTTGTCGTCGACGGTCTTCGCGTCGCGCTCGTTGATCATGGCCACCGGGTTGTAATACTCCATCGCGATCACGCGGTAGTAGCCTCCGCTCGTCTTGTCGTCGGGGTTGTAGACCGGCTCTGTGGGGTTGTGGGAGAATGCCTGCGCGAAGGCGCTGGTGTTAGCGGGATGGTACTTGCGGTGGGTGACGTAGAGGTTCACGTCCAGGTCGAGCCACCCTTCGAGCATCGAGTTGCGGATGTTGGTGCGCGCGGCTATTTTTTCGAAGTCGTTTTTCTTCTGAAGACCTTCGGCGTACTCGTAGTTGAGCGAGGTGAAGTGTGAGAACTTATCTGTGCCCCCGGAGAGCGACACGGTGTGCTTGTGGGTCATCGGTGTGCGGGTTATTTCGTCAAACCAGTCGGTGTCGGCACCGTAGAGCGAGCCGGCCATTTCCGGGCGGTAGGTGTTGACGATGTAGTTGAAATCCTTGGCCGAAAGGGGCTTGGCTCGGCGCGAAACCTTGCTGACCGAGAACTGCCCGTCGTAAACGACCTCGGCGCGGCCTGTGCGTGCGCGCTTTGTTGTGACGATAATCACGCCGTTCGTTCCGCGGGTGCCGTATATGGCGGCCGCGGAGCCGTCTTTGAGCACGTCGATGCTCTCGACCTCCTGGAAGTTGATGTTGCGGATGTCCTGGCCGACAACGCCGTCGATTATTACCAGCGGTCCCTGGCCTGCGGAGAGCGTGTTGGTGCCGCGGAGGAGCACCTGGTATTGCGCTGTCGGGTCGGCGCCGTTGGGGTTGACAATCTGAAGACCTGCCACCTTGCCTTGCAGCATGCCCATCGCGTTGGTGAACGTTCCGGTGTTCAGGTCTTCCTTTTTCATAGAGGCCACGGAGCCTGTGAGCTCCTTTTTGGTGGTTTGTCCGTAGCCGATAACGACGACTTCGTCAAGCAGCTCGGAATTTTCGGCAAGGATGATTTTCATCTGCTTGCCGTCCTGCTTTATGGTAAGGGTCTGGGGCTTATAGCCTACGGAGCTGACTGTGACGACGTCGCCGGCTTTCGCTTTAAGGGAGAAGTCCCCGTCGATGTTGGTCGAAGTGCCGGTCGAAGTGCCTTTGACCATGATGCTCGCGCCGATCACCGGGTCGCCGTTTGGATCGACAACCGTACCGTTCACCTGCGCTGTCTGGGCTGCCGCCGCTGAGCCGCACAGCAGGGCCGCTCCGAAACCGAAACTCCTGACGGCGTTTGTTATAAGTTTTTGATTCATTAGATTTGAGGTGTTAGTTGGTTCGATATGATTGGTTATGGGAGGAGTCCTCAAACGGACTATTCCATGGGGATTTCGTCGCGGGTGGGGATTGATTGCTGCGCGCCCATGCGTGTCACTGAAATCGAGGCAGCCCGGTTGGCGAACACAACGGCGTCCCTGATCGGCATCCCCTCTGAGAGGGCCACACATAGCGCTCCGCAAAAAGTGTCGCCAGCTGCCGTCGTGTCGACAGCCTTTACCTTGAATGATGGCACTTTCTCGCACTCGCCGTTCTCGCATACAAGCGCGCCGTCGGATCCAAGGGTGAAAATCACGGTTTTCACTCCCATGGCGTGAATCTTGTTTATTGCCAGGAGCTCGCTTTGCTGGTCGGTGATTCCGATTCCGGAGATGATTTCCGCCTCTGTCTCGTTGGGAATTATTATGTCGACATTGGCCATAAGCTCTTCCGGCAGCTTGTGAGCCGGGGCGGGTGCGGGGTTCAGAATGACCGGGACACCGTATTTTTTCGCTGTTTTAGCGGCGTGGGTGACAGTCTCGATCGGACTTTCAAGCTGCATGATTATCAAAGCGGCGTTCCTGATGGCCTCTTCCGCGGCGTCGATGTCGGCCGTGGAGAGTTCGGCGTTGGCTCCGGAAGCCACCGCGATGGAGTTCTCCCCCGAGTCGTCGACGTTGATGAGGGCTATGCCTGACGGCTTGGTGTCAGACACGCCGAGATAGCTTACGTCGATTCCGAGGCCGCGCAACATTTCAACCGTCTGGCGACCAAACACGTCGTTGCCGACCTTTCCTATGAAGGTCGTGCGCCCTCCGAGTTTCGCCGCCGCGACAGCCTGGTTGGCTCCCTTTCCGCCATGGTTCATCATGAAGTCGCCTCCGAGTACGGTCTCCCCCGGACGCGGCATCTTCCTGGTGCGTATTACCATATCGGTGTTGCTGCTTCCGATGACGATAATGGCTTTCTTTTCTTGGTTCATATAATAAGGTGTATGGTATGAGGATTCAAGGATTTGGCTCAAACGTTTGCGCAAAAGTAGAGATAATTTTGACAATTAAAAAATTTTTTGCATATTTTTTTCAAAAAAAATCTGTACTTTTGCCAAACCCAATCCAAAACAACGATATAGCAGGCTCTGCCGCAACTCCGAGTGACTATGAAAAAAAGTACATTGGCCGACATAGCGCGCCTTACGGGGCTGTCAATCACAACTATCTCGCGCGTCCTTAACGGTAAATCCGAAGAGTTCCGCATAAGCAAGTCTTCGCAAGAGGTTGTGCTGAAAGCTGTTAAGGAATTGGATTACCGCCCGAATATTGCTGCGCAAAATTTGCGCAGCAGCTCGATGCATACTATCGGACTGCTTGTCCCGAGAATCGACAATCCGTTTTTCGCCAATATAGCGAGCATAATCATCCAGGAAGCCCATAAATACACTTATCCCGTGATGGTTATTGACACGGTGGAGAACCCTTTGGAGGAAGATGCCGCGCTCGACACGCTGCTTTCGCGCAACGTTGACGGCATAATCGTCGCTCCTTGCTCGGACTCGCCGGACCGCCTGCGCGAAATAGCTGAGAAAAAGCCCGTGGTGCTGATTGACCGCTATTACGAGGATGTCGATCTCCCGTATGTGGCTACCGACAATTATTCGGGGGCGGTGGAGGCCGTCAATATGCTGATAACCAACGGGCATACCGACATAATGTGTATCCAGGGGTCTCCGTTGTCGATCACGTCGCGCAACCGCGTCAGGGGGTATCGCGACGCTATGGTCAGCGCCGGCCTCGAGGAGTGTGTCAACATCCGCGGAAATGACTATTCGGTTCAGAACGGGTATATCGAGACCAAGCTGGAGCTGCTGTCGGGAAGGGCTGTGAGCGCTGTTTTCGCCTTGTCGAGCACGATTCTGCTCGGCGCCATGAAAGCTATTGAGGAGCAAGGTCTGAAAGTTCCGGATGACATATCGCTTGTGTCGTTTGACAACAATGTGTTCCTGGACTATCTGAATCCTCCGATCACGCGTGTCTGTCAGCCAGTGGAGCATATAGGCATAGTGGCTGTTAAGATCCTTATGGATTCGATTCTCGGGTTGTCGACGCGCCAGCCGAGCATGCTGCTGCCGCCGAGCATGATCACGCGTAACTCGGTTAAATCGATAACTCCACCGGCTGAACTGCCTGGCGGCCGGTTCTGACCGTTAAGCGGTTTGCCGAGGAATGACTGTCAGTCAGAGCGCCGGAGGCGTCAACGCCGTCCGTTCACGAAGCGTTTGAGGCCGTAGACGTAGCGGCGTATCCCGGGGCGGTAGCCGAGCAGGCGGTCAAACCAGCCGCTTCTGGCGCTGAACCACTTCACAGCGAATCCCACGTAGACCATGGCGAAAAGCGTGCCGGCTCCGACGACGTTCCAGAGCCAGCGACCGAAAAACATATAGCACGCTACGACCGCCATGGCTACCAGCAGGATGTCTATGCGGATCTTGATGTCGGCGAACTGCCTGCCGGTGACTTTGCTTATGGCGGCGGGAAGTCCCTCGCCCGGCATCGTTATGGATGCGCACCGCATCTCCATTGCGATTCCGAAAGCCATTACCGTGCAGCCGGCGAACTGAGCGAGCGCCTGGCTTGTGGGCGATGAACAGTCGAGAACCGATGTGAGACGCATGTTCAGGTCTATCATTGCTCCGAACACGAAGCCGATCAGGAGCTGTAAGAGCTGCACCGGCTGGAAACGCCGGCGCAGTATGGCTATCTGGCCCACTACCAGCAGCGCGTTGAGGATGTTGGTGTAGGTCCCCAATGACAGATTAGGCGCCATGGCCGACTCACCCGCGAGGGTGAACGCCAGCGGGCATGAGGATATGACGCTGCTGCCGAGGTTGGAACGCACGCACAGGGCGACCCCTGCTGTCATAAAGAACAATGACACAAGCAGCAACGTGTGCTGCCATACGAACGAGACTGTTTTTGCTTTGGTCGGGACTGAGATTGAGTGAATCATTAATTGAATCCGATTATATCGCGAAATTACTCAATTTTCCCCATATGCGGGAAGTTTGCTAATTTCGCGCCGGTTTTCAATTAAGCGACATAGGTATGAAGAAGAGTTTGATCGCGCTGGCTGTTCCGACATTCTGCCTCGGGATAGCCGAGTTCGGGATGATGGGATTTCTCGACGATGTGGCCCGCGGGCTCGGCATAGGCGTGGTGGAGGCGGGAAGGCTGATTTCGGCTTATTCGCTCGGTGTGGCTGTCGGCGCTCCGGGGCTTATCGTTTTGAGGCGTTGGCCGATGAGGCGGCTGTTGCTGCTGCTCACTGCCTTGATGTGTGTCGGCAACGCCTGCGCGGCGTTTTCGCCGTCGTTCCTCGCGCTGTTGTGCTCGAGGTTCCTGTCGGGGCTTCCCCACGGGGCTTTCTTTGGCGCCGGGGCGATAGTGGCCGAGAGGATAGCTCCCGAAGGGCGGAAGGCTATGGCCGTGGCGGTTATGGTGGCCGGGATGACGGTGGCTAATGTGGTCGGCGTTCCCCTGGCTACTTTCCTCGCCAATGTCCTTAGCTGGCGCATGGCGTTCGCCGTAGTCGCTCTCGGCAGTCTGTTGGCGTTCCTGGGGATAAAGGCGTGGGTGCCGCGCCTCGATCCGCTCCCCGACACCGGCATCAAGGGGCAGTTCGCGTTCCTGCGCGAGCCGGGGCCGTGGCTTATCTACGCCGGGGTGTTTTTCGGTCAGGCCTCGGTCTACTGCTGGCTTAGCTACATTTCCCCGGTAATGACCGAGGTAGCCGGTTTCCCGCAGTCGGCTATGACAGGTATAATGGTAGTCGTCGGATTGGGGATGGTGGTAGGCAACGCTCTGAGCGGCAAGCTCGCCGACCGTTATCCCGCCGCGCTTGTGACAGGAGTGACCGCCGCGTCGCTGCTGCTTGTGATGCCCGCCGTGTATTTCCTCGCTCCGTTCAAAGTGCCGTCAGTGGTTCTCGCGTTCATAGCGCCCGGCTGTCTGTTCGCTGTCGGCGGCCCGTTGCAATACCTGATCGTGCGTTACGCCAAGGGGGGAGAGATGCTCGGCGGCGCGGGCATACAGATCGCGTTCAATGTTTCCAACGCCGTCTCGGCTTCTCTTGGCGGTGTCGCGATCCATATGGGGCTGGGACTGGCGTCTCCGGCTCTCGTCGGGGTACCGTTCGCCGCGATAGGCGCCTCCGCCCTTTTCCTGCTTTATAGGAAATACCCTGTGACAGGCGCGTAAACTGGAAAATATCGCGTCCGACATGTGGGGCGCTTTGAATTGAGCGAGCTAATTCCTAACTTTGTGGGAAACAAAGAGGATTATGCGGGATTTCGCGGCTATTGATTTTGAGACGGCCAACGGCAGCCGGTCGAGCGTCTGCTCGGTCGGGGTTGTCGTGGTACACGGCGGAGAGGTCGCCGACAGGTTTTACAGCCTGATCCGGCCTTATCCCAACTATTATTCATTCTTTACCACGCGGGTCCATGGCCTTACGCGGGCCGATACCGATGCCGCCCCTTTGTTCCCGGAGGTGTGGGCCAAGGTAGCGCCGCTGGTGGCCGGGCTGCCGCTGGTGGCCCATAACCGTCCGTTCGACGAGGGTTGCCTCCGGGCCGTGTTCGAGGCTTACCGCATGCCTTATCCGGGGTATCGCTTTTATTGCACCCTGAGGGCCTCGCGCTACCGCCTTCGTCTGCCTAACCACCAGCTGCACACTGTCGCGGCGGCCTGCGGATACGATCTTGATAATCACCATCACGCCTTGGCTGATGCCGAGGCCTGCGCCGCCATAGCGCTGCGATTGCTTTGAAATCTTTATGAAGAGGCTCGCTGGCATGGCTGTTTCTTGCGTGAGGTTCTTCCTGGCGCTGTGTTGTTGCGGCGTGACGAGCGGGGCGCTTTATGCCGCCGGGACGGTGACGCGCCATTATGGCACGGAGCAGGGGCTTGCCCATGACCACGTGCGTTTCGTGACGCAGGATTCCCGCGGATACATATGGTTCGCCACATGGAGCGGCGTAGACCGCTTCGACGGCTATGAGTTCCGCAACTACCGCTCGTTTGCCGGCGACTCGGTGAAACTCGACAATAACCGGATTGAGCGCGTGGTCGAGGATGAGCGCGGAGCCATGTGGGTGGTGACCTACACCAGGCGTGTGTACGGGCTTGATCCGTTGACAGGCCGTTTCTCCGTGGCTTCGGCAGAGGATAGCGCCAAGGCGGTGGCGCTTGATCCTCCGGCCAACCGGCCGCGGGCTGAATTGCGCGATTACGATGTCAATTCACCTTTGAGTTTTGTGGACCGCGACGGGAATCTGTGGATTGTGCGTCGCACCGCCGGGGTTGACTATGTGACCGCTTCCCCCAGGGCTTTCAGGTTTGTCGAGAGCTCTCCGTTAGCGCCGATAGGGGAGGAGATACACGCGCTCCATGCCGCTCCGGACGGCGTTTTGTGGGCGGCGTCACGCGACAAGCGGGTGATGCTTTACGAGCCGGACGGCGAGTGGGTCGGCAATCTTTCGGCCACAGGCGAAATCAGGCGCGATTCCACCCTGTCTTCCGGCCTGATGGTCTACGCTGTTTATACCGACCGTGCGGGCAGAGTGTGGCTCGGCACGAAGCAGCAGGAACTCGCCGTGCTTGATCCAAGACCCGGAGGCGGCTATGGCATAGAGCGTTACCGGCAGGATGCCGCCAAGGGAGGACTGCGTTGCGCGGATGTTTATGATTTCGCCGAGGATGCCGATGGTGATATGTGGCTTGCCACTTTCGGAGGCGGTGTGGCGAGGGCGGTCAGGAAAGCCGGAGGCGGAATGTCGTTTGAGTTTCCGAAGCGTTATCCGCTTGAACAAGCAGCGAGGGTGCGCAGGCTTGATCGGATGCGGAATGGGATGATGGTCGGGGCCACTACCCAGGGTGTTGTGTCTTTCACCCCGGCGTCACAAGCGGATTCCATTGCGTTCAAAGTGTTTTCGTCGCATTTCTCCGACGCATGTTCGCTTAGCAACAACGACATATTGGGGGTGCTTGAGGCTGACGACGGGTCGCTGTATTTTTCCGCCTATTCAGGAGGAATCGACCGTTTGCCCTCCGCGGCCGGTTTGATTGACGGCACGGCCCGCTTCGAGAACAGGAGTATCAGAAACGGCCTGGAAGCCGATCCGGTGCTGTCGGTGTTGGAAGACGCGGGGGGTGATTTCTGGGTTGTGTCCCATAACTCTATTTCGCGGTATGGGTCCGGCTGGAAGCATATCGCGACATATAATGCCGGCAATATCGGCCACGAACTCTTCCTCACCGAGGCGGAACCGCAGATACTACCCGGGGGCAGGCTCGCCTTCGGCGCCAGGGGTGGAATACTGTTCATTGACCCCGGGCTGATAGGCAGGGAGGAAATGCCGCCGCTCACTGTCACCGAGGTGGAGACAGGCGGCGGACGGCTGTTCGGCCTTCCGGCCGGTAATACGATAAAGCTGTCCCGCGACAGCCGCGACGTCGCCGTTCATTTCGCCGCGCTGGATTATGCTTCCGCCGGCAATATACGGTACGCTTACCGGCTTGGTGACGGCGACGAGTGGATTCCGTTGGGCCATGAGCGGGTAGTGAGGCTTTCCGGGCTTCCGTCGGGAACATCCCGGTTGCTGATACGCTGGACCGACCCGTACGGTTCCTGGACTGACGCACCTCTGGAAATAGCCATCGAGGCGCCGCGTACATGGCGCGAGATGGCCGGAGACACCGCGATCGCCCTGTGTCTGTTGCTTCTCGCTGGGTTCGCCGCATGGATATTGAGACGCGACTACCAGCGTCGAAAACGGCGCCGCGTGCTTGACCGTTATGTGGAGTCGGCTCTGATGGTATCTGAACCAACGCGCCCGGATGAGTCGGGGCTGATGTGGCGTTTCTGCCGGGAGGTGGGGGCCGGTTACGGCGACAGCGCGCTCCGCGCGGAGGATTTGGCGCGGAATCTCGGAATGGGGCGCAACGAGCTTCGCCGCGAGGTGAAGGCCGCGGTCGGGGTGTCGTTGGAGGACTTTGTGCGGATGGTAAGGGTACGCGCGGCGTCGGCGCTGCTTGCCGAAGGGAAGCTGAATGTCGCAGAAACAGCATATAAATGCGGGTTCAAGACCCCGCAGTATATGGCCATGGTGTTCAAGGAGCAGACGGGCCACACGCCGTCGGAATACGCTGTCAGGCACAGGAAAAAGATGTAAGTGATTAAGACTTACATCAGGTAGCGTCAGATTTCACCCCTCGGGGCGACAGATTTTGCCGCTTCGACAGGCGCGTTGAATCCCTAATTTCGCGGCAACCAATCAAACGAAATGGATTCAACCATGAAAAGACTCAAACGTTTACTATTGTCGGCGGCCGTCGCGGCGCTCCCTCTCGGAACGCTGGCGCAGACGCTTTACACCTGCGGCGACAGCACCATGGCCGACTATGCGACCGACGGCTCTACGCCCACGCGCGGCTGGGGACAGTACTTCGGCTCGTTTTTCAGTTCCGACATCACGGTTGTCAACCGAGGCAAAGGTGGCATGGATGTGCAGGGTTTCTACAACAACGCGGCGTACTGGCCCGCGATCAAGAAGGCGCTGAAGCCCGGCGACTACGTCCTTCTGCAATTCGCTCACAACGACGAGAAGAACGGCGGCATGGACGGCCAGCAGCTCTACGATTATTATGTCGCCAAGGGTGACCAGGCCGCTGCCGCGCAGGTCGACAAGCGCGGTTCCATACCCGGCGACACCTATGTGAAAACTCTCCGAAAGCTCGTGACGGAAATCCGCGAGAAGCAGGCAATCCCCTTGTTTGCCTCTTCTATCTGCCGTATGTATTTCTCCAACGGCGACATACGCCGGAACGGGCGGCACGACCTGGGCGACAGTTTCAGCGTGCTGACCGCCAATGGCCCTGTCGCGGGCAACAAGGTCGGTGCCGACGATCACTCGATGGACTACCGCTGGCAGATGGAACAGCTTTCGCGGGAGCTCGACGTGCCGTTCTTCGACATGACGGAATCAACGCGGCAGCTGTTCGTTAAATATGGTGACGCCAAGTGTCACGAGATTCTTTCCGACGGCGACGGATCGACCCATCTCAGCGTGGCCGGTGCTGCGTTGATAGCGCGCCAGTGCGCGGAGCTTATGAGCAAGCAGGGGGTTCTCGCCGACAAAATCAATATCAGCGACGCGGGGCTTAGTGTGTCGCCCGCGTCAGGTGACCTCGGAGAGGCCTATATCGGCAACATACTCACCAAGGAGTTCACCATTACCGGCTTCGGGCTGACCCCCGAGACGGGCAACGTCACAGTTGCCGCCTCGTCAGGCTTTGAATTGTCGACGACAAAGACCGCGTGGACCGATAATATCCAGCTCTCCTATGACGGTGGCACCTTGATAGGCACCTTCTATGTCAGGGCGTCGCTGAAAACTCCCGGGGTGATTGACGGCACGCTGACGGCCTCCGCCTCGAATTCCTCGATCACAGTCCCGGTCAGCGCTACCGGCACAGCCATCCCCGGCAGCGGGGCCGTGTCGCTTTCGTGGCCCTTGGCCACCGGCGGCGGTCACACTCTCGAAGGTGAGGCCGAAGTGGTGGCGATGAACCTTGTCGGCCTTGAGGCGGTCGGTTACAACGGTGGTCTTGATCTGCGCCCCGCGGGTGGAAGCTGGCCGTCGGGCGACATCGACGAATCGCCGACCCGCTATGTGGAGTTCGGCATCAAGGCTCCACAGGGCAAGGCCATGCAGATCAACAAGATCTCGCTCAAACTCGGAGGCGTTTCCACCGATGCCATGCAGTGCCACGCCAGCTATTCCAAAGAGGCAGGCTTCGGTTCGCCCAAGACCTTTTACAGCCCGTCGTCGATGGCGGACGGGGTTATGAATGACACCCTGACCACGGAGCTGATAAATCTCGGCGAGGGGGAGACGCTGCTTCTCCGCGTGTATCCCTGGACCAAGACCGGCGTTAGCGGCGCGTCGCTCCGTATCGCGGGTGTCGAAATCAGCGGTTTCGTTCAGAACGCCGCTACCGGCGTGACACTTTCCTGGCCTCTCGACAAGGGAGAGGCAAACAACCCCGTGGCCGATACGACGAGCGGCGCTTTCTCGTTCACCGGCTACTCCGTAGGCTCCGACCTGAAAGTTACCGGCACGTCCAAGCCGGCCGACAAGACCGGCACCATGTACCAGCCTGTCGTGAATAACCAGCCGGGATATTCCGACAACGCTTCCGTCGTGTTCTCCCTTCGTCCGAAAAACGGTATGACATTCCAGCCAAAGAAAGTCTCGTTCTACGCCACTCGCAACGGCACAGACGGCGGCAAGCTTGCCTGCAACATAGATGTTGACGGAGCGGTAACGGAGCTTGGGAAAGACCTCGTGCCGGCGCGCAACAACGACGATGCCAACGGAAGGCAGTCGTTCTTCGAGTTTGACGTTAACGGTGTGGTAGTGTTCAACAATACCCTCACTATGCGCGTGGGTATTTATTCACTTGGAAACACAAAAACCATAACCATCCACGATGTTATGATCGAGGGGGAGGTCTCCGGCCAGGAGGTAGCTGTGCCTGTCTATTCGATTACCGCGGCTCCTGCGATTGCCGAGGCGGGCAGTGTGACCATCTCCCCGAATACGGGTTCGGTGGAGGAGAACGTCGAGGTGACTGTCACTGCCACCGAGAATTTCGGTTATCGTTTCAAGGGATGGAGCGTCGGCGGTCAGACCGTCTCGACCGCTAACCCCTACACCTTCCCGGCAACCGCCGACATGGCTCTTGTCGCGGAATATGAGAAACTGACCATTTATCCGCTTGAAATCGCTGTCGAGGGAGGGGCAAACGACTATATGGTCAGTGTCACCCCCGAAGGGCATATGATTGACGGCGCGCGCTACTACGAGGCCGGCACTGACGTGCGGCTGTCGGCAGCCAACAACCGCGTGCTGACCTTTACAAACTGGGAGGACCAGACCACCTCGCCCGAACGCTCGGTGAGGATGGATGGCGCGAAAAACCTTACCGCTACTTATGCGGCTGACGACTATATAGTCGGGTGGGACTTTCGTAACGATGATCCCAATTCGGAACGTGCCGCCGACTTTAAGGCCGAGAGCGACAACGCCGGACTTATGTCGTTGCATAACGAGAACGGGGAAACTTCCACCTGGCTGCAGCGCGGCGTGAACCGCGGCGACGAGAACGGACGCTACGCCGCCCGCATATGGAAGGTACGCTCTTCAAAACTTTTCTTCGAGGCTTCATTCTCGACCACCGATTACAGCGACCTCAGAATCGCTTCCTCGCTGAGCTGTTCCTACAACACATACAGCCGTTTCTTCGTGCAGTACTCGATCGACGGCAAGAACTACACGAACCTCGGCGAGATGTCGCCCGGCAACCGCGTGTGGACTGATGCCGAGTTCCCCCTCCCCGCCGAGGCGGAGAACCAGCCGAGGGTTTATGTGCGCTGGTATCCCGACTTCGATTCGGAACTTATCGGCAACGCGACCGACTATGACGGCCTGGCGATCACCGATGTGTTTGTGCTCGGTACTGTCTCGCGCGGCATTGATCCCAATCCGCCTGTCCTGACCTCCGCGATTCCCGCCGACAACGCCACCGGCGCGTCGGTGCATGGATCTGTCGTGCTGACATTCGACGAGAAGATACGCCTCGGAAGTGGTGCGGCCACGCTCAACGGAGCGTCAATTGTGCCTACAATCTCAGGCAAGAGCGCCGTATTCCGCTACACCGGCCTTGATTATAACACAACCTACACTTTCAACATGCCCGCCGGGACTGTTACCGACCGCGGCGGCAACGCGGCTCCCGCTGTCAGCCTGTCGTTCACCACGATGGAGCGCCAGCAGCCCGAGGCCCGTCTCTATGACGCTGTGGTTGACATCAACGGCACGGGCGACTACGCGTCGGTTCAGGCCGCCATCGATGCCGCTCCCGCCGGAAGGGTGAAGCCCTGGCTCATCTTTGTGAAGAACGGACGGTACAAGGAGCATGTCGATATTCCCGAGAACAAGCCGTTTATCCATCTCATCGGCCAGGACCGCGACAAGGCGGTCATTCTCGACGACCTTCTCTGCGGGGGCGACAACGCTCTGCACGTCAGCGTGGGCGCGACGGTGGTTGTGAAGTCAAACGACTGCTTCTTCGAGAACATAACGCTCGAAAACTCCTACGGTCACGAAAAGAAGGCCGGCCCGCAGGCTCTCGCCCTCAACACCATCGGCGACCGCACCATATTCAACAATGTGGCCATGCTCTCCTACCAGGATACCTGGATCACCCCCAGCAAGTCGGCTCACCGCGCGTATGTGAAGAACTCCCTTATCGAAGGCGCCGTTGACTTCATCTATAACAGCGGTGACATCTACATAGAAAACACCACGCTGCTGATCAACCGCGATTCGGGCGGTTACATCGTCGCTCCATCCCACGACAGGGATGTGGCGTGGGGCTATGTGTTCCGCGACTGCGTGATCACCGCTCCCGGCGACCCGTCGAAGACCACCGTGTGGCTCGGCCGGCCCTGGCACAACTTCCCCAAGACCGTGTTCCTCAACACCCGCGCCGAGGTCAACATCCCCGCTACCGGCTGGTATGAGACGATGGGCGGTCTCCCCGCCATCTGGGCCGACTGGAACACCACCGACGCCAACGGCAACCTCGTAGACCTCTCGCAGCGCCGCGACACCTACTATCGTATGGAGAACGGCGAGAAGGTATATGCCACAGCCAAGAACCACCTCACTGACGAGGAAGCGGCCCAATACACACTCTCCAACGTGCTTTCTGGGGCGGATTCCTGGCAGCCGGCAATCAAGACCGAGGCATGCGCCGCTCCTGCTCCCGTGCTGTCGGGCAGCGAGCTTTCCTGGGAGGCTGTACCCTACGCCATCTGCTATGTGGTGACCGACGGCGACACCGTGCTCGAGATTACAACCGACACGGCGGTATCCGTTCCCTCGGCCAAGGCTTCCGGCAACTACGCCGTGCAGGCTGTCAACGAGTTCGGGGGTCTTTCGGCAAAAGGAGTTCCCGGAACCAGCGGAATCAATGACTCGGCTTCCGCGGATGCCGAGATTATTGCGGTCTACGACCTCCAGGGGCGCAGGCTTTCCCGCCCGGCGCAAGGTGTGAACATCGTATGCAAGCGTTCCGCTTCCGGCGAGGTCATTGTTGAGAAGGTGGTAATCCGCTGATACCCTTAAATACCCGTTACCGCGAGGGAGCCGCAACTGCGGCTCCCTCGCTTGGTTTGATAATAAATTGCCGTTTTTTCCAGGTCGTAATAATTATCGGCATTGAAATATGTTTTTTTGTGATTTTTTGCTATCTTTGCGCCGAAACAGGAATATTATAGCCAGGGTCTGTCCACTGGGGATAGGCAGGAAATCAATCTATGCGTGGTCCGGAAATGATGCCATAATGTTTGTCCGGCTTCATAAAAATATCAGATTGCTTAAAACATAAAGTTAATTCATTAATCTAATCTGTAATGTGTAATTTTACCCCCCCCATAAGCGGTAAATTTATCGCTTTTGGCTTGGCGTTGCTTTCGGGGACAGCCTCTTTTGCGGCTGAAGCCGAGGTCAAGTTCAACGCCGCGGTGTCATACCCTCCGCAGGCAGCGGGTATGTACCAGTTCACAACCTCGTCCTACAATCCCGTGCAGTTGGCGCGCAATGTCTACGCCAGCGGTGGCGGTATGGCTTATGACGGGTACTATTATGGTATCCGTTTCGAGGTGATTTCGGGGATTCCCGGGATCGCCCAGCAGAGTTTCGACTTGAAAACCTGGGAGATTGAAGACAATTATTCCGGCACGATGGAGGATGTCGCCACCGCCTTGGCTTATAACGAGGACCGCGACGAGACTTTCGGCTGCTACTACAACAGCGATGGCGACTCGTTCAGGTTCTGTTCGGTGAACGTCCCTTACTGGGGCAAGACCAAGATCGCGGACCTTCCGAAAGGGTGGGGTGCCTGCTCCTTCGACGCGGCCGGGACACTTTGGGCAATCGACGAGGACGGCGCGCTTTTCACTGTTGATACCCGCACGGGCGCTCTTACTCCGAAGGGTGATACCGGGCTCGCGACCGAATGGATCACGGGCGGTTTCATCGACAATGAGAGTGGCAAGTTCATATACAGTGTGAAGACCTCGTCGGAGGCCGCGCTTTACTCAGTCGATCTCGCCACCGCGTCCGCCACCAAGCTCTATGATTTTGAGAATGAGGAGCAGGTAGGCGGCTTCTATTTGCCGGTGGCCGAGCCGGCGGCCGGGGTTCCCGCGGCTGTGTCATCTGTCAACCTCAGTTTCAGCGGCACGAGCCTCACTGGCAAGGTGCAGTTCCAGATGCCTCGTTACAAGTACGACGGCTCGGCAGGCGAGGGTCCCCTCACCTGGCATGTGTACGCCAACGGCAGGGAGGTGGCCACCGGCGAAAGCACTTTCGGAGCGTCGGGCTACCAGGCAGCGGATGTGACGCTTGACAAGAGCGATACATACAGCTTCGCCGTAACGACCTCGAACGCCGCCGGAGAAAGCCCCAAAAAGCGTGCTTCCAAGAAGTTTGTCGGCGTCGATACTCCGAAGGCGCCCTCGTCAGTTACCGTCCAGAGCTATGCCGACGGCAACGTGACGCTCCGCTGGGGTTCGGTTTCGAGCGGTGTGAACAACGGCACTATCGATCGTTCCAACCTGGTTTACCGCGTCACCCGCTATCCCGGCGCGGTTGTCGTCAGCGCCGCCGACCTTAAAACGACCACTCTGGTTGACCCGCTGCCGCTGCCCGACACCCGCACGGAGTACTACTACACGGTCGAGGCGGTCACCGGCGACCTGGTATCCGCTCCCGCGAAATCCGCCACGTTCCAGCTTGGCGCCATCGAGCCTCCTTTTGCCGCCACATTCCCCAACAGCAGCGCTCTCTTCGGGTGGTCGCAGATCAACAACAACAGCAAGACATGGAGTGTCAGCAGCAACGCAGTGTATGTTAGCACGAACTCCAAGCCTGCCGACAACTGGATCATACTCCCCCCGCTGAAAGTCAAGGAAGGGTGCTCCTACGAGGTCAGCGTCTCTCTAAAAGGATATTCGGCTTCATACACCGAGACTTTCGAGGTAATGGCCGGCTCTGAGGCCACCGCGGAGGCTATGACCAATACCGTTATTCCTTCCACAGAGGTAAAGACTGGCTCCTACACCGCGTTTAACGGCTCTCTGTTGGCACCGGCCGACGGTATGTGCTATATGGGCATCCACGCCACATCGGCCGCCGGAGGCTATCTCTATGTCGAAAGCATAACTATCCGCGAGGGTGTCTCGACGCTCGCTCCGGGTGCAGTGACCGAGCTCGCCGTTGTGGCCGACCCGACAGGCGCGCACTCGGCCACAGTCAGCTTCACTCTGCCCGCAGTCAATCTTGTTGGTGATGCGCTCGACGCAGTGACCTCTGTCGAGCTGCTCCGCGACGGCGAGGTCGTGAAGACAGCGACAGAGGGCTTTGCCGTCGGCCAACCGTTCTCGATGGTCGATGACACGAACCCTGCGTGCGGCAACCATACGTATACCGTTGTCTGCTACAACCGCCACGGAGCGGGTGCAACTGCGAGCGCTGACGCATATGTCGGCTTCAGCGCGCCGGTGCAGCCCGAGGCTGTCAATATGACCGAGACCGAGCCGGGACACGTCGTGGCCACCTGGACTGCCGTAACCCGGGATGTAGACGGCCGCACGCTTGGTGCGGATGATGTCGTGTACCGCATATCTAAGTATGTGAGCGGCGAGCAGATTCTTGTCGCTGAAAACGTCAAGGGCACTACATACCAGTATGACGCCTTAGACGCGGCTGACGGCCAGAAGTTCGTGCAGACTCTCGTCGAGGCTGTCACCGAGGGTGGCACTGCCAAACCGAAGCCTTCGTCGATGACCGCTGTCGGGAAGGCTTACGAGGTGCCTTGGAGCGAGTCGTTCGGCAACGGCGTTGTGAAGTCGCTTATCGGTTACGAGGTTATGCAGGGTACTGACCGCTGGACTATAATCGACAAGGATGATGCCTATGGCATATATCCCTATGACGAGGATGGCGGCATGATGTTCTACGAGGGCTACCTCCCGGCTAAATGCGCGTTGCTTACCGGCAAAATCGACCTTGCCGACCTGCCGGTGCCCGCGTTCATCTTCTACGTCTATAACTTCAAGACCACCAGCGAGAACACCAACCTTGTAGAGGTCGAGGTGAACGGAGGGGCAGGCTATCAGAAGCTCTACTCTTCGACAGTCGGCCAGACAGGCCCGGAAAACCAGTGGAACAAGGTGGTTGTGCCGCTCGATGATTTCGCGGGACAGTCAATCCAGATCCGCGTGGCTTCCACTTCCGTGCAGTATGCCTTCCACTATGTCGATGCTTTCCAGGTAACGTCGTACGCCGAGCACAACCTCTCGCTCCGTTCGATCGAGGCGCCCGCTTCGGTTGAGCGCAACACCCTGTTCGACATAAAGGTCAACATAGCCAACATGGGTCTCAACCGCGCTCTCGGCTACAAGGTGAACCTCTACCGGGATGACGAACTGGTGGAGTCGAGGAGCGGCGATGCCCTCGAACCAGATGCCGCCACCGCGGTGACCTTCAACCATGGCTTTGACATCTACGCGCCTGAATCCGTCACTTTCAAGGCCGAGGTGGAATACGGCCCCGACCTTGTGCCTGCCGACAATAGCAGGGAAGTGGTCGTCGAGGCGCGTAACAATTCCCTCCCGACTGTTTCTGATCTGGCTGCTTCTCCCGCAGACGGGAAAGTCGCGCTGCAATGGAGCGAGCCGGCGGGTCTTTCGTCGCAAGTGGCCGCTGAGACTCATAATTTCGACGATCCTGCCCTTTCATGGAATACATCCCTTCCTGGATGGACTTTCTATGATGGCGACAAGGCCACAATCGGAGGCATCGGTTCCAAGAAGCTCCCAGTCAGCGGACGCCAGTCGTTCTTCGTGATGGATAACACCTACGAGGTTCTGAACAGCTCGCAGTTCGCCGCCCATTCCGGCAACCAGTTCCTTTGCTCGATGTATGTCATGCAGGGACAGACGATGATCAAGAGCGACGATTGGGCAATCTCGCCCGAGCTGACAGGGCAGCCGCAGGTAATCTCGCTATGGGCTTCCAGCTTCAAGTCGGACGCAGACCAGACCCAGTATTTGGAAACCTTTGAGATTCTCTACTCCACCACCGGTACCGATGTGGAAGACTTCACGCTCGTAGAGGAGTTCAAGGCGATACCCCCCATGTGGACGCAGTACACCGCTTATCTGCCAGAGGGAGCCAAGTATTTTGCCATCCGCTGCACGAGCTACAACCAGTATATGCTCTTTGTTGACGATGTGACATTCCGTGCCAAAAACGGTCCTGCCGAGACAGTTGCCGTGAACGGTTACAATGTCTACCGCGACAAGGTGAGACTCAATGCCGAGCCGGTAACCGTTCCCACATATACGGACGAGGCTGTTGACAACTCGTCAACCTACACATACGCTGTAACCACCCTGTACGCTGCCGGAGAATCCCACATCTCCAACGAGGTCGTGGTGGATATGGCCCAGTCTGGGATCGGCCAGGTTGGCGCTCACGATGTGACAATCAGCGCCGTTGACGGCGCCATAGTGGTGACAGGAGCTGCCGGAAAGGTCGTGACAGTTGCCGCCGTTGACGGAACGACCGTCTACTCGGCCAAGGCAGCTTCCCGTACCTGCGTGCCGGTTGCTCCCGGCCTCTATCTTGTTACCGCCGGTTCCGCGACCGCCAAGGTTCTCGTCAAATAACCTTTTTCCCAATCCAGGCATTCCTGCCTGCTACTAAGCTGCGAGGGGGCCGCATCTGTGGTGGTCCCCTCGCTTTGTCTTTCCTTTTTCTATTTTTCGGTGGGTGGCTGTTTCCTACTTATTGGAAGCCGCTCGCTTACGCTCGCTCCACCCGACAAAGCAAATGGAATCGCGAAGTCGTCGGGTGGAGCGAGCGTAAGCGAGCGGCTTCTATGCTTTGCCCATATTGCTGTTTCCATTGCTCCGATGGCTGGCGGTTATGGATTTCTAAGCGCCATTCTGGCTCCTTGGGCTGCTATCAGTTCTGCAAGCTCGTTTAGGCGCAGGCATTGCGCTCGGGTCAGGTTCTCTTTCCTGGTGTTGTGGTGTACGGGGGCGATAATCAGCAAGCGTCCCTGGGCGCAGAGGACAAACTCGCGGCCGGAGGGCTTGTATCGCTCAGGTAGGCCGTTGGTAACCAGGTGTATTATTTTGGCTCCGTTCTCGCAAGCCTTGTCGCGGACTATCCGTTCTGCGACGCTTATAAATGGCGAGACTAATACTCCACCGGAACGCGCCACTTCGTTCCATTCACTATGTTTGGCCTGCAATTCGGCTGGTGAGAATGAACGACTGATTCTCACGGCGGAAATCACGCAGTGCCTGAGTAGCAGGAAATTTCCGTAAAACGCATATTCTTGGCCGTTGATTGCCACCATATTGACGCGGTTGAAATATTCAGGGTGGCTTTTCCGTATAAGATACCGCCTTGGATTGTCTTCGATATAGCGCCGAAAGTTGTCGAGTTGTCCGTTTCGTTGTAATATTCTGTCGTTAAATCCTTTGCTGAATAACCCGGTGTCTTTTATCTTTTGTGCTAACTCCGGGAAGGCAGTCATTGCGGCTTTACTGCAATTACCTTTTAACGAACCGATGATTTGACCGAGGGAGATTTTGGTCTTTTCTTTTACGAATACCAACAAATGAATGTGGTCGGGCATCACGCAGTGGCTGATGACACTTACAAACGGGTAAAAATCAGTGATATGACTGATTTGGTGCTCGATAGTTTCACCGATATTCGATAAATGGCAGACGGCGGTGCCATTTTGGTCGGTGGCTTCTATTGATGAAAATGGAGGAATCCCGTTTGCGACGTTGAAGGTGACGAGATATATGCTTCGTCCTGTATAGTCGTGCCAGGATGCCCGCGCCAGGAGGTCGGGGTGTTTGCGGCTTAAATACGGCGAAGGCATGGAGGATGGGAGAGATGTTATTTGGGGGTGTCTTCGCGGATGATCAGGAGGGAGTCGCCGGGGAGGAGGCGGCGCTTGCCGTTGGGGACTATGTAGCGTTCGCCGCGGCGGATCATCATCACGAGGTTCCCTTCCGGAAGGGATATCTGGCTGAGGGTGTTGCCGGCGGTGAGGTCGCGTTCGGTCAGGACGAGGGTGTGGAGCGAGGTGGGGTGCTCGTCGGCAAGCTCAACCCCGAAGTCTTCCTCGGAGGGGGGAGCCTCTTCGATGAGGCTTAGCTTTTTCGCGGCGGTTATCACTGTCGTGCCCTGTATCAGCAGCGATAACAGGGTCACGAAGAACACGATGTTGAAAATCTGCGAGGCTCCGGGCACGTCGGCGACCACCGGGTAGGTGGCGA
>CAJTRT010000035.1 GCA_910579105.1 uncultured Muribaculaceae bacterium | reverse complement strand
CGCAATCATCGAGAAACATTTCACCCTCGACAAGACCCTCCCCGGCCCCGACCACCGCGCGTCGCTCGACCCCGATGAGCTTCGGCTCATGGTCAGCCAGATCAGGAACATTGAGGATGCCCTCGGTTCGACGGCCAAACAGGTCAGCCCCTCGGAGCGCCCCAATATCGAGGTCGCCCGCAAAAGCATCGTGGCAGCCCGCGACATCGCCAAGGGGGAACTTCTGACCGAAGAGAACCTCACCGTCAAGCGTCCCGGGGGAGGCATCTCCCCGATGCTCTGGGACAGCGTCATAGGCACCCGCGCCGCGCACGATTTCGCCTACGACCACCTCATAACCCTCGAATAACACGCACACACTATGGCTGAGACAGCTGACGAAATGACTCTCAACGAGCTTATGCGCCGAATGCGCGGAATCATCGCCCCCGCCACCGGCGAGCGGGAAGCCGCCGCCATAAGCCGGGAGATAATGTTCGACCTCAAAGGATGGGACCTCACCCAGCTCGCTATCCGAGACAAGGAGCCGGTCAGCGGCTTCATCGCCGGGAAAGCGCTCGACGCCGCGCGCCGGGTGGCCGCGGGGGAACCCGTGCAGTACATCTTCGGTAGCGCCCCGTTCTACGGCATGCGCTTCAAGGTGACCCACGCGACACTCATCCCGCGACCGGAGACAGCCGGCCTGGTCGACCTGATCGTTGGCCGTTACGGAACTCGCAAAGACCTGCGCGTGCTCGACATAGGTACCGGCTCCGGCTGCATCGCCATCGCCCTGCGCCGCTTCCTCCCGTTCCCGGAAGTGACCGCCGTCGACATCAGCGAAGCGGCCCTGGATGTCGCCCGCGAGAACGCCAAGGCGCTGAAAGCCCCTGTCAGATTCATCCGCGAGGACATACTGACCGCCGCGCCCGGAACGGAACAATTCGACATAATAGTCAGCAATCCGCCGTACATCGCCGAACACGAGCGCGAGGCGATGGAGCGAAACGTGCTCGACCACGAACCCGCCACGGCCCTGTTCGTGCCCGACAACGACCCGCTACGCTTCTACCGGGCGATACTCCGCTACGCCGACGCGGCCCTGACCCCCGGCGGCGCTGTCTATTTCGAGATCAACCCCCTCTATGCCGCCGACCTGCGCCGTCTCGCCGCCACCCTCGGCTACCGCGACCCCGAAATACTCCCCGACAGCGAAGGGCGGCAGCGCTTCGCCGTCGTAACCCGCCAATAACGCTCAACCCAATTTCTCACCTTTCACCCATTTTCGACCGTCTCCGTCCCCATCACCGTGGCGAGGCGAAGCAAAGCATTCCCAAGCAAGCAAAGCCCATGCAGCGAAAGCCCTTATCCCCCGAAATGGCGCTCAGCCGCCTCGCTACTCTCTGCGCCCGCGCCGAGCGCTGCCGTTCGGAGCTGGAGCAAAAACTGCGCCTGTGGGGCATAGGAGCCGCCGACAGCGAGCGAATCCTGAGCCGCCTTGAAAAAGAGCGATATTTCGACGACCGCCGCTTCGCCGCGGCCTTCACCCGCGACAAGGCACTCTACTCCCACTGGGGACGACGGAAAATCGAGGCCGCGCTGCGCCTGAAACGCATTGAGCCGGCCGACATAGCCGCGGCCTCCGACGAACTCGACGAGGACGAGTACCGCGCGGCCATGCTCGAAGCCCTCGCCACCAAAGCCCGTTCCGTGAAGGAGGGCGACACCTACGAGGGGCGCACCAAGCTCTACCGCTTCGGCCTCTCCCGCGGCTACGAGCCGGCCCTGCTGGCCGCCGCCATCCGCGCCCACCTCCCCTTCATCCGCCCCTGAAAGCCCCCAGCGGGCATATTGCAACATATTTTTCAAAAATCATTGCATAAATATTGGATTTTGCAAAAATATTTATATCTTTGCAAAATTCGGGAACGCATATTCAGTTTATACGCGAAAGCGGAATAATCATACGCCCCCGACAACCAAAACGTTCATTTATTCAATTCAAATCTTTAACCTTGGAGCCTTGACGGCTTTTTTCGCAAAAAATCAACCATCAAGGTTCCGCTAATCAATCAAATCTTGCGTATGAAAAAAAGCAAACTTCTGCTGGCGGCGTTAGGTTTGGCAGCCACAGCGTCGTTTACGGCGCAGGCTGAGACCCAGACGCCCTACACGCTCGACTTCGACACGCCGATCGCGACGGTAAGCCACAACTTCCGCGTCGCGTCGAACTGGCGCCACTTAGTCGACCAGTACGACGCCTACGGAGCAGTCTATTTCGTTAGCTACACCTACTACGCCACCGGCGGCGTTGACGACAGCGGCTATCTCCGCGCGGGAAGCCAGCTCGTAGGCGACCCCTATGACGTTGACGACCAGCGCGCGGTCTACGACCTGCTCGTCACCCCGGTAGTCACCGGCGATGTGTCGTTCGCCGCCAAGCTCACCGCCTATGGCGGCTATATCGAGGTCTACGCCCTTAACGAGGACGGCACGCGCGGCACACGCCTGCAACGTTACAGCAGCTCCGAGCTGTCGCGTGACGAATGGCGCACGATGACCATCACCCTCGACACGCCGCAACGCGTGGGCATCAAGCTGTCGGAGGCCGGAATCGACAACTTCTATGCCGCATCGGCCGAAATCGAAACAGAGAAGAGCCTCACGGTCAACTCGGCCGTTCCCGTGCGCGAGGCCGCGGATTACACCGGCGACGGCGCCACCGGCACAATCTACTGGTACCAGCAGCCGTCGACCCAGACAGCCGACGGCATAGAACCCGGCAAGGTTCTGGTGCAATACACCGTGACCGTCACCAACGACGGCGAAGCCCCTCTCACCCAGGGCGACGAGAACTTCTCCGTATCCATCATCAACGGTTCGACCAAGCAGGTCTATGGCACGGTTCCCGTGCCCCAGAGCCTCGGAATAGGTGACACCTCGGAACCCTTCGTGGTTGAAGCGCTGGTTCCGGCTTCGGAATGGAGAAGCTCCTACACCTATATTAATATGAACGTGCGCGAGAACCTCATGGGAGGCGAACTGAACCGCGCCCAGTCGCACTACATAGCCTACGAACCCGTGTTCGTATTCCGCGAGGCGGGCACGACGACTACCCGCTCCCTGGCGAGCGCCATCAATCTCGGCATGATAACGGAGGACTACGTCAAGGAGCTTGAGATCTTCAACAACGGCGCCGCCCCGCTTACCATCAAGAGCATAACGGCTCCCGAAGGGTTCACATACACCGTAGCCGACGAGGGAGAGTTCGTCGTTGCCAAGAAATCAGCCAAGGCCCTGACCCTGACCCTCCCGGCAACCACTCCCGGCAACTACTCCGGCGACCTGGCGATTGTCTACCTCGACAAGAACGGCGAGGAACAGACCTACACCCTCCCCTTCTCCGGCACCGTGCTCGGAGCGAACACCTGGTTCGCGACATTTGACAGCCCTGACTCCGGCTCCACCGCGACATATCCCGCGGGATCCGTGGCAGAGGGCGGAATCCAGAGCGACTACCAGTACAACTCCTCCAACAAGACCTACAACGTATGGCTCCAGTCGTACACATCGAGCTCGTATGCCGACAGCAACAACAAGTTCATCACCCCGAAACTCCGCGCTAACGCCGGCGACGTGATGACGTTCGACGTGGCCCGCAACGGCAGCAGCAACCAGTACTTCCTCAAAGTCTACGTTTCCACCGACCGCCAGAACTGGGGCGAGCCCGTCGCGCAGTACACCCCCTCCGATATCACCGGCTCCGCCTTCCAGAGCAAGAGCATCACGTTCGACCAGGCCGGCGACTATTATGTAGGGTTCGCCATCTTCGGCATGAAGCTCGACAACGTTGTAGGTCTCGCGAAAGTCGATGTCACCCACGACGTATATCTGAAAAGCGTCCGACAGGACGCCACCGAGCAGTCAGGCAAGGAACTTACCGCGACACTCGCGATTGTTCCCCTGACCGACGAGGATCCCTCGAACTACACAGTGGAGTACCTCGTTGACGGCGAGGTGAAAGCAACCGTGCCCTCCATCGGACTGACCGCTTCGGCAAACCGCGAGACACAGTTCAACGCCAAATGGACTCCCGAGGTAGAGACCACCACCACGTTCTCGACCTACTTCAAGGTGACGTTCACCGACGGCACGGCCTCTTTCCAGACCCTCCCGCTCGACATCACCGTGCAGTGCCAGCCCGAGTTCGTGTTCTTCAACAAGGGCACTTATTCCGGACCTTACAACAAGCCTGACAGCCGCAAGGAAGCAATCAACTTCGGCAAGATCAACG
Source organism: uncultured Muribaculaceae bacterium (assembly GCA_910579105.1). Lineage (GTDB taxonomy): Bacteria > Bacteroidota > Bacteroidia > Bacteroidales > Muribaculaceae > UBA7173. The sequence continues at coordinate 22,133 of CAJTRT010000035.1, read as the reverse complement.
AGACCGGCCTCACCCAGCATTTTGAAATCCACAACTGGGGCACCGCGCCGCTGGCTGTCAAGAACGTGAATGTCCCCGCCGGCTTCTCGGCGGTATATCCCGCCACCGAAGAGGGTGCCGAGGCTGTGGCTGCCGGAGCCGTCACCGTTCCATCCAAGGAACGCCAAGCGGTTGACATCGTTCTGTCGGCCACCGAGGCTGGCACCTACGAAGGCAACCTTGAGGTAGTCTATGTCGACGCCTCCGGTGCCGACGCCACCTTCACCCTTCCGGTGAAAGCCGTGATGCTCGACCCCTCGAAATGGTACGCCAGCTTCGACAACGGCACCTCCACAGGCTCATGGCCCGCCGGTTCCGTTCACCAGTCCGGCGTTAGCTTGCAGAATACCGGCAATTATTCCGCTCCCAACATGGGCGTTTACAGCACCGGTACGACCGATAACATCTTCATCACGCCGAAGATGTCTGTATCGGCCGGAGAAACCCTGTCGTTCGACAGCAAGGCCTACGATTCCAGCTACTACTCGGCAAAACTGAATGTTTACGCCTCCACCACGCGCGAAGGCCTCGCTAACGACGAGCAGCGCGTACTCCTGGGCGCATATTCCAAGAATAGCGAAGACGACGCCACAAAACTCGATGTGGCATACAAGACCTTCACAGTTACCATGCCCGAGGCAGGAGAGTACTACATAGGTTTCGAGCTTATCGAGCGCGCCTACGTTGACGAGATCTACGGCCTCACCGTCGCCGAGGTAGACCACGACCTCGCTTATGCGGCACACCTCGTGCCGGCGAACGCGACCCAGAACATATCCAAGACCGCGACCCTGTCGGTTCGCAACTTCGGACTACGCGCCGAGACAGCCGACGCCTACACCCTGACGGCCTACGTCAACGGCGAGGCTCAGACCATCGACGGATACAAGGAAATACCAGTGGCAGACTCCTACACAGCCACCACTACCTCCTTCGAGATTCCGTTCCGCTCGCCCAAGGCAGGCACATTCCCCGTATACCTCGAGCTTCGCGCCGGCGACCAGGTAATCGCCACCGAGCCGCAGGACGTGCTCTTCGCCGCAGAAACTCTTTCGGGCGAAATCGTAGTCGGCACCGCCAAAAACAGCACCGACGGAACCACACCGTTCAACACCGGTTGGAAGAACACCGAGACCGTCGCTCTCTATACCCAGCAGGACCTCGGACTTAGCGGAGGTGAAAAAATCTCCCAGATCACCGTCAAGGGCTACTGCACGCAGGCCGGATATGTGTCCGACGTGGCCGTGTTCTACCAGTGGGTCGATGCCACCGAGGAAGCTACCCCGGCAACGGGCGCGTTCCCGACCGAGGGAATGACCCAGGTCGTTGACCTCAAAGACTACGCATGGCAGGAAGTCGGCTCGCAAAGCGCCATGGTCGACATGATCACCATCCAGTTCCCCGAACCGGCCGTCTATCCCGCCGGCAAATCACTCCGCCTTAAATTCCACGCTTACGCCGACGCGTACAAGTCCGGCGCCCAGTTCGAATCCTCCACATGGAACAAGAACTGCTTCCAGCGTCAGAACGACGGCTCTGGCAAGGGTGACATCACCTCCAAATCCTGGACCGCCAAGAGCCTTCCGGTACTCCATGTCTCCCTGGTAGTCACCCCTGTCTCCCTCTCCGGCAGCGTGACCGACACCGAGGGTAACGCCGCCGAAGGCGCCACCGTGACCCTCGTCAGCACCGACGGCGAGAACGTGCAGTATGAAGGCACGACAGCGGCCGACGGCTCTTACAGCATCGACGTCATCCAGTCGAGCCGCGTCTACGACGTGCTCGTAAGCAAGGACGGCAAGGAGGACTTCGCCGAAGCTGTCGAGTTCACCGAGTCCCAGACCGGCGACTTCACCCTCTACGAGGTCGCGAACCTCAACGACGAGACCTCCGGCGTAACCGCCATCGAAAGCGCCCTGGTCAAGATCGACCTCGGCCTGAACCCCGGCTTCAACGCCGTAGCCCTCCCCGTTGCCCTTACCTCTGACGAAGTGGCAGCGATGTTCGGCGAAGACGCCAAGGTCTACGAGTTCGTGAGCGTCGACGGCGAAATAGACGCCCTGGCGCACTTCTTCGCCAAGACCGACGGCATGGACGCCGGCGTGCCCTACCTGCTTGAAATCGCCGAGGCTCCCGCGCCCATCAAGGTCAAGGGCCGCGCCGTGGTGACCGACGTTCCCTCCGTAGCCCACTACGCCGTGAACTTCACCGCGACATACGCCCCGATGGAGGTTAACGACGGCATGTTCTTCCTGACCGCCGACAACTATGTGGCCACCACCGCCGCCGCCACCCACGGCGTCAGCGCCCTCGCCGAAGAGGCTCCCGCCGCCACCCTCCCCGCCTTCCGCGCCTATGTGAAGGCACGCGACGGCCGCGAGCTGCAGACCTTCCGCTTCGACATCCTCACCGACTACACCGGCATCGAGGAGGTTAGCGCCGACTTCGACGAAAACGCCGAAATCTACAACCTGCAGGGCATCCGCGTCAAGAACCCCGTTCCCGGAGCCGTTTACATCGTCAACGGGAAAAAGGTTCTCGTGAAGTAAACCTCTTTCCATACCAATCCGGAGGGGGGCCGCGACGCGGCCCCCCTCCTTTTTTCACAACTCCCGCCAATGCAAGGATCAGGCCCGTGCGTCCGCCAATCAATTGCCATCGCGTGCCCCATCGAATCGCATTTTCCGGACGCACGAACCGTGCGTCCCCGCCTCCGCGGAAAAATAGTTAAAATCAAGTAAAACGTTTTGACATTTCAACATATTTAGTATATTTGCGAATCAGTTTTGCCTATTTTTAACAATCGGTTTTTAAAGCGAGGAAAAACACGAATTATCAACCACCAAATATTAAACCAATGAAGAAGTATTACTTGCCAATCATCGCCCTGACCCTCGCCGGTGGCGCGCAGGCTCAGACCATCCTGTATGAAGGATTTGAGACCGGTAATACCGGGAGCGCACCCAGGCCTATCGCGGCTGGAGAAGGCTGGACCACGGTCGACAGCTACTCAGGCTCGAAAACCACCTACAACTGGCACAACTACTACTCCGACCCCAAAGGCGAGTACGGTTCCTACATGACCGGGGCGTGCTGCGCCTCCGTTACCGGCCCGCTTATGATAAACCCGGCTGACGGAGCAGGGCCTCGCGAGGAAATACTCCTTACTCCGGAACTCAACCTCGACGACACATACCAGCTCCAGTTCACGTTCAAGGTAAGCCCCGGGAACTGCTCCGACCAGAGCCGCTACGACTTCCAGGTACGAGTGGTTGAAGGCGGCAACCTCAACGGCGCCGAGACAGTGTTCTCGATCCAGAACGAGAAGATGCTCCGCGAGAGCGGCATACTCGGCTTCCCCATCGAAGACTGGGCACCCCGCACCGCGAAAGTCGACCTCAGCGACTTCAAGGGCTCGAAAGTAAAACTCGCCTTCGTCTACAAGATGCTCAACGAGAGCGCCAACTCAGTTGACCTCGACGAGGTTTCTGTCAAGAAGTTCACCCCCGCGACCGGCCCCGTGGCATCGCTGTCGATGGACCGCTTTACCTTCCCCGCCATGTATATCGGCGAGAAGATGTACTCGGATCCCATCACACTGACCAACGTCGGAAAGGACGGCCTGCGCGTGACCGGCATCACCTGCCCCGACGGGGTGTCGACCACCCTCAATGTCGCCGACCTCAACCTCCTGGCGTACCAGAGCGTTTCCTTCAACCTGGCTTACACCGCGTCGACCACTTCCGCGGCACAGGGCAAGGTGACAATCAGCACCACCGGCGGCGACGTCTCCATAGACATCAACGCATCCAAGCAGTTCCTCCCCGAGGGCGCGACGCTGGAAACCTTCGAGGCATACTTCCCGCCTGCCGGCTGGCAGAACCAGGGCTGGGGCTGGCACAGCAGTGCCTTCGAGGGTGACCACTCGGCATACCAGCCCGGCGACTACACCGCCACCTGGCTCCGCTCGCCACGTCTCGACCTTCTTGACGGCGGCTCCGTCACATTCTCGTACTTCAACAGCTACGACGGCGAATCGGCTCCCGAATACGACATCACACTCCAGGCTTCCTACGACGGCGGCAACACCTGGCAGACCAAGTGGACTTCCGACTGGCAGAACGGCCTGAACCAGATTCTCACAGAGACCGTCGATCTCGGCATGGGTTCCGACAACTGCTACGTGCGCTGGCACTACCCCGCCGTCGAGACCGACGACGAGGGCGCTGTGGAGCACTCCATCTTCTACCTCGACCGCGTTGTGCTTCCCAAGGTATTCGGCGCTGACGGTGTTCCCGCCGCGGCAACCGAGCCCAGCCCCAAAGCCGGCACTACCGAAGTCTATCCCAAAGGCGTAGTCCTCTCCTGGGCCCCCGCCCAGTTTGCCGAAGGCTACAAACTCTATGTCGGCACCACATCGGCATGCAACGAGCTGATCAACGGCCAGGATCTCGGCAACACGCTTACCTTCGCGCTGCCCGACCTCGAATGCGAGACCCGCTACACCTGGAAAGTCATCCCCTACAACACCAAGGGCGACGCCAACACAGGCATCTCGACCTGGACGTTCACAACCCAGAAGGACGCGTCTATCGACACCTTCCCCTACGAGCAGAACTTCACCGACAACGGCGACAACATCCCGACCGGATGGATCTCGACACCCTCCAAGGACTACAACCGCACATGGAGCGTGAACACCCTCAAACGCTACGAGAACGACGGCAAGAGCTACGGCGTTGCCGCATCGATATGGCTTAACACCGGCGACTCCAACGACATGAGGACCCCCGACGTCACTCTTCCCGCCGACAAGCCCATGAGCATCTCCTTCATCTGGGGCGACGAGCATCCGTCAGACCTCGTTGTCGACCCGACAGGCATGGTTCAGAAGAACAACGTAGTGCCCAACAACGGCGTCAGCGAACTGCTGTTCGAGATTTATGCCGACGGCCAGTGGACAACGCTGAGCACCATTTCGGAGAACCCGTTCGACGGCGACCGCAAATACTGGATCAACGAGCGCCACGACCTCTCGGCCTACGCTGGCAAGAAAGTGCAGTTCCGCTGGGTTCACAAGAGCTACAGCTCCCAGGATGCCGGCGGCGCCGTCACCCACGTGGTGATCGAGGAAGCCAAGGGCGACTACGCCGCGTTCAACCGCTCGGGCTGGAACGCCGGCAAGGTCAACTATGAAAAGGCCATCTCCTCCGACGACCTGCTGACCATCTTCAACCAGGGCAAGAACGACCTGACCGTGAAAACAGCCACTTTCGGCACCCCCAACTTCACCACCTCGCTGAAAGCCGGCGACGTGCTCACAGCCGGTTCCGCCACTCCGTTCACCATCCAGTTTGAAGCCCTTCAGACAGCGGCCAAGGTAAACGACGCCCTGACAGTGGAGTTTGAAGGAGGCCATACCGCCACTCTCGCAGTCGAAGGCGAGGCTCTTCCCCAGGGCACCTTCTACTTCTCATTCGAGCCCAACCCACTCGACTATGTATGGGACGAGGAATTCACCATGATTGATGCCGACAAGGCGCCCAACTACTCGTTCGGCTCCTACTGGATCTACTACTCGGCCGACGGCATGCGCGGAGCGTTCTCCTGCGAGAGCGACTCCAAGGAGAAAGGCCTCTACGGCATGATGGCTCCGATTTCCGGCATGCACGCCCTCGTAGGCTCCTCGGGCGCTACCGTTAACGCCGACAACTGGATCATCTCCCGCAAGCTCGTGGCCACCGCCGAGTCGAAGTTCGACTTCTACGCCCGCAACTGGGAGAGCCTCCAGAGCGTGCTTCCCGATCCGAAGCACTGCGTGAGCGTGCTGGTAAGCACCGGCGGCAACACCGACACCAAGGAGTTCACCCCCGTGCTCCGCACCACCGAAATGCCATTCCTCGACGCCTACAACTGGAACCACTACGAGGTTGACCTTTCGAGCTACGCCGGCCAGAGCATCCACGTCGCCCTGCGCCACACCACCAACAGCCCCTCCAACCTCGCCTTCTTCGACGATTTCACTCTGAAAGGCTTCAGCCTCGACGCCTCCGGCATCGAGAATGTCACCACCGAGGAAACGGCAGGCATCGCCGAGGACACCCGCGTTGACGTCTACAACATCAACGGCGTGCTCGTCGCCAGCGGCTTCGGCCCCCGCGTCATCGAGGGTCTCGCCCAGGGCTTCTATGTAGTGAAAGCTGAAGGTGCCAAAGCGTTCAGCATCATTAAATAAACAAGTATAACCCGACCATATGAAGGTGTGCCAGAAGCCTTGGATGGCAGACAGGCACACCTTCATCGTCACATAACATACTTCATGAAAACAACCCGCATTCTGTTTACCCTGCTGGCCATGCTGCTCTTCGCGAGCGGCGTGGCTCAGCAGCGTAATACGCGCCTCACCATAAAAGTGAACACCGTAGAGGGTGACATACTGACCGGGCAGCCGGTGAGTCTCACCCAGACCGATTATTCCGCGGGCTACGGCACTCTGAAACTCAACGCCGACGGCGAGTGCTCGCTCAACGTATTCGCCGGCAACCATCTGTTGCAAATCGAGCGCAACGGCTTCAACACGGTCGAGCAACGGTTCGTAGTGGCCGAAGGTGAGACCGAGAAGACCGTCACCGTCGACCTTGCGGAAAAAACCCGCGATCCGTTCGCCATCAGCGCCGAAATCGTCCATGACCACTTTACCGGCAAGAGCGACATCGCCCTGTCATGGAACCGCGAGCAACCGGCGTTCTTCGACGACTTCGAGAGTTACGACCCCTTCTCAATCACTTTCGGGCAGTGGACAGGCATCGACGCCGACAACGAGGCCACGGCCCCGCTGGTGGGAAGCTACCCCAACAGAGGCGTGATGCAGTACGCCCAGATTATCAACCCGCTGACAGTAATCCCGACATGGTGGTACGACTACCCCATCCTGCGCCCGTTCAGCGGCCAGCAATACGCCGGATTCATCCGTACCAACTCGGGCAACGCCAACGACGACTGGCTGATCACCCCCGAGATCACCGTGGGCAACGAGAACATTCTCTCCTTCAAGGCCAAGGCGGCCGACCGCTACGACGAGCGCTTCATGGTCTATGTGACCGAGAAACTCGACAATCCCCAGACCGGCGACTTCAAGCGCCTCGACACCGGAAACTACGAAAGCGTGGATTACAAAGACTGGCACACAATGACCTACGACCTCGCGGCATACGCCGGGAAGAAAGTGAAGTTCGCGATCCGCTATATCAGCCACGCCAACCTCTACGGAGCGTTCATGCTAATGATCGACGACGTGTACGTGGGGCAGCCTCTCTATGAGGAGGACGCGGCAGCGGCCGCACGCCGCACGCGCCGCGTCGCCAAATCGCCGGCCAACCGCTTCGAGAAGTTCGAGATCTACCTTGACGGCCAGAAGAAGATGACCGTCGACGATTACGCGTGCGTGCTTCCCGATGTCGCTCCCGGAGCGCACACAATAGGCGTGAAAGCCGTCTATCTCCAGGCTTCGAGCGCCACGACGGAAATCAACGTCGAGATTCCCGCCGACGGCTTCGCCGACGTGGCCTTCAACGTGACCGCCGACAGCAAACTCTCGCCCGAAGGCACCGCGCTGACACTCCTCAGTCTCTCAGACGCTGAGACTCTGACACTCACCGTCAGCGACGGCAAGGCCCGCGTGCCCTACCTGCCCCACGGCGACTATGAGATCGGAGTGGCCGAAGGCGCTTTCAACGCCGTGCGCCGCACGGTAACTGTCGACGGCGACAAGACAATCGACATCAATCTTACCGACCGCGTGATCACCCCGTACAACATCACCGCCACCCCGGGCGAGAACGGCACCGTGACCCTTAACTGGAACCAGGAGCTGATGTTCACCGACAGCTTCGAGGAGTATGACGATTTCGCGACCAAATCGTTCGGCGACTGGGTAACAGTTGATGCCGACGGCCTCCCCGTCTACCCCATCTCCATCAACAACGCCATCATAACCTTCCCGGGGTCCGGCGACCAGTACAACCCCACCGCCATTCCCCCGATGGTGTTCAACCCCTACAAGACGGTTCCCGCCATGCTCCCGACCGACCCGGCCATCGCAGCAATCACCGGCGACAAGAGCGTGATTTTCTTCTCTACCCAGAGAGGACAGTCGGACAAATGGCTTATAACCCCGCGCCTGAACATCCGCGAGGCGTTCCGTTTCAGCTTCAAGGCCAAGGGATATACCCCGCAATTTGTAGAGTCGCTCGAAGTTCTCATCTCGACCGATGGGAGCACCAATCCAGCCGACTTCACGCCGCTCAGCCAGATCGACCAGCTGACCTCGAGCACATGGTCGCTCTACTACACCGACCTTGACGAGTATGCCGGCGAACAGGCGCGCCTCGCGATCCGCTACACCAGCTACGACGCGTTCCTGGCGCAGGTCGACGACGTGACCGTAGGCCCGCAGAGCGGCCAGGGCCAGGTTATCGACTACGGCAACGTGGTGAAATTCGAAATCTACCTCGACGGCGCTAAAATCGGCGAGTCAGAGACCCCGGCGTTCGTGCTGACCGACATTCCCGAAGGGGAGCACACCGTCGGCATCAAAGCCGTCTACAAGAACGGCACCTCGGAGATGGCCACCTACACCATCTCTGGCCAAGCAGCCATCGAGATGGTCGGCGCGGACGGGGCTTACGCTCCCGCAGAGCTTTACGACCTGTCGGGACGCCGCGTAAACGCCTCGGAAGCCCCCGCCGGAATCTACATCCTACGCCAGGGCGACAAGGCCGTCAAAATAATCAAATAAGCCGGACGGCCAACCGAACAAGTTGACAACACCATTTAAGCAAAACCACTTATGTTTCGCAAAATAACATCACTTATACTCCTGGCAGTGGCGGCTCTCTCCGCCGCCGCCCAGGAATCCGACATGGGGCTCGCAAGCAACGAGCGCGTGATCGGCTATACCGTCACCAACGACATAGACGTGGCCAACGGCGCTTTCGGACAGGCCGGGACTTACTCGCTCGGCGCTTACATGTATGCCGACAACCTGAAAGCCTACGCCGGATGCCGCATCGTCGGACTCCGCGTAGCTGTCGGCATGGATCTTGGCCGCACGCGTATGTTCCTCTACACCGCCGACGGTAACCAGATGTCGCTGACCCACGAGCAGCGCCAGCGCCTCTACCAGGGGTGGAACCGCGTCGATTTCAACGGCGACGGATTCCTCATCGAAGAGGGTAAAGACCTCTTCTTCGGCTACGACTATGTCGAGACCCCGGAAATGGTCACCGCCGACCAGGGGGGCATCGCCGCCTCCGGCGAGGACACCTCCGGCGCGACCCTGCTCTTGCGGGACGACACGCTCTACCCTGTTTCCGGCATCGGAAAGCTCTGCGTGCAGCTCGTAATCGACGCCACCAACATGCCTCCGTACAGCGTCACCTACGGTTTCTTCGACACCGGTTTCAAATACAAGAAAGCCGACGAGAAAATCGAGATCATGACCACTATACGCAACGTTGGACGCGACAAGATCACCACCCTCCGCATGGGGTGGCAGTATGACGACACCGAACCGCAGTATGCCGACCTGACGGTCAACATGCCTTCCGGAGGCAATTACACCTGGAACCAGAAGCTGGCCAAACCAGCGGGGCTGGGAATCGGCAGCCACACTCTCCGCGTTTTCCCCGTCCAGGCCGACGGAGTTGAAATCCAGTCGAGCGACGAGAATTCGCGAATGGTAAACATAGCGATCTACGAATCAACCGTACCCCGTTCAGCCGTACTCTTCGAGGCATACACAAACTCGGCAAATACCGCGTCACTCGGCCTCACCAGCATCATCAACCAGTGCGGCAACATGGAGGGGAAGGCGATTTTCGCCCAGCACCACTCCCCCGGCACCCCGCTCGCTACCCCGGAAAGCGCCGCATTTTTCGAGCGCTACGCCTACGCTCCATCGGTATTCACCATCAACAGAGCCTATTACCCCGGCGAGAACTACATCGCGTACAGCGCCAGCGACTTCATCGGGTTGCTCCCCGACGATCTCATCGTAAGCATGTTCCAGGATATGGTTACCCAGGATCTGGGATCGCCAAACTTCGCGACCCTCGGCGCCACCGGCAAGTGCAACGCCGACAACAGCCTCCTCAGCCTCGAGGTGAACATCGACGCGCTCCCCGAAGCCCAGGCAATCTACGGCACTATGGCAGCCCATGTGATGATCATCGAGGATAACGTCAAGAGCGCCCAGGCAGCCACCGGTATAGGAGGACGTCCCATCACGAACAACAACTACATCCATCACAACGTGGTGCGCCTCAACCACACGGGAGTGAAAGGGCAACCCGTCACCCTGGATGGCAACAACTCGGCGAAACTCAACTTCGAGATTCCACTTGACGCCTCCTGGAAACCGGCCGACATGCGCGCCGTGGTCTACATCACCAAGTATTTCGACGAGGAGATTCCCGCCGACCTCCGCGATGCCGACATCACCAACGCTATCGCCATCCCCCTGGCCGGAATCGCCTCTGTTGACGAAATAGGCACCGACGCCGCGGTAGAAGGCCCCTCAGCGTTCTACACCATCGGCGGCGTGGAAGTCGACGGCGACAACCTTGCCCCCGGCCTCTACATCGAGCGCCGCGCCGACGGCTCCGCCCGCAAGATTCTCGTGAAATAACACCGCCGCCGTTCCCCGCGCGGGGAACGGCCAACAAACCCACGCAAAAAGACCCCGAAACCACATCGGGGTCTTTTTTTAACGCCCTTTATGAAAAAGTGCGCAATGAAAACGCGTACTTTCACCAAATCCGCTTGTTTTGCGTTTTATAAACGCGTACTTCTGCAAAAAATCAGCGCTCGTGCTTCATCTTTTCGGGCTCGCCGGGGTAGTACCAGCCATAGCCGAGGTCGGAGTAGGTGCCGGTGTCGGGGCGGTACTCGTAGCGGCGGTCGTATTCAAATTCCAGGCAGTTATCGAAATATTCGGGAATCTCGCCGCCGATGCGGTTCCCCTGGCACCAGAGGCGTATATACCGGTAGTCGGTGAGGCATTTCACCTCGCGCAGGCGGTTGAAAGAGCAGTCGAGGCGCTCGAAGTGCTTGTAGAGGTCGGTCAGATCGAGGGTCTCGAGGCGGTTGTAGCTGCAATACAGCCAACGCATATTCCGCGAGCCGGCCACGATGAGCGAGGTCATGCCGTTGTCGGAGCAGTGGAGCTCCGAAAGGTTGCGGTAGCCGGTCATATCCAGGGTAGTTATCCTGTTTGAGAAGCAATAGTAATTTTCCAGCACATCCTTCTGGTCTGACGTATCGACTTCCGTAAGGCGGTTGTTGTAGCAATAAATCCAGTTAAGACGCGGGCACCCTTTGACGTTCAGCGACTCGATCTCGTTGTCGCCGCAGTTCAGGGTTCCGAGCACGGGGGAATCGCTCACGTCGAGCGAGCGCAGCTCGTTCTCATAGCAGAAACAGTCGTAGAGGAGCTGGCGGTGGGGAATCTCGAGCGTTTTCAGCCGGTTGTTGTTACAGCCTAACGATTTGAGGTTGACACATTCCGACAGGTCGAGGCTCTCCAACTGGTTGTGGCTGACAACCAGGCGCCACAGCGTCTTGCTCCACCCTATGTCGAGGGAGCGCAGGTTGTTGTAGTCGATCGAGATCTCGCTGAGGGAAAGGCATCCCGAGAGGTTGATTTCCTCCAGACCCGTGTTAGTGCAACTGACATAGGAGAGCAGCGGGCAGCCGGACACATCGATTTTCTTTATCTGGTTTTTGGAGCATTTCAGGCTGATAAGCGCCTTGCAGCCGGAGAGGTCGATATTGCCGTTCAGCCCGCGTTCATTAAAATTCAACGTCAGGAGACCATTTTCGTATCTCACTTCCGGTCCCCACTGGCTAACGGGCTTATCGAGGTTCCATTTGAAACGCCTGTCGGGGCCGTCGGTGGTTTCATAGAGCCGCACCAGGTATGCCCTGACCTCGTCCTCGGTTGGGAGCTGGATGTCGACCGGCTCCTGCCTGACCACCACCTCAGCCGAAGCGCGACCGGCGGTAATCTTTATAGTCGTCGTGCGGGATGTGCCTTTCGTGTTGGGGCGCGCCACATATTTTGCAATGATTTTCCCCGCCCTACCCTTTCGCTCGCAAATCAGGCCGTTGAAATGCTCCGAGGTGTTGGGCACCTCCATGGACCAGTCGGTGTTGGCGGTGAACGGAATCTCGACCGTACCCCCTTCGGGAAGCGCGGTGAACGACGTGTTCGCTATTGTCACCGCATCCGGTTCCTTCGGCTTGGGAGCCTCCTCGGCGTCATCGGAACACGCGGCCAGCGAAACAGCCAGCAATATGAAAAACGGGAATAAACGTAGTCGCATAGCCATACTTTTTTTGCATCTGAAATCAGAACGGCAGATTATCAAAGCGGCTGGCGGGCAGCCGGCGATAAGCCCACCGCATCGCAAATATACGGTTATCCCGCGGCAAGATCCGGGACATATGTCACAAAACGCTGTTTTACCGCAAATTAAAAATCAGAGGTAAAAAAAGCGTTGTGTCAGCAATTCGACACAACGCCTCCGTACGCCACCTCGGGCAATATGGTAGTACCACGTTCTAAGAAATCAGCGACTCAGCCACATTGGCAGACTTTGACAAAGCCTCCCACGAACAACGGCTCATGCCGAAGGTCAGCCTTACGGGAAGCCCGAGCCTTTCTCCGACCCCCCTGAGGGCTGCCCCCAACTCGGCGCGGGCAGAGGCATAGGAGCGCACCCATTTGCGCCGCAGTATTGGAAAGAGAAATTCACTATCGGAACCGGAGTATTTCGCGACAATGGCCATTGCCTTGCCACCAAGGGGGACGGCGCGCGACGAGCCGTTGCCGCGACGCCGATATGTCAGAACCTCGCGGCACACGTCCGAGACTTTCAGACAAGCAAGGTCGACAAGCTCCATCCCGCGGGCATAGAAACCGAACATGAACATATCGCGGGCAAGATCCAGCAACGGAAACTCCGACAGATCCATCCGCTCTATACGGCGCAAAGTCGGTATGTCAACCGGGCTCCCGGCAGACAGGCCGCGCGCCTCCGGCGCTTCCGGCCCACATCCTTCTGGCCACTGGAACGAACCGGGCAGCAACCCCTCCGAACCAGCCTTGTTGACCACATTGCGCAGCACAGCGAGGTAAAACGAGACCGTGGCTGGGGAGACCCTCTCGCGAAGGTATGAGGCATACCGGGATATGAAATACCGGTCCATAGCGCCCAAAGCGACATCGGCACCCCCCGTAAACTTACGCAGGCTCTGCCGCCCGCTGCGCAGGGATCTGGCATAGGGACGGCCATCCGACTCATAAGCGGCAATACAATGCGAGAAATATTCCAACAAGCCCGCGGGGACGGTCTCAGAGACCGTCTCTCGCCCGCGCCTGACGTCGAACCGGCCGGCAACCGTTTTCGCTATAACGGCCACATCAGCGCGAACGGGATACTTTCCTCCGTAGGAACGGATTCGCTCCGCGTAAGGGTTCGCGCCTGACAACGCGCGCCGGCCGGCGGCCGCGATGTCGTCAATGGTCGCATCCTCGGCCGAGAGCGAGGACTCGACAACGCAATAAAGCGTCATCAGGTCAAACGCGACGCGGTCCTCCTCCCTGGCGATCACACTCCCGTCAAAGCCCTTTATGCCGCTGGCGATATTCCGCTCCACCCTGTCGCCGTCGGCGACTCGGCAAACCACATAGCTCACCGATCCGAGGGCTGCGGAGGCTCTCGGCTTCCGGAATCTCGCCGACAGATAGTATCTCACCTTACCCACCTGATCTACCGAACGCCGCGGCCAGCATACCGCCGCGGCCAGCCCGTATGCCAGGGCTATGAAACGACGGAACCGGCGCTCCTGGAAACACGCCACTCGCGATACAGTATCGCGGGAAGCGTACGCAAGATTCCGTAGCAGCGACGGAACTGCTTCCCGGGCTCCTGGCACAGACGGTGTATGAATTCAAGGTGATGGCGCACCATCCACCCGGGAGCGCGCTTTGTCTCCACCCCGCTGAAAAACTTGAAGGCCGCCCCCACGGCGATGATCACGCCCCGGCCAAGGCGCGGCTTCAGCATCGACATGAACACCTCCTGTTTGGGCGCGCCGAGGGCTACCCACACTATGTCGGCTCCGTCCGCCTCGATCATCTCTGCGATTCCGGCGTAGTCAAACTCACCAACCTCGCAAAACGGCAGCTCCACGAACCTCATCGATCCTACATCGGGATTCAGTTTCCGCAGGTTCTCTCTGAGCCCGTCGAGAACCGGCTGCTGGGTTCCAAGGAAAATCATACGGTATTTACGGCTCGACACTATATCGCGGAATATCTCGCTCCCGCAATACTGGCGCACGCTCCTGCCGTATATCCAGTCTATATACAGGGGCACATAGCTGCTGTCGCAAATCGAGAACATCCCCCCGTTTACCACGCGCCGGTACTCGTCGTCGCGGGTGGCGGCGGTCAGAATGACCCCGTCAGCCACACACACATAGTCGGCTCCCGGCTCCCGCAGCCTACGGTCAATCGCCTCCCGTACGCTGTCCCTGTCAAACTCGTAGCGGATGTTGAAATACGTCTCCAAGTTGGTGTCTGCTAAGATAGAGTGTCACAAATCCGTTCACGCGTATGGCAGCACAGGCTATTACCTGCCGGCATACATCTCGTCATAATATTTCTCGTAGGCTCCCGAGGTGATGTGGTCCATCCATTCCTGATTGTCAAGATACCAACGCACTGTCTTCTCGATGCCCTCCTCGAACTGCAACGAAGGCTCCCATCCGAGTTCCGCCTGGAGTTTCCGGGAGTCAATGGCATAGCGCATATCGTGGCCGAGGCGGTCGGTCACATATGTCACGAGGTGGTCGGAATGGCCTTCGGGATTACCGAGCAGGCGGTCGACGGTACGGATGACGACCTTTATCAGGTCGATGTTCTTCCACTCGTTGAAACCGCCGATGTTGTATGTCTCGGCGACCTTGCCTTTGTGGAAAATCAGGTCGATGGCGCGCACATGATCCTCGACATAGAGCCAGTCGCGCACATTATCTCCCCTGCCATATACAGGCAAAGGCTTGCCGTGGCGGATGTTATTGATAAACAGCGGTATCAGCTTCTCAGGGAACTGGTAAGGGCCGTAGTTGTTCGAGCAATTGGTCACGATCGTCGGCATGCCGTATGTGTCGTGGTACGCGCGGACGAAATGGTCGGACGACGCTTTTGACGCGGAATATGGCGAATGAGGATTATACTTGGTGGTTTCCAGGAAGAAATCGGCGCCATATGCCTCGTGGGATCCGGCGGAAGCTTTCGTGGTGAACGGGGCCGGAATCCCTTCTGGATGCGTGAGCTCGAGCGCGCCGTAAACCTCATCAGTCGAGATGTGGTAGAAGCGCTTGCCCTCGAACCGCTCCGGCAGAGTCTCCCAGTATTCCTTCGCGGCCTGCAACAGGGCGAGCGTCCCCATGACGTTGGTGCGGGCGAACGTGAACGGATCCTTGATCGAACGGTCGACATGGCTCTCGGCCGCGAGGTGGATTATGCCGTCAACGCGGTGTTCCTTGATAATCCGGCGCATCTCGTCAAGATCAGCTATATCGGCTTTTACAAAGGTATAGTTGGGAGCCGTCTCGACATCCTTGAGATTGGCCAGATTCCCGGCATAAGTCAGCTTGTCGAGGTTGACAATGCCGTATTCGGGATATTTGGTCACGAACAGGCGGACGACATGCGAGCCGATGAAACCGGCGCCGCCGGTGATCAGTATGTTACGCTTCATTTGCTTTGAGATTGTTGATACATTTTCTGAGAGAGTCGGTCCAATAAGGCACCCGCAGGCCGAATGTCGCCTTGAACCTGGCCTTGTCGAGCACGGAGTAGGACGGCCGGACGACCTTGGAGGGGTATTCGTCGGAACGGCAGGGCTGTATGTCGCAATCCTCGTTGCCGGCGAACGCGGCTATCATCTTGGCGAAGTCAAACCATGAGCAGACCCCCTCGTTGGAATAATGGTATATCCCCTCGTTGCCGTCAATCAGGCGGTTCTCAACTATGTGGAATATTGCGGCTGCGAGGTCGCGGGCGTAGGTCGGAGTACCGCACTGGTCCATCACGACGTTAAGCCCGGGCTTTTCGGCTGTCAGTGAAAGCATCGTCTTGGCGAAATTCCTGCCATATTCGGAATAAAGCCACGCGGTGCGCAATATCACGGCCTTCACACCCGATTCGGCAATCTGCCGCTCGCCGTTCAGCTTCGTGACGCCGTAGACCCCGGTGGGATTGGCGGGTTCGTCCTCGCCCCGCGGCGTGTTGCCCGTGTTTCCTCCGAAAACGTAATCGGTGGATATGTGGATGAGCGCCGCGCCATTGACCCTGGCCGCGTCAGCGAGATTGCGCACGGCGTCGGAATTGATCCGGCCGGCGAGCTCGGCGTCATCCTCGGCCTTGTCGACGTTGGTGTATGCCGCGCAGTTGATGATAACGCCAACATTATTCCTGGCCACGAAATCAGAGACCGCGGCCGCATCGGTTATGTCGAGCTCGGCGACATCGGTAAAGAGGTAGGTATCTTTGGATCCAACGGCCACATCGCGCAGACAGCTGCCGAGCTGGCCATTGGAGCCTGTCACAAGGATATTCATAGGTGATGAACTGCTCAGGTTAATATTCAAAGGGGGTATCGAAGTCCTTCAGGAGCGGATGGTGCCTGTCTTTGTCCGAGAGGATGGCCTCGTCAAGGTCAAGGCGCCAGTCGATGCCGAGCGACGGGTCGACAATGGAGATTCCGCCATCGGCCTTGGGGTGATAGAGGTTGTCGCATTTGTACTGGAACACGGCTGTATCAGACAACACGGCGAATCCGTGGGCGAATCCCCTGGGAATGAAGAACTGGCGGTGGTTGTGCTCGGTCAGCAGGCATGACGCGTGCCTTCCGTAGGTCGGGGACCCGCGGCGTATGTCGACGGCGACATCAAGCACGGAGCCCCGCACGCAGCGCACGAGTTTCGCCTGGGCGTATGGAGGTCGCTGGAAATGCAGCCCGCGCATCACCCCGCGCGACGAGCACGACTCGTTGTCCTGCACGAAATCCACCTTTCCGACAAGCTCGTTGAACACCTTTTCGCTGTAACTCTCGAAGAAATATCCGCGCGCGTCGGTGAACACGCGGGGTTCGAGGATCAGCACACCTTCTATGTCTGTCTTTATTACTTCCATGTCAATCAAGATTTTCGTTTCCCGTGCGGTCTATCTCGTCAATGACCTTCATAAGGTACTGCCCGTACTGGTTTTTCAACATAGGTCTCGCGATATCCGTCATCCTGTCGCGGGAGATCCAGCCATGGCGGTAGGCGATTCCCTCGAGACACGCGATTTTCAGCCCCTGCCGCTTTTCCAAGACCTCGACATAGATCGAGGCCTCGGCCAGGGAATCGTGGGTGCCTGTGTCGAGCCATGCGAATCCTCGAGGAAGGGTCTGGACCCTTAGGTCCCCGTCGTTGAGGAACTCCTGGTTTACGGTTGTGATCTCGAGCTCTCCGCGGGCCGAAGGCTTGATGCGTGAGGCCACGTCGACCACCCTGTTGGGATAGAAGTACAGGCCCACGACGGCATAGTTCGACTTCGGACGGGCGGGTTTCTCCTCGATCGACAGGCAGTTGCCATTCCTGTCGAACTCAGCCACGCCGTAGCGCTCGGGATCGTCGACCCAATAGCCGAACACGCTGGCCTTGCCGTCCTCCTCGGCCGCGCGCACAGCCTCTTTGAGGACCGCGGAGAAACCGGCACCATGGAAGATGTTGTCGCCCAGAACGAGACACGCACAATCGTCGCCGATAAACTCGCGCCCGATTATGAACGCCTGTGCCAGCCCGTCGGGCGAAGGCTGCTCCGCGTATGAGAAATTCACGCCGTAGTCAGACCCGTCGCCAAGCAGACGCCTGAACCCCGGCAAATCCTGCGGCGTGGATATGATCAGGATATCCCTGATTCCCGCGAGCATAAGCGTCGAGATCGGGTAGTAAACCATCGGTTTGTCATAGACCGGCAGCAACTGCTTGCTGACACCCTTGGTGATGGGGTAAAGCCGGGTGCCGGAACCACCGGCGAGCACTATACCTTTCATTATAACGAGTCGGTTTTACTTAAACCTGATTATCAGGTCTAATCGCTTCCTTATATAATTTCACGACTTCTTTGGCTTTCGAGTCCCATGTCAACATATGACGTTTTTCAACAATCAATTCAGAGACACGGTCCAATATCGCCCTATTCTCCTCTAATTTCATCAATTCCCTGGCAAAATCCTGGACAGATCGATCAGGATCAGAAACCTCTATCGTTATACCCGCAAAGTTTTTGACAAGGGGGCCGAACCCACAAGTATTGAAGGACAATATCGGCAATCCGACTGAAATCGCTTCAAGCACAACAGTCGATGTGGCTTCCATAATCGAAGTGAAGAACAGGAGATCGGATTGCGCCATCATTCCCAGAATTTTATCATGAGACACATTTCCGTGCCAATAGCACTGAGTGCCTATTCCCCCGGCTTCCGCTATTGCTTTCATTTTTGCCATAACGCTTTCGCTCCCTATGCCGCAAATGTGCAGCTCTATGTTTTTTCGCCCCGTCGCGATTAACGTCCTTAAAGCTATGGCCAGTTGCTTTCTAAAATCAAATTTCCCCACCCACAAAACTTTAAGCGGCGTATCCTGCCTGCCACACGCTCTTGTTATTGTATCATCAATCGTACTGCCGGTTTCGTTTATAAGAACACTTTCTCTGTTGTAAATATCGGAAAGGACATCCTTTACTCCTTTAACCGCAGCGATCAAAACCGCGGAACGTTCAATCGCATAACGTACTCTGGCGGAATGGGTGTATTGATACCTGTTGACAATATTCTTTATTCTATTGAACAATATTTGCTTCCTTGAGGCTCCTCGCAAATAAGACATAGGCATCAGTTCCATCCCACCTATCGGCCCCCAAACGAACGGAATGTCTTTAATACTCCAAAGATATCCCGGTTCCCTAAACCCAATCATATTTAACTGGTGAATAATGTCGATGCGCTGGTCCTCACAAATCACCTTTGCCAGTTCCAACGCCCTCCTCTGCCACCTCTGATAATGCCAATAGAACCGCCAATCGCCTTGATTCCAACACATTTTTCTAATCCTCGCTGAAACTGGCAAATAATGAAATCTCAGATTCTTTTTTTGGGGCAGATTTTTAAGCGAGTCTTCAATCTCATCCTTCCATTCCCCCTCGGTAATCACATCCACATGACAATATTTAGCGATGTTGGTAACCCAATGCCATCCCATACCTTGCTCGCTGCCCCAATTCGGAGATACGGCATAAGCGTTTATCAGGACATTTAGTTCTCTATCAGCTCCATTCATTGGCAGAAATGTTAAAACGATGCGCTATTTTCAAAAGCAAATACAGCAATCGGTACTGACGGATTTTAAGCAGCCACACAGGTAGCAACCGCCGTATTATCCCCCCCATATCTTATTGATATACAATCAATTGCATCCGCAAGCCTGACTTCATCCGCATACGATTTCCACACCTTGTACTGATGAGTGTCACATATACTGTTTGCGACTTGAATGGCACCTATCACTATCGAACCCGCATAGCAATCCAAAAAAGACCTTCCATAAGCCGTTTCAAATTCTGATGCGATGCGGATTTGTTCTTTTTGAAGAATCAGTTTGTTTTTCAATATGTTTTCCGGCTTAAGCGTAGTCGCTATCGCACCTTGTTTAAGCGGTTCATATTTATATGGGCATGATTGAATTGTCGCTAATGAATTAGCATATCTCATGCACTCATATATAAATACCGAGTCTTCACCGACCTTGAGATTCTTGAATTTCAAGTCATTCGACCTAATCAAATCTTTTCTGAACATAAACCGGCATGCCGCTGGCAATTCCTTTCCATTTTGCCAGGTTGGATCGCCGGACATCCATTTCTCCAACCTCTCGGAAGACATTCCGAAAAAACGAGGAAACACCCCGGATATGATTTCGGCATTGGAGCCACACTCGTAATTTTCTATCGGATAATAATCTTTCCAAATCGGAGGAATCGTAAACCAAGGAGTCGAATAGCCCATTAACAACATGTCACACTGGGATTCTTCTGCTTTGGCAACAGCGGCACATATGTAATCAGATGTCACATAATCATCCGGATCAACGAACATTATGTATTTACCGCATGCGACATCGAGTCCGACATTTCTTGCAGAGGCAACACCACCGTTTGGTTTGTAAATACCTCTTACACATGGATATCTCGAGCTGTAATCACATATCAGACCGGACGTTGAATCCGAGGAACCATCATCGACAAGAATGATTTCCTTATTCTCATACTCATTCGCCAATAATGCGTCGACACTTCGACAAAGAAACTTCTCCATGTTGTAACATGGCATTATTATGGATACCAATGGTTGTGTGTTCATCGTGTTCGTCTGAAATAATCGCAATTGTCATCAAATATATCCATACCGTATAGGATAATAAATGCCATTCCATATAAAACGCTGAGCCATATAAGGTCATGTCGCAGGAGAAACCGGCTTGGATTGATAGCAAAATCGCTTCTCAACAAATTCATCTACCACGGGAAGCATACTCGCGGTCGGATTTATTCCGCCCGAACGGGAAAGACATCCCGTTGTCACGAGCAACATGTTGCTCCATCTTGAAAAATAATCCTCAACACTGTCAAAACGGAACATGCCGTATGGATGATATATGTCTTCGCAGGTTTGAACATCAATCTTCGCCGTTATGGTTTCATAGTCGGCGCCGCATGCGTCAAGATACCGGATTGCCACATTCTTGGCCTTTTCATATATTGCTGCGGCCTGCTCTCCCACATGATAATGGACATCCAGCCCGGCGACCCCGAAAGAGTCTTTTTCTTTTGAAAGGCACACATAACTGTTTTTTGATGGATTCTCTATATCTATATACAAGAACCACTCGTCGTTCATCACATACATCTTTCTTTTAACGAGAACAGACCATGCGAAACCCATTACGTTCGGGATATCCCTGAATACATTCATCAGATATTTCCATTCAAAATGACGTTTGAACAGAATCTGCTTCACACTCTCAAAAAAAGGAAATTTGAGATTGAAAACAGGATGCACATAATATGAGCAGTTGTCGATTTCTCCAACCATCCGCTTTGTAATGAGAGACGTCCCGCGCATTCGGAACACAAAATCTTCATCACCTATCACGGTCGTCTTCTTTATTTTGAACACTTTTTGCGAAAGATGATCAGAAAAGAACACCTTATCCCCGTCAACCAATTCCGAACAAAGCAAAATGCGGGCACATTCAAAGGCGCCGGCCGTCAGAAAATAAAAATCAAATGCCTCTCTCTCTTCTTTCCCTTCTTTAAGATATATTATGGCATCGATCTCTTTCCCGTTCCGAGACTATAAGCGCACAACCCTATGATTGGCTTTGATTGTAACCTGCTTGCGTTTATTGATTTTGAACCACTTGAAAAAATCATGATGCAGAGCGCTCAGCCAAACACCGGTCTTGGTGAACAAGCCGTCCGAAATATGCTTTTCAGGGAATTTATTCTCAATATCAAACTTGGCAAGCATCCGGTCCTTGTATTTCCCGTCAAGCGCCGTCACATCTCTCATGAATTGATCGGGGTGTCTGAAATCGTTATCCGTAAAGGTCAACAATTGGCCGCCCCATTTAACCGACGCTCCACCGAATCCGAAGAACCGGCCGTCCGTCAGTCCTTTGTAAAGAGAGTTCTTCAAGGACGAATAGTAGCCTATCTCTGACTCGCTTTTACAGTTTTTGTCTCCGACGTCGAATAAAGTTATATCCGCGTCCGGATACTTCTCCAGCAATGAATTGATCACATAACTACCGTAAGTTCCAGCTCCTAATACAGCGATTTTCATATTAGCTAAATTTAATCTTTCACTACTGTCCACTAAAAATGGACGGGGTTAAAAATTAAATAAATTCGGTTC
>CAJTRT010000034.1 GCA_910579105.1 uncultured Muribaculaceae bacterium | reverse complement strand
TGAAAGCCTACGTCAAGGGTCCGGGCAACGGCCGCGAGAGCGCCATCCGCACCGTCCACGGCATGGGCATCGAGGTAACCGAGATTATCGACGTGACGCCGCTGCCGCACAACGGCTGCCGTCCTCCGAAACGCCGCCGCGTCTAAGAAACCTCGCCAGCTCCGCCCCCGAGGGCCGCGCCCCCGGAGCGCCGAGCGCGAAAGAGAATAAAAGAAATCACCCAACTTCCATCTCCCGCGGCCGCTGCCGACGCCTCCCGGGCGTCCGCGGCGCCAACAGCGCCGCCGCGGCGGGAGAACGAAAATGAATTTTCACAATGGCAAGATACATAGGTCCCAAGACCAAAATCGCACGCAAATTCGGGGAACCCATCTTTGGCGAGGACAAGATCCTGAGCCGCCGCAACTTCCCCCCGGGCCAGCACGGCCAGAACCGTCGCCGCAAGACTTCCGAGTACGGCATCCAGCTCCGCGAGAAGCAGAAGGCTAAATACACCTACGGCGTGCTCGAGCGCCAGTTCCGCAACCTCTTCGAGAAAGCCTCCTCGATGAAGGGCATCACGGGCGAGATCCTGCTGCAGCTCCTCGAAGGCCGTCTCGACAACATGGTTTACCGTCTGGGCATCGCCCCGACCCGCGCCGCCGCCCGCCAGCTGGTGCTCCACAAGCACATCACCGTCAACGGCAAGGTTGTCAACATCCCCTCCTACGCGGTTGCCGCCGGCGACGTCGTGGGTGTGCGCGAGAAGTCGAAGTCCCTCGAGGTCATCGCCGACTGCCTCGCCGGGTTCAACCACAGCAAGTACCCCTGGATCGAATGGGACGAGTCGTCGAAGGCAGGCAAACTGCTTCACATCCCCACCCGCGAGGACATTCCCGAAAACATCAAGGAGCAGCTGATCGTCGAGCTCTATTCTAAGTAACCCCCCTAAAAGCAAGATCCATGGCTATTTTAGCATTCCAGAAACCTGACAAAGTCGTAATGTTAGAAGCTAACAACTTCTACGGCAAGTTCGAGTTCAAGCCTTTGGAACCCGGCTATGGTATCACTGTCGGCAACGCGCTCCGCCGCGTGCTGCTCTCGTCGCTCGAAGGCTACGCCATCCAGGCTGTCAAGATCGACGGCGTGAAACACGAGTTCGATACCATCCCCGGCGTCAAGGAAGATGTGACCAACATCATCCTCAACCTCAAGAAGGTTGACCTGAAACAGCTGACCGAAGACGCTGAGACCGAGAAAGCCACCATTACCGTGTCGGGCCAGGAGGTGTTCAAGGCCGGCGACATTGGCAAAGCCCTTTCGGGCTTCGAGGTACTTAACCCCGAGGAAGTCATCTGTCACTTGGATCCTGACGCGAGCTTCAATCTCGAAGTGACGATCAACAAGGGACGCGGCTGGGTGCCCGCAGACGAGAACCAGCTGGACATCACCGATATCCAGACCCTGGCGATCGACTCGATCTACACCCCCATCAAGAACGTGAAGTACTCCGTAGAGAACTTCCGCGTCGACCAGAAGACCGACTACGAGAAGCTCATTATCGAAATCACCACCAACGGCTCAATCCATCCCAAGGACGCCCTCAAGGAAGGTGCGAAGATTCTGATCTACCACCTGATGCTCTTCTCTGACGACAAGATCACCATCGAGACCCAGGAAGCCGACGGCTCCGAGGAGTTCGACGAGGAAGTGCTCCACATGCGCCAGCTTCTCAAGACGAAGCTCACCGACATGGACCTTTCCGTGCGCGCCCTCAACTGCCTCAAGAGCGCCGAGGTCGAGACCCTTGGCGAACTGGTGGTATTCAATAAGACAGACCTCCTGAAATTCCGTAACTTCGGCAAGAAGTCACTGACGGAACTCGACGAACTGCTCGCCAACCTGGGCCTTTCGTTCGGAATGGACATCTCAAAATATAAACTTGACAAAGAGTAAAAACACCGATGAGACACAATAAGAAATTCAACCATCTTTCGCGCAAGAAAGCTCACCGCGACGCCTTACTCGCCAACATGACCATCTCTCTTATACGCCATAAGAGAATCTTCACCACCCTGGCAAAGGCTAAGGCGCTCCGCATGTACGCGGAGCCGCTGATCAACCGCGCGAAGAACGACACCATGGGCAACCGCCGCCTGGTGTTCTCCCACCTCCAGAACAAGGAGGCCGTCACCGAGCTCTTCCGCGAGATCTCGCAGAAGATCGCCGACCGCCCCGGAGGCTACACCCGCATCCTCAAGACAGGCAACCGCCTTGGCGACAACGCCAAGACCTGCTTCATCGAGCTGGTTGACTACAACGAGAACATGCTCAAGGAGAAGACCGAGAAGAAGGCCGGCCGCACCCGCCGCTCGCGCAAGAGCGCCGCTGCCGCCCCCGCCGAGGCTCCGGTGGCTGCCGAAGCTCCCGCTGCCGAGGCTCCCGCCGCCGAGGAAGCTCCCAAGGCAGAATAAAGGAGTGCCGAGTTGTCTCACCGGCGACCCCGGAGAGATTCCATACCGACAAAAGAAAGTCGTGCCGCCACCTGCGGTGCGGCTTTTTTTTCGCGTTGCCGCAACGTCTTTTTAAGGCATATTGATGGAAGGTGAACGGATTTTCTGTATGTGTGCATGGATGCGGCGTGCCGCGTATAATGAGAAAAGCGTCCGATACGCGGCACGCCGCATCCGTACAATCCGGGTGATTTTTTCGCAGTTGCCGCAATTTTAGCAGACAAGTCTGCGTTATTGGGTTAAGGTGGGTTGTGCCGTCGGCGCGCTTGCCGCATAATCGCATAATATAGTGCTTAACCTGATAAGAATATGATGACAAGGAAGTGCCTTGCCGCGGCTATGGCGGCAGTTTTGGTGGCGGGAGCGCTGGACGCGGCCGCCTGCACCAGTCTGATCGCGGCCAAGGGGGCCACCGCCGACGGTTCGGTGATGGTGACCTACGCGGCCGACAGCCACAACCTTTACGGCGAGCTGTATTCCCAGCCGGCGGCCGACCATAAGAAAGGCGACAAGCGCCGGATCGTCGAGTGGGACACCCACAAGTATCTCGGCGACATCCCCGAGGTGGAACACACATACGCCACGATAGGCAATATGAACGAGCACGGCCTGACCATTGCCGAGAGCACTTGGGGAGGCCGCGAGGAGCTGGAGGGGAGCGGCCTTATCGACTACGGTTCGCTGATCTACGTCACCTTGCAGCGCGCGAAGACAGCCCCGGAGGCAATAAAGGTTATGACGGATCTGGTCAAGGAGCACGGCTACGCCAGCTCCGGCGAATCGTTCACCATAGCCGATGCCGACCAGGTGTGGATCATGGACCTCATCGGCAAGGGAAAGAAAGCCAAGGATGCCGTCTGGGTGGCGCGCCGCGTGCCCGACGGCTGCATCTCGGGCCATGCCAACCATCCCCGCATCCACAAGTTCCCCCTCGCCGATGACCCCGGCACCATTTACTCGCCCGACGTAATCTCCTTCGCCCGCGAGCAGGGGTATTTCGACGGTAACGACGAGGAGTTCGACTTCTCAAAGGCATATGCCGTGACCGACTTCGGGGCGCTCCGCGGCTGCGACGCCCGCGTGTGGTCCTACTTCAACCGCCACGCTTCCGGCATGGACGCCTATCTGCCGTGGATCAACAAGGCGCAGGGTGAGCCGATGCCACTGTGGGTGAAGCCCGACAAGCCCCTGACCGCCGCCGACATGAAGGAGGCCATGCGCGACCATTTCGAGGGCACGCCTTTCGATATGACGCTCGACGTCGGCGCCGGGCCCTACGCGGTGCCTTACCGCTGGCGGCCTATGACCTTCAAGGTCGACGGCGAGGAGTACACCCACGAGCGCGCCATCGCCACCCAGCAGACCGGCTTCTCGTTCGTGGCCCAGATGCGCGGCGACCTTCCCGAATACCTCCGCGGCCTCCTCTGGTTCGGCACCGACGACGCCAACACCTGCGTCTACCTCCCGGTGTTCTGTTCCGTGGCCCGCGCGCCCCGCGAGCTCGGCCCGGGCGACACCAACACGTTCGACCGCGGGTCGAATTTCTGGATGAACAACCTCGTGGCCAACCAGGCCTACAACCGCTACTCGCAGATGATTCCCGATATACGCAAGGTGCAGAAGTCGCTCGAGGACTCGATCGCGGTTGACGTGGCCGTGGCCATCGAGCAGATTCCCGCCTTCGACGAGGAGACTGCCGCCTCCCTCACCCAGGACCTCGCCGACATATGGGCAAAGAAGGCCACCGACGCCTACCGCGGCCTGGCGGAATACCTGTTCGTGAAATTCATGGACGGCAACATCAAGAAGCAGAACCCCGACGGCAGCTTCCTGCGCACCCCCGAGGGGATTCCGGCCTATCCCGAGTTTGGAGGCTACGACGATGGCCGCTATTTCGAGAACATAGTGAAGGAGACCGGCGACCGCCTGAAAGTTAAGACGATAGAATACAAGTAAACTCTATGCGCACCGAAGAAGAACTACGCGGCGTCAGCCTCCTGGGCGACACCGCCTCCCGCTACCCCTCGGACTACGCTCCCGAAGTGCTCGAGACCTTTCCGAACAAGCACCCGGAGAACGAGTACCTCGTGACGTTCAACTGCCCGGAGTTCACATCGCTCTGCCCCAAGACAGGGCAGCCCGACTTCGCCCGGATCATCATCAGCTACATACCCCGCGAACGTATGGTCGAGAGCAAGAGCCTCAAGCTCTATCTCTTCTCGTTCCGCAACCACGGCGACTTCCACGAGGACTGCGTGAACATCATAATGAAGGACCTCGTGAGGCTCATGGATCCGAAATATATCGAGGTGCTGGGGGTGTTCACTCCCCGCGGCGGCATCGCCATACACCCCTTCGCCAACCACGCCGACCCCGACCACCAGGGGCTGCTCGCCTCCCGGATGGCCGCGGCTATGGACCGCGCTCTCGAAAACATCTGAACCCTATGGAGGATATGGATAAAAAAGACGCGCTGCTGGTGCTTTCCGGCGGCATGGATTCAACGACGATGCTCTACGAGTACCGCGACCGTATTGCGCTGGCGGTCACGTTCCACTATGGTTCGAACCATAACGGACGCGAGGCCGGGTGCGCGCGCTATAACTGCGCCCGGCTCGGCATAGAGCACCTGGAGATTCCCCTTGATTTCATGGGGCGCTATTTTGAAAGCTCGCTCCTGAGCGGTGCCGACGACATCCCATCGGGGCATTACGCCGACGAGAACATGCGCTCGACTGTCGTGCCGTTCCGCAACGGCATCATGCTCGCCGTGGCCGCCGGGCTTGCCGAGAGCCGCGGGCTGTCGGCGGTCATGCTCGCCAACCATGGCGGTGACCACGCTATCTATCCCGACTGCCGGGGCGCCTTCGTGGGCGCGATGGGTGAGGCCATGCGCCTTGGCACCTATGCGGGCATACGCCTCGAATGTCCCTACACCGACCTCACCAAGGCCGAGATCTGCCGCCGCGGCGTCGCCCTGGGCATCGACTACCGCCACACATACAGCTGCTATCGCGGCGGGGCCGCGCACTGCGGCACCTGCGGCACCTGCGTCGAGCGCCACGAGGCACTGGCCGCCGCGGGGCTCGATCCCGCCGACTACGACTGACTCTGCGACTGACCGCGCCTCCGCCGGACGTTATTTTGCCCGCCACTCCCGCTGATTCGCGATAAATCCGTATATTTGCAGGTGAATGGAGGGAGTGATTTCCCCGTTCCTTGCGGTATGGTTGCGCAATAAAGTGACAGCGAGAAGGAAACATAGGAATACAGGAATGGGCGCGTGGTTGAAACGGGCTCGCGTCGCCGTGTCTCTCTCCATACTGGCGGTCTGCTGCGCATTGTTCACCGCGCTCTCTGCCGAGGCCGCCTTATCGCTGGGATGGGCGGCGCGGTTGCAGATTGTGCCGCTGGCGCTTGCCGGCTGCACGTCGGCGCTGGTGGCCTGGGCGGCCCTGACGCTCGTGTTCGGCCGCCTCTATTGCTCGTGGTTCTGCCCGATGGGTGCCATGCAGGATGTTTTCGCGCGCCTGCGCCGGCTCACCAGGAAACAGGCGTTCCGTAACCGCTACCGCTACTCGCGCCCTAAGAACCGGCTCCGCTACATATGGCTCGGCGCCGTCGCGGGAGCCGCGTGTGCCGGAATCACGGTGCTGCTGGCGCTTTTCGACCCGTACAGCGCCTTCGGGCGCGTGATGTCGCAGCTCGCCAACCCCCTTGTCGGGGTGTTCCAGGGCGACCCGGTGGTCGTCGCGTCGGCCGCGGCGTTCGTCGTGGCGTTGCTGACGCTCTTCGGCATAGGGGCTGTGGCCGCCTGGCGCGGGAGACTTTACTGCAACACGCTCTGCCCCGTAGGGTCGTCGCTCAGTCTGCTTAGCCGCTATTCCTGGTTCCACTTCGACATCGACACCGACCTGTGCGTCAACTGCGGCGCCTGCGGCCGCGTGTGCAAGAGCGAGTGCATCGACCAGGCCGACCACATAGTCGACGGCTCGCGCTGCGTCATGTGCTTCAACTGCGTCGCCGCGTGCAGGGAGAAGGCCATCCGCTACACCGTCAACCGCAAAAAACTCTCCATCCCTCTCATGCAGCGGGTGCAAAGTCCGGCGGCATCCTCCGCGGCGGTGAAAATCGACCGCCGCCGGTTCATGGCTACCGGAATGCTTCTCGCCGCCGCTCCCGCGCTTGACGCCCTGGCGGGGAAGACACGAGATTCCGGCAGTGCCGGTCCGGCGCTACGTCCCATAGCCCCTCCCGGGCGCCGCAGCATGCGGGAATTCCTCGAGCGTTGCACCGGGTGCGGCCTCTGCGTGGCCCACTGCCCGCAGAAGGTCATCAAGCCCTCCGCCGGGCAGTTCGGGTGGCTTCATATGCTCCACCCCGTCATGGACTACGACCGCTCTTTCTGCCTCTACGACTGCGTGGTCTGCACCGAGGTCTGCCCGGCCGAGGCTCTCCAGCCGCTTACCCCCGACGAGAAACATATATTCATCATAGGCCGCGCGGCGGCCGAGTGGGCCGACTGCGTGGGGTGCGGCATGTGTGCCCGCGCCTGTCCCCGCGGCGCGATCACCATGGTAGAGCGTCCGGCAGGGAGCGTCGCCCCGCAGGGAGCTATGAGCGGCCTCGTCCCGAAAATCGACACCTCGCTGTGCATAGGCTGCGGGGCGTGCCAGTACCGCTGCCCGGCTAAACCCGTGAAAGCCATAAGGGTCGGCGGCATAATGTGAACCACAAGAACCACCACGAAATGCGACAATATCTCGATCTGCTACGGCACATAATGGATAACGGCGTGCAGAAAGGCGACCGCACCGGCACCGGCACGCGCAGCGTGTTCGGCTACCAGACGCGCTTCGACCTCGAGGAGGGTTTCCCCTTGCTGACCACCAAGAAGCTGCACCTGAAATCAATCATCTACGAACTGCTCTGGTTCCTGAAAGGGGACACCAACGCCCGCTACCTCCAGGACCGCGGGGTGCGCATATGGAACGAGTGGGCCGACCCGGACGGGAACCTCGGCCATATCTACGGCTACCAGTGGCGCTCGTGGCCCGACTACGACGGTGGCTTCATCGACCAGGTCAGCGAGGCGGTCGAGACGATAAAGCGCGACCCCGACTCGCGCCGCATCATAGTCAGCGCCTGGAACGTGGCCGACATCAAGAACATGAACCTGCCCCCCTGCCATGCGTTCTTCCAGTTCTACGTCGCCCAGGGCAGGCTGTCGCTGCAACTCTACCAGCGCTCGGCCGATACCTTCCTCGGCGTGCCGTTCAACATCGCGTCCTACGCCCTGCTGACGATGATGGTGGCCCAGGTTTGCGGCCTTCGTCCCGGCGAGTTCGTCCACACCCTCGGCGACGCCCATATCTACAACAACCACTTCGAGCAGGTGGCCGAGCAGCTCTCCCGCGAGCCGCGCCCGCTCCCCCGGATGGTCATCAACCCGGAGGTGAAGAACATATTCGATTTCAAGTACGAGGATTTCCGTCTCGAAGGCTACGACCCTCATCCGCATATAAAGGCAACAGTTTCAGTATGATCACCATAATAGCAGCCGTCACGCCTGACCGCTACGCCATCGGGCGCCGCGGCGACCTCCTGTATCATGTCAGTGCCGACTTGCGCCATTTCAAGGAACTCACGATGGGCGG
This sequence comes from uncultured Muribaculaceae bacterium, assembly GCA_910579105.1. GTDB lineage: Bacteria > Bacteroidota > Bacteroidia > Bacteroidales > Muribaculaceae > UBA7173. The sequence goes on along the minus strand of CAJTRT010000034.1, from coordinate 19,246 downwards.
TTCCCTGGTGATGGGGCGCAAGACTTTCGAATCGCTCCCCAAGGGGGCGCTCCCCGGTCGGCGCAACATAGTCGTGACGCGCCGGCCCGGCTATTCCGCGCCCGGGATAGAGACCGCCTCAGACCTCCCGGCGGCGCTCTCGCTGGCCGCTTCCGACGGCCGCGAGGTGTTCGTCATCGGGGGAGGGGAGGTCTACCGCCAGGCGTTCCCCCTGGCCGACCGCCTCTGCCTGACCGAAATCCACGCCCCCACGCCCCCCGATGCCGACACCTTCCTCGACCGCCCCGACCCAGCCGTATGGGTCGAGACCTCCCGCGCCCCCCGCATTCCTGACGACCGCACCGGCCTGGAATACTCCTTTGTCACCTACGGCAGGAAAATTTGTGGCGCGGGGGAATTGCTATAATCGGAAATAATGCGTAACTTCGCGCCATCCGCCCTGGTAGTTCAACGGATAGAATAGATGTTTCCTAAACATTTGATAGCAGTTCGATTCTGCTCCGGGGTACAACGACAACAAGACAGGCTGTCTGGCGGATTGTGGCCGGGCAGCCTTTAACACCTATATGTGATATGCGCGCAGGGAAACGTGGCGGGGGAATGATGATGCTCCTGTGGGCGGTCTTGGGACTGCTCACGGCCGCGTGCGCCTCGATCGGCCGTCCCAACGGCGGCCCCCGCGACAAGGAACCCCCCGTGTATGTGCGCTCCAATCCGGCCCCCGGCGCGCTGAACTTCAACAGCGACCATCTGGAGATCGTGTTCGACGAGAACATCAAGCTCGACGACCCGGGCAACAAGGTTGTAGTCTCACCGGCGCAGAAGCAGCCGCCGCAGATCCGCGCCAACGGCAGGAAGGTGAGCGTGGAGCTGCGCGACACCTTGCTCCCCAACACCACCTACACCATCGATTTCTCCGACGCGGTGCGCGACCTCAACGAGGGGAACATCCTCGACGGGTTCGCCCTGGACTTCTCCACCGGCGACCAGATCGACACTCTCCGCGTATCAGGTATGGTTTTTGAGGCCCGCACCCTCGAACCGGCGCAGGGAATGGTCGTCGGGGTCTACTGCGAACCGGCCGACACGGCGCTGACGACCCTCCCCCTGGAACGTGTCGCCAAGACCAACCAGAGCGGCCAGTTCACCATCCGCAACCTCAAGCCCGGCCGTTACCGCGTCTACGCCATCGACGACCGCAACCGCGACTGGCACTGGGACCGCTCGGAAAACATCGCTTTCTACCCCGTCGAGGTATCACCCTATACCGAGGCCGTGGAGGTCACCGACACCCTGCGCGCCTCCGACGGTTCCGACTCCCTGGTCGTGCGCCAGGGAACCCGCTACCTCCCCGACGACCTGCTGCTGACGTGGTTCAACGAGAACTACAAGGCGCAGTACCTCCGCGACAACTCCCGCCCGGAGCCGCGCGTGGTGCTGCTGAAATTCGGAGCGGCGCTCGACTCCATGCCGGTAGTAAGGATTCTCAACGGCCCAAGGGAGGGGAGGCTGCTCGACGAGCTGTCGGTGATCGAGACGCGGCCGGAACGCGACTCGCTGGTCTACTGGCTGCGCGACACGGCTTTGGTGGCCCAGGACTCGCTGCTTGTGGAGGCCCGTTACCGCAAGACCGACACCCTCGACAACCTCGTGTGGCAGACCGATACCCTGAAACTCTTCAACCGCGTCAAGCGAAAGAAGGAGAAAGAGAAAAAGAAGGAGGAGGCCGACACGCTTCCGCCCCCTGTGCCCCTGCTCGACATAAAGACCGTCAGCAGTTCCTCGCAGGACCTCCATCTCCCCGCCGTGTTCGAGTTTCCGGAGCCCCTGGGAGAGGTCGACACACTCGGCTTGCGTCTCGAATGGACTGCCGACACCGTGTGGCGTCCCGTCAAGGAATGGTCGCTTGGACCCGACACCGCTTCTGTGCGACGGCTGGTGCTGTCGTCCCTATGGATGCCTGGCACCAAGTACCGCTTCACCGCCGACTCCATGGCGATCCGAAACATCTACGGGGTATATAACAAGGACTTCGAGCATAATTTCACAACGAAGCAGCCAGAGGACTACGGCACGATATCCTTCACTATCGGCGATGCCGGCCTGGTGCCCGACTCGGCTGGTGTCGTGGTCGAGCTGCTCGACGGTTCCGACCGCCCGCAGGCCGCCGTGAAGGTCAGCGGGAACTCCGCCGTGTTCCACTACGTCACCCCCGGCACATACTACGCCCGCGCCTTCATAGACAGCGACGGCGACGGGGAGTGGACAACCGGAAATGTCGCCGACTCCCTCCAGCCCGAGGACGTGTTCTATCTCCCCAAGAAGCTCAACCTGCGCAAGAACTGGGACATAGAGATGGAGTGGAACCTCTTCGAGACACCGGTCGACCTCCAGAAACCCTACGAGATCAAGCGTAACAAGCCCAAGAACTCCGAACGCGACGCCCGGCGACGAGGCGACGAGGATGATGAGGAGGACGAGGAATATGATGACTCATACGACCACCAGGGGGGCTGGGGCAACGGTTCGCAGTACAACAACAGCCACCGCCGGGGAGGATTCGGCTCTGGCGGATTGCAGAGCAACAGGCCGTACTGATGGCGGCAATGGTAACCGATTAACGAAAGACTGATACGCGAAAGTGCTTGGCAAAGAACTCATAACGGTGCCGCGGAGATACCGCGCGTTTCTCGAGGTCGACGACCGCGGGTGTTCCTTCCTGGCCGTTTCCGACCGGGAGGCCCCGCCGCTTGTCGGCGGACACATCCCGTTCCCCCCGGCGGCTGACCGCGTGCGGGGGCTGGAGGAGGCTGTCTATGCCAACCCTTTGCTGCTCGGCGATTTCGGCAGTGTGACGGTCATACCCCGCGGCGGGCGTTTCATGCTGTTGCCCGGCTTTGTGACCGACGACGCTCTCGCCGCCGAGCTGTTCAGGGCGCAGTATCCCGTCGACAACGCCCTGCCGCCGTCGGAACTGCTGGTCGACGACTGGGCCGGGCTTGGCGCGAGACTGGTCTACGAGGCCGGCCGCGACGAGCTGTCGTTTCTGCGCCGCACGTTCAGCAATCCCTCGACGCGCCACCCGCTGACGGTGCTCTCCCTTTATTTCGCCGCCCGCAGGGGCGGGGGGAACGGCAGCCGCATGCTGCTGAGCGCTGGTGACGGGCGCGCCGACATAGTGGTCCTGGGACCTGGCGGGGTGCTTTGTGCCAACAGCTTCCCGGTCTCCGGACCGATGGACGCCGCATATTACGCCATGGCTGTCAGGCAGTCGCTGTCGCTCCCGTCACGCGACGAGCTGATGCTTGCCGGCACGGCGCCGGCCAGGGCGGCGCTGGCCCCGGTGCTCCGCCGCGGCATGTCGTTCGTCATACCGGCGGTCGAGCCGGCCGCCGCGCTTTCCGCTCCGAGGGAGGTGCGCGCGCTACCGTTCGAGCTCAGAGGTGCGCCGTTCGCGGATCTGTGAGCGTGTCCCTTTTTTCGTAATTAGTTTGTCTGATGAGGATCATAAGAGGAAAATACGGGCGGCGGCGCTTCGCCGTGCCCACAAACATAACGGCCAGGCCGACCACCGACTTCGCCCGCGAGAACATTTTCAACGTGATGGAGAACCTCGTGGACTTCGAGGAGGACGCTCCCGAGGCGCTCGACCTTTTCGCGGGTACCGGCGCCATATCGTTCGAACTGCTGTCGCGCGGCTGCCGCGGCGTCACTTCGGTAGAGAAGGCGGCCACCCAGGCCGGCTTCATCGCCAAGGTGGCCCGGGAGCTGAAAGCCGACAACCACACTCTCGTGCGCGGCGATGCCCTGCGCTATATCGACTCTTCGCGCAAGGGCTACGACATAGTGTTCGCTGATCCTCCCTACGACCTTCCCGGCTTCGCGGAGATTCCTGAAAAAGTATTGTCGTCCCGCCTGTTGAATCCCGGGGCGCTCTTCATTATCGAGCACTCGGCCAGGCATGACTTCTCGCAGCTCCCCCATTACATCGACCACCGCGCCTACGGCTCGGTGAACTTCACCCTCTTCCGCATACCCGTTGAATAAGGATAAAACCATTATGGAACAACAAGATATGGAACCGTTGGCGAATATCGCCGACGACGCGCCCGCGGTTCGCAAACCGCTTCTCGGCTTGACTTTGCGGCAGTTGCGCCTGGTGTGCGACGAGGCCGGCCTGAAACCCTTCGCCGCCGGGCAGATAGCCCGCTGGCTTTACACGGCCCGGGCTACAGACATCGACCATATGACCGACCTTCCCAAGGCCGGACGCGCCCGGCTGAAAGAGCTGGGCTACGTCGTCGGCCTCCGCGGGCCTCTGCGCCGCGATGCTTCGTCCGACGGCACGGTCAAATATCTGTTTCCCGGGGTGAACGGCCGCGATGTCGAGGCCGTGATGATACCCGAGGCGGACCGGGCCACGCTGTGCGTATCCTCCCAGGCCGGGTGCAGGATGAACTGCTCCTTCTGCATGACCGGCCGGCAGGGTTTCCACGGCAACCTCTCCACAGCCGACATAATCAACCAGGTGCTTTCGGTGCGCGAGAGCGAGCGGCTTACCAACATAGTGTTCATGGGTATGGGGGAACCGACAGACAACCTCCCGGCGGTGCTTATGGCCATCGAGATCCTCACCGCCCCGTGGGGATTCGGATGGAGCCCCAAGCGCGTCACTGTGAGCACCGTCGGCCGGCCAAAGGAGCTTAAAAAGATTCTCGACGAGACGAAGGTCCACATCGCCGTGTCGCTTCATTCGCCCTACGGCCCGGAGCGCGCCTCGATGATGCCGGTCGAGAAGGCGTGTCCCGCCCGCGAGGTGCTCGACCTGCTCCGCGGCTACGATTTCGCCCACCAGCGGCGCTTGTCGTTCGAGTACATCGTATTCCGCGGCGTCAACGACGACGTGCGCCACTGCCGCGACCTGGCGAAGCTGCTCAAAGGGCTCGACTGCCGGGTTAACCTCATACGTTTCCACGCCATTCCCGACTCACCGCTGCGTCCCGCGCCGATGGCCGCGATGGAGCGCTTCCGCGACCAGCTGAACGCCGACGGGGTGGTGGCCACGATCCGCGCCTCGCGCGGCGAGGACATTGCCGCCGCGTGCGGCATGCTTGCCGGAGCCCGCGGTGAACAACCGGGCCTCCGCTGACGTATAAAATGTGGGTGTCGCATAACCCGAATTGCATGGACGCACGAGCCGTGCGTCCATGCAATTCGGAGATCGGCAACATCGTTATTAAAGGATTAAGGATCATAAGCGTATGAGAAAGATATTTGCCTCAGTGCTGGCTGCCGGCGTTCTGCTGGCAGCCTCGGCCGCGAAACCCGCCGGGGAGCCGGCTATCGAGTTTGCCGAAACGGTTCACGACTTCGGCACCATAGCCGAGGACGGGGGGAGCGTGAGCTGCGAGTTCCCGTTCACCAACACGGGGGACGCCCCGCTGCTTATAGTCAACGCCTCGGCCTCGTGCGGATGCACCAGGCCCGGCTATCCCAAGAACCCGGTGGCACCGGGGAAGTCGGGAAAAATCAAGGTCACCTACATCCCGAAAGGGCGTCCCGGAGAGTTCAACAAGACGGTGACCGTGCGCACCAATATCAAGGACAAGGACCGCAAGAAGGTGACGCTGAGGATCACGGGGTTCGTTTCACCCGCGAAGAAGTGAGCTTATGGCCAGACTGATATTAGCCTTGGCTGCCATGCTGGCAGCCGGCGCCGCCTCGGCGCGGGTTGAGTGGCTGCGCACCGATTACGACTACGGTGCGTTCACCGAGGAGGGGGGGAGCGTAACCTGCGAGTTCCGCTTCGTCAACCGCGGCGCGGAGCCGGTGGCAATCGTGGCGGCCCGCGCCTCCTGCGGCTGCACCACTCCGAGTTTCACCAAGACCCCCGTGGCGCCCGGCGACACCGGCCGCGTGGAGGTGCGCTACAACCCCGTCGGCCGTCCCGGACGTTTCAGCAAGACCGTGGGCGTGACCCTTTCCGGCGCCGACAGGCAGACACTGACCGTGCGCGGCGTTGTCATCGGGGCGCAGAACACCCTGAAATCGCGTTACCCGGTCGACGCGGGTCCTCTGAAGCTCCGCGGTACCTCGATGCTTATGGGCACTGTGCGCAATCCCGGGGCGAAGTCGGCGACATTCGAGGTCTACAACGCCACGACCTCTCCGATCGCCCCATCCTGGCGCGGTCTTCCGAAGTATCTGAAAGTAAAGGCTATGCCGGCGGTCATCCCGCCTGGCGAGCAGGGGGTCTACTCCTTCGTGCTGACGGCGGACCCGTCAGTGCCATACGGCTTCATATGCGACTCGCTGTGGCTCGACATCCCCGGCGGCAAACCGGTGAAGGTCGAATACACCGCCATCGTGGAGGAGGATTTCCGCCGGCTCACACCTGGCCAGCGGCAGAAGGCGCCGAAAATAGCCGTTGACGCCCGTACGCTCGACTTCGGGCAGGTCGCGCGTGGTTCCGGCCCTGTCGAGAGGGAGCTGGAATTTGCCAATGTCGGCAAGGGCGATATGCTCGTGCGCCGGGTCTACACCCTCGATCCCTCGCTGACGGTCGTCTCCGCCCCCGCGAAGGTCAAAAAGGGGAAGCGCGGCACCGTGAGGGTGCGGTTCGACCCGTCGCTGGTTGACGGCGCTATGCTCAACGGGCGTATACAGCTGATTGTCAACGACCCCGACGAGCCGCTGACCACCATCCGAGCCGTCGCCGAGCTACGTTGAGGCCCCGCGCCGTTTGCAAATGCAAACCGCCCCGCGCTCCGCGGCGGAATGTTGATAACTTTTTTGCTGAAACACCGCATTTTTGCTGTTTGGCATTGTAAATTCTTCCAACATTTTTGCGTAACTTTACGCTCCGAAAACGACCCCTCGCTTTCGGGGCGTTTTTCCTATCCGCCGGATTCTCCGGCGCTACTTGTATCATACGATTCCGCGATGATGACGATGCCCGCCGCTGCCGACGCGAGGCAGCCATACCATATCCCGGCGCTCCTGCCGGAGGTGCTCGAAGGCTTGGATGTCAAGCCCTCGGGCGTGTATGTCGACTGCACCCTCGGTGGGGGCGGCCATACGCGCGCCATACTGCGGCTGCTCGACCCCGCCGCGGGGGGGAGGCTGCTCGGCTTCGACCAGGACGCGGACGCGATAGCGCGCGCCTTGGAGGACCCCGAGCTGGCAGGCAACCCCTGTTTCACGGCCGTCAGGGGCAATTTCCGCTACCTGCGCAACTTCCTGCGCTACTACGGCGCCGACAGCGTTGACGGCATACTGGCCGACCTGGGTGTCTCGTTCCACCATTTCGACGATCCCGGCCGCGGATTCTCGTTCCGCTGGGAGGGGCCTCTCGACATGCGCATGAACCGCCAGGCGCCACTGACCGCGGCCGGGCTGCTGGCTCGGACTGACGAGCGCGGGTTAGGCGAGATCCTGACCCTTTTCGGGGAACTCCGCCAGGGAAGGGCCATGGCCCGGGCCATCGCCGCAGCCGGGCGCGTCGCCCCGGTCGACACCGTCGAGCGGCTGCTGGAGGTGGTCAGGCCGCACATAAGTCCCCGCCAGGAGAAGAAGGAGCTGGCGCAGCTTTTCCAGGCGCTCCGCATAGCCGTCAACGGCGAGATCGAGGCGCTCAGGCAGCTGCTCGTCCAGAGCCTCGGGGCGCTGAAGCCGGGCGGGAGACTGGCGGTGATCACCTACCACTCGCTCGAAGACCGCCTGGTGAAGAACTTCATGAAGTCGGGCAACCTCGAGGGGCGCGATGAGAAGGACTTCTACGGCCGGCGCCTCTCCCCGCTGAAATGCCTCACTTCCAAGCCCGTCGTCCCGACTGACGAGGAGGTGGCCCGAAACCCGCGGTCGCGCAGCGCCAAGCTCCGGGTGGCCGTTAAACTATGACAGCAAACGATTCCACGATACTCAGATGCAGGCAACAACCATCACAGCCAGCCAGACATACGGCGGCGAGGCCCGCGGGAAGGCGCCGCGGCGCGCCCGCCGGGGAAAGGACGGCGCGAAATCCGGCGAACGGGTCTCGATAATGCGCCGCGCCATCCACGGGCGCATGCTCTCGCTCGACTTTTTCAGCCGCCACTGGCTGTGGGTGCTCGCTGTGGTGGTGATGCTGATGATCTATATCACCAGCCGCTACACCTGCCAGACGCAGATGGAGGATATCCAGCGTCTCACCCGCGAGCTGGAGGTGGCAAAGACCGAGCGCGTCCGCGAGAAGTCGGCCTACATGAGCCGGATCCGCGAGTCGCGGATGCAGCAGATGGTCGACTCGCTACACCTCGGGCTGACGGTCCAGGAGCAGCCTCCCTACCGCCTATCGACAGTCCCCTGAGCCCCGGTCGCGCGAGACACTCTCATCCTCACCATTTCTCCAATCACATTCCGTTCTTCACATCCCAATGGCAAACGGCAGGGTCAAAATACAGGCGCGCTACGCGGCGATCACCATCCTGATCGCCCTCTTCGCCGGCGCCATATCCTACAAGCTCTTCTCCACCACCGTGGTCCACGCCGACGACTGGAACCGCAAGGCCCTCGAGGAGTTGCAGACCATCGACACGATCCTGCCGGAGCGCGGCGACATACTCGCCGCCGACGGCTCGATACTCGCCACCAACCTGAGCTTCTACACCGTGCGGATCGACTTCCGCTCGGAGCGTTTCCAGGAACAGGCCTACCGCCTGGCCATCGACTCGATCGCCGACTCCCTGGCGCTGCATTTCCCCCGCCGCGACCGCGCGGGCTGGCGCGCCTATCTCGAAGAGCCGCTCAAGACCGATCCCAAGCGTCGTCCCCGGGCCTGGAGGCTGATCCGCGGCCTTAGCTACACCGACCTCCAGCTCCTGAAGACCTTCCCCTTCCTGAAAATCAAGAACCCCAACAAGAACGGCCTCACGGTGGAGAGCGTCATGCGCCGCTGCAACCCCTACGGCGACATGGCGCGCCGCTCCGTCGGCGGGGTGGGGCAGACCCGCGAGTGCCGCCAGATCCACGGCATATCCGGTCTGGAAATGGCCCTCGACTCGCTCCTTTACGGAGTGCCCGGGCTGGCCAAGAAGATACCGCTGACGAAGAACATCGTCAACTGGACCGACGTGCCCGCGACCCCGGGCTACACCCTCCGCACCACTATCGACATAAACATGCAGGACATCGTGGAGAACGAGCTCAACCGGGTGCTCGACTCCTGCTCGGCCGACTGGGGGTGCGCGGTGCTCATGGAGGTCGCCACCGGCGACATAAAGGCCATCTCCAACCTGGAACGGAACAAGAAGGGCCCGGGCTACATCGAGGCGCTTAACTACGCCGTGGTGGGCTTCGAGCCTGGCTCGGTGGTGAAGCCTATCTCCATGATGATCGCCCTGGAGGACGGCCTGGTGGGCAATCTCGAGGAGGTCATACCGATCGGGAAGAGCTGGGCCTATGCCGGAGGGCGCCCGATAACCGACAGCCACTACAACGGGTCGCTCCGCGTGCGCGAGGTGATCGAGCAGTCGTCGAACATCGGCATGGCCCGGATTATAACCCGCGGCTACGACAAGAACCCCAAGGCGTTCGTCGAGCGTCTGCGCGGCATCGGTTTTCTCGAGCCCATGGGCACGGGAATAGCCGGCGAGCGGGTGCCCTATTTCAATCCGAACCCCGGAAGGGTCGACCTCTCGCGCATGTGCTATGGCTACGCCTCGCAGATTCCCCCGATCTACACCCTCTCGATTTACAACGCGATCGCCAACGGGGGGCGCTATGTGCGCCCGCGCCTGGTCAGCAACCTGCTGACCGAGACTTTCGACTCGGTGATCCCCGTGAGCTATATCCGCGACCGCGTCTGCTCCGAGGAGACGGCGCGCAAGATGCGCTACATGCTCAAACAGGTGGTGTGGGGCGACCACGGCACCGGCCGCCGCCTGCGCTCCGACAAGGTGGCGCTCGCCGGCAAGACTGGCACGTGTTACAGCGTCGATCCGGCCACGAGGCAGTACAACACCGGGCGCAAGCGCCTGGCGTTCTGCGGCTTCTTTCCGGCCGACAACCCGAAGTACTCCTGTATGGTGCTGACTTTCTATCCCAAGCGCAACATGTTCGGCGCGGCCTCGACATCCGGCCAGGTGATGCGCAACATCGCCCTTAAAATGTATTCGCGCGGCATGCTCGGCAATTCGTCGGACTATGCCGAGGGGGCTACCGGCACAAAGCGCGGAACCATCTACGGCTCAGCCGACAAGGAACGGATCGCCGCCGTGCGCGAGGCAGCGGGGATGAAAGAGGAGCTGCATCCTGCCGCGCCGCTGAAAATGCCCCGCGGCACGGTGCCTTCGGTTTCCGGCCTCGGGGTAAGGGAGGCGGTGAAGGTGCTGGAGGATGCCGGATACAACGTCGCGGTCAGCGGCACCGGCTATGCCCGCGGCACCACCCCGGCGCAGGGTACCCCATTGGCCCGCGGCGGCAAGGTGACGATCCACCTTGCTGTATGACCGACTTTTAAAGAACTGTTTACGACCCAGCATATATTTTTTGACACTGCAAGAAAAAATGAAGATACAGGATCTGATTCAGGGGCTCCGCGTAGAGGAAGTGGCCGGAGCCACCGACAAGGAACTCAGCGCCATAACCGCCGACTCGCGCCAGGCGCGCGAGGGTGGGCTGTTCGTCGCCGTGCGCGGCGTGACGGTCGACGGACATTCGTTCATCCCTTCACTCAAAGGCAAGGGGCTGGCGGCCATGGTCGTCGAGGAGATACCCGCCGAACGCGAGGAGTCGGTAACCTATATCCGTGTCGCCGATTCAGCCGAGGCGCTCGGCGAGATTGCCTCGCGGTGGTACGGCAACCCCTCCGGCAAGCTCCGCCTGGTGGGTGTGACCGGTACCAACGGCAAGACCACCACCGCCACGCTCATCTACGAGATGGCGCGTCTGATGGGCTACAAGGCCGGACTTATTTCCACCGTGGCCAACTATATCGACACCCTCCGCGAGCCTGCGAAGCAGACAACCCCCGACGCCATAACCATCAACGCCCTGCTGGCGAGGATGGTCGAGGCCGGTTGCGAGTACGCCGCGATGGAGGTCAGCTCCCACGCCGCCGACCAGAAGCGCATAGCCGGGCTGACATTCGCGGGAGGGGTGTTCACCAATCTTACCCGCGACCACCTCGACTATCATAAGACCGTGGCCAATTACCTGAACGCCAAGAAGAAATTCTTCGACGGACTGCCCGCGGGGGCGTTCGCCCTGACCAATGCCGACGACAAAGTGGGTGAGGTGATGTTGCAAAACACAAAGGCCGACCGCAAGGGCTATTCGCTGCGCCAGCTCGCCGACTTCCGCGGGCGCGTGGTCGAAAGCCGTCTCGACGGCACCCTGCTGAGCCTCAACGACAGGCAGGTGGAGACGCGTTTCACAGGCAGGTTCAACGCGTATAACCTGACGGCGGTCTACGGGGCGTGCGTCCTCCTGGGCTGGAACCCTGAGGAGGTGCTGGTGAACATCAGCCGCCTGGTGCCCGTCGCCGGGCGCTTCCAGGCGTTCCACTCACCCAAGGGTGTCACCGCCATCGTGGACTACGCCCACACCCCCGATGCGGTGGTGAACGTGTTGCAGGCGATCCGCGAGGTCGTGGGAACGTCTGGCCGGGTGTTCACCGTGGTCGGTGCAGGAGGCAACCGCGACAGCGGCAAGCGCCCTATCATGGCAAAGGAGGCGGCCCTGCGTTCCGACCGCCTGTTCCTCACTTCCGACAATCCCCGTTTCGAGCAGCCCGAGGCTATCCTGCGCGACATGGAGGCCGGGCTCGACACCCCTGAGCTGCGCGAGAAGTCGCTGAGCGTCACCGACCGCCGCGAGGCCATCCGCGCTGCCGCGGCCATGGCCTCCCCGGGCGACGTGATCCTCATAGCGGGCAAAGGCCACGAGGACTACCAGGAGATACGCGGCGTTAAGCACCATTTCGACGACGCCGAGGTGGTGGCCGAGGTGTTCGGAATCCGCTGACAGCCGTTACGCGTGTGGCTGCCGCGGGTATAACTTAGAATATAACAGAAGGTTAACATAACAAGGAAGGATGCTTTACTATCTTTTCCAGTATCTTGAAGAATGGGGCGTGCCAGGCGCGAGGCTGATGGACTACATCACTTTCCGCGCCGGGGCGGCCATCCTACTGTCGCTCTTTATCGCCATGGTGATAGGGCGCCGCATAATCGACCGCCTGCAAATGATGCAGGTCGGGGAAATCGTACGCAACCTCGGGCTCGAGGGGCAGATGAAGAAGACCGGCACCCCTACGATGGGGGGCATAATCATCATAGTGGCGACTTTGGTGCCGTGCCTGCTCGTCGGTAAGCTGGCCAACGTCTACATGCTGCTGATGATCGTGGCGACGGCGTGGCTCGGGACGCTCGGCTTCGCCGACGACTATCTCAAAATCAAGCGTCACAACAAGGACGGAATGAGCGGCCGGTTCAAGATCATCGGCCAGGTGGGGCTGGGGCTGATTGTCGGTCTCACGATGATGCTCTCCCCCGACATGGTGATACGGCAGAACCACGAGGTGGTCAACGCCGTGTCCAACGAGGTGGAGGAGGTCATATATGAGTCGAACGACATAAAGGCCACCCAGACCACCATACCCTTCGTGAAGGAGAACAATTTCGACTATTCGTCGCTGACGCGCTGGCTTGGCGACGAGGGGGCGCAGGCCGGGGGATGGGTGCTGTTCATCCTGGTCACGATATTTCTTGTGACCGCCACATCCAACGGCGCGAATCTCACCGACGGCCTTGACGGCCTGGCAACCGGGTGCTCGGCGATCATAGCCGTGGCGCTCGCCATAATGGCCTACCTCGGCGGTTCCATCATCTATTCGAGCTACCTGAACATAATGTACATACCGGGTAGCGAGGAACTCACCGTGTTCTCGGCGGCGTTCATCGGGGCGTTGGTCGGGTTCCTGTGGTACAACGCGTACCCGGCGCAGGTGTTCATGGGCGACACCGGCTCGTTGACGATCGGCGGCATCATCGCCGTGCTCGCCATCCTGATCCACAAGGAGCTGCTGCTACCGCTGCTGTGCGCTGTGTTCTACGCCGAGGATCTTTCGGTGATGGTGCAGGTGGCCTATTTCAAGTACACCAAGAGGCGCACTGGCACAGGGCGACGGGTGTTCAAGATGACCCCCCTCCACCATCATTATCAGAAGGAGGGTAACGCCGGAATCGACGCCTTGATACAGAAGCCGTTGCAGGCGATCCCGGAGTCGAAGATCGTCACCCGTTTCTGGATTGTGACGCTCTTCCTGGCGGTAATAACTTTCGTAACTTTGAAAATCAGATAAATCGACCGACTTAAAATGGCTGGAAATATTGACGATAAAAAGCGCCTGGTGGTGCTCGGAGGCGGCGAGAGCGGCGTGGGTGCCGCCATACTCGCGAAGGCCAGGGGGATGGACGTGTTTCTTTCCGACGCCGGGACGATCGCGCCCCGCTACGTCGCGGAGCTGGAACGTCGCGGAATCCCGTTCGAGCAGGGGGGGCACACCCCCGGGCTGGTGCTTGATGCCGACGAGGTGGTCAAGTCGCCGGGAATCCCCCCGACGGCCCCGCTTGTCAGGCAGCTCGCGGAGAAAGGGACGCCCATAATCTCGGAAATCGAGTTCGGGGGGCGTTACACCGATTCCAAGATGGTATGCATAACCGGCTCCAACGGCAAGACCACCACCACCATGCTGATTTACCACATACTCCGCGAGGCGGGTGTCGACGCCGGGCTTGCCGGCAATGTCGGGCGCTCGCTGGCATGGCAGGTGGCCGAGGATCCCCACGAGGTCTATGTGGTGGAACTCAGCTCCTTCCAGCTCGAGAACATGTATGACTTCCGGGCCAACATCGCGGTGCTGATGAACATTACCCCAGACCATCTCGACCGCTACGACTACGAGATGCAGAATTATATCAACGCCAAGTTCCGCATCCTGCGCAACCAGACTCCCTGCGATGCGTTCATCTTCTGGGAGGATGACCCGGTGATCCGCCGTCAGCTGGAGCGCGTCTCCACCGAGGCTCGCCTCTTCCCCTTCGCCGAACACCGCGAGGAGGGGGCGGCGGCGTGGATCGACGAAGACGGGGAGCTGGTGCTCGACACAGCGGAGCAGAAGCTGCGCATGCCGCGCCGCGAACTGGCCTTGCGGGGCCTGCACAACCTCTTCAACTCCATGGCGGCGGGTCTGAGCGCGTGCCTGATGGACGTAAGGAACGAGGACATCCGCCGGGCGCTCGGCGATTTCGAGGGGGTGGAACACCGCCTTGAGCCTGCCGGCATGGTCGACGGCGTGCGCTGGATCAACGATTCCAAGGCCACGAACGTCAACTCCTGCTGGTACGCCCTCGAAAGCATGCCCGCCGGAAAGCAGACCGTGCTGATTCTCGGGGGGAAGGACAAGGGGAACGACTATTCCGAGATTCTCCCGCTGGTGCGCGAGAAGGTAAAGGGCATCGTGGCCATGGGTAAGGACAACGCCAAAATCGTTGACTTCTTCTCAGGCGAGGTGCCCGAGCTCCGCGACACCCATTCGCTCGACGAGGCCGTGGCCGCCGCCCGCGGGATCGCGGGAGAGGGGGATGTGGTGCTGCTCTCCCCATGCTGCGCCAGCTTCGACCTCTTCACGAGCTACGAGGACCGGGGGCGCCGTTTCAAGGAGGCGGTCAGGAATCTTGCCGCGACGAAATGAATTTCTATCTGAAAGATAATCGTCATAAAACATGTCAAAGGCATGTCCCAGCAAAGAATGCGTGTCTATCTTGCGTGCGACCTATAAAACTCTCTCAATAAAAATAATTAATTATGGAAACCGGTATGCCCCAGGGGCTCGCGGCTGATCTCCCCGCCAGGGAGGGCGCCGACACCCGCAAGGCCGACAAATATATCTGGGCCGTCTACATCGCCCTGCTGGTGGTGTCGGTGGTGGAGCTGTACAGCGCCTCGTCGCGCGAGGTGCAGGCTTCCAACGTGCTCGCGCCGCTGCTGCGCCACGGCAAGATGCTGGTGCTCGGCGCCGGCATCACGATCGGCCTGTCGCGTCTGAAATTCAAGTGGATCATCCAGTTTACCCCGCTGTTCGCCTTGTTCAGCCTGGTGATAGGGTTCTATGTGTTCTTCAACGGCCAGATTATCAACGGCGCCCGCCGCTCAATGGTGCTTCTTGGCATCCCGTTGCAGTCGGCGGAGCTTCTGAAACTCGCCGTGGTGCTCTTCATCGCCTATACGATGACGCGCAAGACCAGCGCGAGCCGGGGGGTGAAGAATGTCGGGCTGATAGTCAGCGCCGGCTTCGTGCTGGTATGCGGCGGCCTTCTTGTCACACAGGGCCTGACCAACACGCTGCTGCTGATGGGCGTGTCCTTCGCCATGATGCTGATCGCGGGGGTGGATATGAAACGCTTCCTTCTGGTTCTTGTCTGCTATGGCGCGATAGGGGGCGTGTTCCTGGCGGTCCGCGGCGACGGCGACAGTGAGACGGCGGCTGAGACCACCGCCATCATGACCACCGGCAAGGACTTGGATGGCAAGGAGGTGACCCACGCCCGCCAGTCGACATGGATGGCGCGCATCGACCGCTGGCTTGGCAACGATTCCGTCAACAAGTATGACCCGGAATACCGGATTGACGCGAAGAACCGCCAGGAGATGTATTCCTATTTCGCCCAGGCCAACGGAGGAATCCACGGGGTCCTTCCCGGCAATTCGCGCGAGACCGCGCGCCTGCCGCTGGCGTTCTCCGATTATATCTTCGCCATAATCGTCGAGGACTGGGGCTTCATAGGGGGTATGGCGCTTCTCGTGCTGTATCTCTGCCTGCTCGGGCGCGCCGGGGTGATAGCGGCGCGCTGCACCCACGTGTTCCCGGCTCTGCTGGTTATGGGAATGGCTGTGATGATCGTGTTGCAGGCGCTGTTCCATATGGCCATCGTCACCGGGGTGTTCCCTGTCTCTGGGCAGCCGCTGCCGATGATTTCCAAGGGGGGCACATCGATCATCGCGACCTCCATAGCGTTCGGCCTTATGCTGGCTGTGAGCCGCTTCGCCTCGCAGAGCAACAAGCGAAAGGATATCCTGGCGGCTGCCCGCGAGCTCCCGGAGGATATGGACGCGGTGAATCCCGGCAAGATTGACTGAACCGAATTGTCAGGATATGGGTTATAGTTCTGATTCATCATCTGTCGCATACCGTGGCTGGAAGGAAAGAGATTCATCACTGTGCCGAGGCGTGAGCCGAGGACAAGAGTTATGCCCTGAGCGTTTTAACACCCAAGCGTTTTAATAATATGAGAGTGCTTATTTCCGGTGGCGGCACCGGCGGACATATTTTCCCGGCCCTGGCGGTCGCGGGGGCTGTCAGAAGGCTCTATCCGGAAGCCGAAATCCTTTTCGTGGGCGCCCTGGGGCGTATGGAGATGGAGCGCGTCCCTGCCGCGGGTTACCGTATAATCGGGTTGCCCGTGGCCGGCTTCAACCGTCGGAAGCTGTGGAAGAACATACCGGTGGTGTTCAGGCTGCTGAAAAGCATGCGCATGGCGAAAGCCATTCTCAAAGAGTTCCGCCCCGACATATGCGTGGGGGTGGGAGGATACGCTTCCGGCCCTATGCTCAAAGCGGCGCAGAAACGCGGCATACCCACACTTATACAGGAGCAGAACTCCTACGCCGGGGTTACCAACAAGCTGCTTGCGAAGAAGGCCGACGCGATATGCGTCGCTTACGACGGTATGGAGCGTTTCTTCCCTGCCGCGAAGATCGAGAAGACCGGCAACCCGGTGCGTGCCGGAATCGCCGACTGCCCGGTCGGGCGAGCCGAGGCCAAGGCAGAGCTCGGTTTCCCCGCCGACAAGCCCTTGGTGGCTGTCGTGGGGGGAAGTCTCGGGGCCCGTACCGTCAACGATTCCATGAAAGGAGCGCTCGAGGCCATTATGGCTGCCGGCGCCTCGGTGCTCTGGCAGACGGGCAAGCTCTACGCTGAGGAGTGCCGCGGGTTTGCCGACAGTTTCCTGGCCGAACACCCCGAAGTGGCCGGGCGCCTGCGGGTACAACCTTTTATCGACCGTATGGACCTTGTTTATGCCGGTGCCGACCTGATGGTTTCCCGCGCCGGGGCATCCACTATTTCCGAGATACAGATCGCGGGGATGGCGTCGGTGCTCGTCCCGTCGCCGAATGTGGCCGAGGACCATCAGCGCCACAACGCCGAGGCGCTCGCCGACAAGGGCGCGGCCGTCATGGTGCTCGACCGCGATTGCCGCGGCTGTCTCGCCGGCACCGTCACATCGCTGCTCGCGTCGCCCGGACGCCTGGATGAAATCCGCCGCGCGGCCCGGGCCATGGCGCTTCCGGGTGCCGACGACCTGATAGCCGAACGGCTGCTTTATATTGTCAAACACTAACACACTGACCGATATGGAGAAGACCAATATATATTTCATCGGCGCCGGAGGCATAGGCATGGCGGCCCTCGAGCGTTATTTCCTCGCCAAGGGTTACAAGGTGGCCGGGTATGACCGCACCCGTTCCGAGCTTACCGACGACCTCGCCGCGGAGGGGGTCGCGATTACCTTCAACGACGACGAGGCGGAGATTCCCGCCGTATTCCTGGACCCGGCCGCCACGCTGGTAGTATACACGCCCGCGGTTCCGGCTGACAACAGGATTCTCGGTTATTTCCGGGATAACGGCTTCGAGGTTGTGAAGCGCGCGCGGCTCTTGGGCGACGTGACTCGCCAGAGCAAGAGCCTCTGCTTCGCCGGCACGCACGGCAAGACCACCACATCCTCCATGGCGGCGCATATCCTGCATACGCAGGGAACGGGCTGCAACGCCTTCCTCGGCGGGGTGCTCCGCAACTACGGCACCAATTTCCTGCTCAGTCCCGTTTCACCGTTCTCGGTAATAGAGGCCGACGAATACGACCGCTCCTTCCACCAGCTCACGCCGTACATCGCGGTTGTGACAGCTACCGATCCCGACCATCTCGACATTTACGGCGACGAGGAAGGGTATCTCGAAGGATTCGCCCGCTTCACTGAGCTTGTGCGTCCCGACGGCGCGCTGCTGCTGCACACCGGGCTGAAGCTCAAACCGCGTCCTGCCGAGGGCGTGCGCGTATATACCTACTCGAAGGACGAGGGGGACTTCCACGCCGCCTACATACGCCGCGGACACGGGGTGATCACGTTTGACTTCGTGTTCCCCGGCGGCAAGGTGCGCGACATCTCGCTCGGCGTGCCTGTCGAGGTGAACATAGAGAACGCGGTGGCGGCTCTCGCCGCCGTGTGGCTCACGGGCCGTTTTGACGCTGTAAAGGCCCGCGAGGCGGTCGCCTCGTTCCAGGGCGCTAAGCGTCGCTTCGAGTTCTGGCTCCGCGAGGAAGGCCCGCGGGGCCGCGTCATCATCGACGACTACGCCCACCACCCCGACGAGCTACGGGCGGCTATCTCCTCGGTCAAAGCGCTTTATCCCGGTAGGAAACTGACGGTGGCGTTCCAGCCGCACCTCTATACCCGTACGCGCGACTTCGCCGACGGCTTCGCCGCCGCGCTCTCCATGGCCGACCGCGTGTGGCTGCTTCCGATATACCCGGCCCGCGAGGAGCCGATTCCGGGAGTCGGTTCGGAGATGATTCTGTCGAAAGTCACCTGCGCCGACAAGGAGTTAATTCCTTACGACGGCTTGATAAATAAAATAAAAAGCGCTAACTTTGACATTCTGTTGACCGCCGGCGCCGGCGATATAGCCAACCTCCTTCCGGGGATTGCCGAGGCGGCCGCCGAGGCCGGCCCGCTGGCCGCTGCCGACTGATTGTTAATCGAAAAAAAGATAACGGAAAAGTGACCAAGACTGGTGTAATACGCTGCCTGCTGTCGGTGATTCTCGCCGTCTACCTCGGTTTCGCCCTCTTCATAGCCGACGACATGTCGGCCCGGGAGAGGTGCGCCGGGGTCGAGGTGGTCGTCGAGGGTGACGCCGAGGCCGGGCGCGACGTGCGCGCCGAGGTCGAGCGGCTGCTCCGCGGCTGGGGGATTCCCGGGGGCGGGAAACCTCTTTCGAGGGTCAACACCCAGTGGGTCGAGAACCGCCTGCGCGGGTTGCGCTTCACCGAGAGCGTGGAGGTGGAGCGCCTTCCCGACAACCGTCTGCGCGTGAGCGTCACCCCGATGGTGCCGGTGGCGAGGGTGTTCTCCTCCGAAGGCTC
>CAJTRT010000033.1 GCA_910579105.1 uncultured Muribaculaceae bacterium | reverse complement strand
CCATATTCACATACACTTTGCCCTGCTCGGAAAGCTCGCGCTCTGCCTCTCCTTTGCCGGAAAGCAACAGCCCGAAGTTGGGGCCTTTGGAGGCGTCGGAGCTGCCGACAGCCTTGAACCAGGCGTATCGGAAGATCCAGGGCGTCTTCTCAAGCCATTCCACGCTCTGTATCATAGAGGCGATCTGCGATTCGGGAGAGACATAACTGTTGGGATTCCCTTCCTCGGGCCAGTAACAGAACTCTGTCACCCACACCTCCTTGCCGTATCGGTCGTGGAAGGTTGTGGCTATGTTTTTCATCGCGTTGAAGCCCCCGTAGCTGTGAACCGCCGTATAATCGAAGGCATCGAGGCCTACAATGGCCACGAACTCGTCCATCCACTTGGTCGGGTCCTGGTAAGGCGGGTTGGGTGACGTGTTAAGCGCCGGAGCCACGAGCTTCAAGTTCAGTTCCCTGGCGAGAGCCTGGACCTCAGGCCATTTGGCGGCCGCGGCCTGCGGGGTCATGTCGGCCTGGTTGGTGAAGTTAGGTTCGTTGAAGCCCAGGAGATACCCGCAGTCGGGGTGGGCTGCCGCCCAGGAGCGTATCTTATCGGCATCGTAATTGCCGTTCCAGCACATAGGCACATACTCCATAACGTTCTCGTTGGCGATATACCGGCCCAGCTCGGGACCCCAGTTGTAGAACCAGCTGACACCGGGAGCCACGGCGGCCATCTGCGCCTTGAACTGGAACTCGTTCTCGCTCAGACCGCGCTTGGGGCTTTTGGCCGCCGCCGAACCGGCGACAGCCAGAAGCGCTGCCATAATGACGATATTTCTTTTCATAATAATCAATTGTTAGCCGCCACGGATGGCTGGTCAACGACGTTGAACTTAGCTGGATTGCCTGACTGGCTGTCGGGTGAAATCCACACACTGAACTCGCCCGGCTCCACGACGCGCGTGGTCGGGGTGTTGTAGAACGCCAGATCGTCGGGGCGCAAGGTAAATGTCACCACCCGGCTTTCGCCCGGTTTCAAGGTCACCTTCTCAAAGCCGCGGAGCTCGCGCACGGGGCGCACCAGCGACCCGATATGGTCGCGTACGTACAGCTGCGCGACATCGCTTCCCTCGCGCGAGCCTGTGTTGCTGACCGTGCAGCTCACGGTCAACGAGCCGTCGGGAGCGATTTCCGAAGAGGAAATGACAGGGTCAGAATAGGCGAAAGTAGTGTAGCTCAACCCGTAGCCGAACGGGAAAAGGGCCCCGTCGCCGGCGTCGAGATAGTAGCTCGTGCAGCCGGTGGAAGTCTGCCCGGCCTCCAGGGGGATATCGTTGATGAGGGTCATATCGGCCGCCGGACGCCCGGTGTTCTTACGGTTGTAATAAATGGGCACCTGGCCAGACATACGGGGGAATGATACCGGGCAGCGGCCAGAGAAGTTAACCTCGCCGGAAAGGAGGTTGGCCAGCGCCGGGCCGGTCATCGTACCGCCGTGGAAGCAGAACACCGTAGCGTCGGCCAGCGCCGCGTCGTCGGCCAGCGCCAGCGAGCGGCCAGCCTGCACCACGAGCACCACTGGCTTGCCGGTTGCTTTAAGTTCGCGCAACAGAGCGCTTTGAGCGCCTGGAAGAGTAAGGTCGACGCGGCAATGCGCCTCTCCGGAAAGCACAGCCTCCTCGCCGCCGAAACAGAGCACCAAGTCGGCCTCGCGCGCTGCCTTCACGGCAGCGGCAAAGCCTTTGGTGTCGTTCTGCCGGCTGTATTCGAGCCCGGGAGCGTAAATGATGTTTTTCTCACCATACATATCTTTCAGAGCGTCGAGCGGAGTGACGCTGCGCTCCTTCTCGAAATCGAACACCCAGGTGCCAACCTGGTCGTGGCGGGCGTCGGCCATAGGGCCGACAACAGCTATCTTTCTTACCTTACTATTGTCAATTGGAAGCGCCCCGTTGTTTTTCAGGAGGATGGCGCTCTCCTCCACAGCCCTGCGGGCCGCGTCGAGCGATGCATCGGCATAAAACCGCTTGGAAGTCTTTATGTCGACATATGGGTTTTCGAATAGCCCGAGACGGTATTTCAGACGCAGCACATTGGCAACGAGGCTGTCGACGGCGGCCTCGGAAACCTCGCCCTTGCTGACGAGATCCTCGAGATGCGCACAGTAGGCATAACTTTCCATGTCCATGTCAACTCCGGCGTTGACGCCCTGCATGGCGGCGTGCCGGCGGTCGCGGCTGAATCCGTGGGGTATCATCTGGTCGAGGGAACCCCAGTCGCTTACAACCATACCGTCGAATCCCCACTCGTCGCGGAGTATGTCGCGGAGCAGGTGGCGGTTGCCCGAAGAGGGGATGCCGTTGATGTCATTGAACGAGCACATAAAAGTGGCCGCGCCCGCGTCGCTCGCTGCCTTGAAGGGGGGCAGATACGTCTCGCGGAGCTGGATTTCGGGAATCCAGGTGGTGTTATAGTCGCGGCCGCTCTCCGACGCCCCATAACCTGCGAAATGTTTGGCGCAGGCCGCCATAGTGTTCGGCTTTGTCAGATCGTCACCCTGGTAGCCTTTCACCATGGCCACGCCGAGCACCGACGACAGATAGGTGTCCTCGCCGAAGCTCTCCGCGATGCGTCCCCAGCGGGGGTCGCGCGAGACATCGACCATCGGGGAGAACGTCCATCGGATGCCGACCGAGGAAGCCTCGTCGGCAGCTATGCGCGCTCCCTCCTCGACAAGCGCCGGATTAAACGACGCGGCCTGCCCCAGGGGGATGGGGAAAATCGTCTTGAAGCCGTGAACAACGTCGCGGGCGAAAACCAGGGGTATGCCCAGACGGCTCTTCTCCACGGCGTCGCGTTGCAGTTTGTTGACGGTCTCGGGATCTGTCTCGTTGAGAATGGAACCCACGCCGCCGGAACGCACCAGGCCTACCATCTCGTCGGCATAACCGAAGCCTGAACGCTGGTTAAGCTGCCCGACCTTCTCGGCAAGCGTCATACGGCCCAGCAAGTCGTTGACGCAGCTGTCGATTTCAGCCTCCGTGCGCCCGGCGGCGGTAACCGCGCAGCACACGCCAAGGACGGCTGTGATTATGTTTTTATTCATTATGTATATATATTCGTGGTTGTTATTGTCAGGATACAATTGTCGCGGAGAATGGATCTGGCGATCCGCTCTCTTAGCTTTTCCGGCACGTTGGCCGGACGGAGTTACCGGATGCAGATTTTCTCGGTACTTGCCTTGGTATGCGCGAGATATACCCCCGGACTGAGGGAATCCACGCTGAGCACACCGCAGTCGGTGGAAGCCACTTTCGACCCGCTTAAAGAATACAGCTCGATAGCGGGATGCGACGATATGACGTTGTTGCCGTCGAAACGGATCCGGTCGCCCGCGTCAGCGCGCAGGTCAGTGATTCCGGACGAATGTTCGCTGTCTCCGGGATCGAGCGCGTCGAGGTTTTCGGATGTAAGTCCCTTCTGGTAGATTCTTACATAGTTGACATACATCGAGGCCTCGTTGTTGTTGCCGTCGCTGAGACTCGTTATATCCGATGCCGAGTGCAGCCCGGTGAAGTCTCCCCCGACAGCGAGGTTGAACAATATGAAGTTATCCTTGTGGAAGTAATTGCCGGCCGACCATTCATTGTCCGGGTCATCGGCCGGAATGTCGATTTTGTAGTAAGGGTTCTGCTTTGGCTGACGGTCGAGATCGACGTACATGGCAATAGAATTCTCGTCCCAGATAAGAGTGTACAGATGAAACTCGCCGTCTTGCAGGGAATACGCCTTGGTGGTAGATTTGGCATAGGAGGCCGCGGGCCAGCCCTGCCCCCAGTGGCACGCGCCGTTGAAGAAGCGCTCCTGGGTGCCGTTCTTGATGCCCTCGGCGTTACCCATCTCGAGAATGTCGGTCTCGCCGCACTTGGGCCATCCCACCTGGTCGTAGTCGTTGCCCATCATCCAGAAGGCGGGCCACAGGCCGTTGGCGGTCTTCGGAAGCCTGATAGAGGCCTCGAGCTTGCCGTGAGTGAAGGCTATCCGGTTCTTGGAGTTCACGCGTCCGCTAGTGAAATTCTTCCCTGAATATTTCTCGCGGCGCGCCGTGATTATGAGGCATCCGTTCCCCTGGCCGTCGTCGCCGACACGCACGTTCTCAGGGCGGTCGGTGTAATATTGCAGCTCGTTGTTGCCTCCCCCGGCGCCGTTCACCTCGATGTCCCAACGGAGAGGATTAAGCTCCTGGCCGTCGAACAGCTCCTGCCATACGAGCATAAAGCCGTCGGTAGCGCCCGAACCTTCTTGCGGCTCGGCAGAAATAGCGGCTTGGGGTAAAGCGATGGCGAGGAGAGACGCGGCGAAAAGATGCGACTTTTTCATTGAAGGTCTGTTTTTTTAATAATGTCGGGGGAATGAGGATTGGGAAAAACATAGCGGGGGCTGCGAGGAGCCGCAGCCCCCGCCGTTTGACAGTTTTATTCGTTGTTATCTCAGTCGGTCGTTATCTTACGACAATCTTGCGGGTCTTGTTGGCCGCCTTGGCAACGTAAACACCTTTGGCGAGGTTGTCGAGGCCGAGGGTTGTGCCTTCGGTAGCCTTCACGAGCTGGCCGGCGATGTTGTAGAGGCTGATTCCGTTGGCACCTGCCACGTTGACGGTGTTGGCGGTAACGACAAACTCGGCCGTCTCGCCTTCAACAGTGTCGACACCGGCCTCAGAGCCGCGGTTGTAGAAATAAGCGGCATCGAAAGCCATTGTCTGGCCCTTGACGTTGCCGCCGAGCCACGACATTATGTTGCCCTGCCATGCGGCCTTGTTGTTGAGCGAGAAGTCGGGCCACAGCTTTTTCAGGTTCGCAAGGGAAATCTCGATACCCTGCCACTCGTCAGTAGCCTTGGGGCCGACAGCGGGGAAGATGGTGCCGTTGTCGTTGAACGCCTCTCCGAGAGCGAACTTGGCAGGCTTGGAGCCGAAGTCGCCGCCGTCAAGGACAATCACGGCGATCGAGGCGGGAGCATTGCCGGTGGGCGACATGTAACCGAGGTGGAAAATCGTGTTATCGTCCATATGTGACAGATTCACACCCGGCTCGGCGATGGCGAAACCGGCTCCAGACCAGCCGGCATCGCCGGTAACCTCAACGGAGACATAGCCGCCCTCCTCCTGATCGACACGGGGATAGGACTCGTCGGCAGGTGCGAAACCGGCCCAGTACCAGAGGTTGCGGCCTTCGTCGGGCGACGGGCCTACGTAGTTCATCTTGGCGCCGGCCTTCTGGAACTCGGCGATAGCGCCCTCGGAGAGGATGATGTAGTCAACGGAGCTTACGCCTCCCTTGATAACCTCGGCAGTGGAGGGGTTGACGGTGTACTGTGCCTGCGCTGCGACGGCAGTCATTACCACGGCGGCGATTAGGGTAAACTTTTTCATGATAGTTGTTATTTGTTAGGGTTGTGTTGTTTTGTTTTTAGTAACCGGGATTCTGATCCATCGGGTTCAGGGCAATCTCCTCCGCCGGCAGCGGGAACAGCTCGTGCTTCCCGGCGACGAAGTTCGCCATCTCGGCGCGGGCCTCGTCGGTCTCGTGGCTGCCATAGGAGCCGTTATCCTTGTTCATCACGTCGGCGGCGATGCCCCAGCGCACGATGTCGAACCAGCGGTGCCCCTCCATGGCCAGCTCCACGCGGCGCTCGTGGCGGATGGCGTCGCGGAGCGAAGTGGTGTTGTCGGCGTAGCCGCGGTAGGCGGGGAACTCGGGCAGAGCGTTGGCCGGATCGGCAGAGTTCGCGCGGGCGCGGGCCCGGACTTCTTCCAAAGCCCATTTGGCGGCATTGATGTCTTTGCCGCTTTCAAGGGCGGCTTCCGCATAGAGCAGCAGGGCATCGGAAGCGCGCAACAGGCGGTAGTTGAGCGGACCGCGGCTGTGGTGGTCGATCGGAGGGAACGTGCCCCCCTCGCTCATCGAAGTCTTGTTGTTGTAATACGGTGAACCGAGGTAGTTGACATCGGCCTGCGTCAGACCGGCCTCGTCAGGCGTTCCGATCGCGGCCTCGCGGCGCGTGTCACCCTCCTCGAACTCGGCGTATAGGTTGTGGGTCGGATGGTTCCACCCCCAGCCGGCCTGCGAGCCGAGCGAGTCCATGCGCGGACGGGTGAGGATGATCGAGAACGTGCCGCGTGTGAAGCCGAAACCTTCGCCGTAGTCGCTGGTCGGATCGGCCGCGTACTGGATCTCAAACACGCTTTCGGGACCGTTCTCACCGGCAAGGGTGAAATTGTCGGTATAAACCGGGCATAGCGAGTATTCCCCGGCCTTGTATTCCTCGTCGACGAAGAGCTTGCCCCAGGTATAGGCGTTGTCATAGTCCTTCATATAGAGGAACACCTTGCAGAGCATGGCGCGGGCGGCTCCGCGGGTGGCGCGTCCGAGATCTTCCTCGGGATAGGCGCTCTTGGCCCAAAGCATCTTCTCGGCCTTTACCAGGTCGCCGACAATCGACTCGTAGACCTTCTCGGCGGTGGCGCGGGGCTGCTGCCAGCGGTCCGAGGAGTCAAGAACGTCGTGGACGAGGGGCACACCGCCGAACACGCGCACGAGCTGGAAATAGTAGAACGCGCGCAGGAAGTAAGCCTCGCCGAGCAGGCGGTCGCGCTCGCTCTCGCTCAGAGTCTCGTCGGGAGTATAGGCAGCCACTTGTTTCAGGGCGAGGTTGCAGCGTATGATTCCCTGGTACTTGGCGCGATAGTAGTCGAGGATTATGTTATTGTTGGCGTTGGTCTTGAAGTTGTCTATATCATACGCGTCGGCTCCGTCGGCCACGTTCTGCCCCCCTTTGAGGGCGTCGTCGGAGGCGATGTCGCCGATGAACCACTCAGAGAAATAGCTTTTGTTGTATTCCCATGCCAGGGGCGCGTAACAGCCGTTGACAACCTGCACGCAGGCCGCGCCCGACACGAAAAAGTCGTCGAGCTTGGTGGATCCTGGCGTAGGCTCGGCCAGCCAGTCGTTGCACCCCGAGAGGCTCAGGCCCACGGCGAGGATTCCCGCTTTAAATATATTCTTGTTCAAATTGAAATCCATGGTAGATGTTGATTTTTGGATGAGTTCAACAGGATGGTCGCGTGTAGGTTAATAGGTTATGTTCACACCGAAGATAAATGTGCGGCTCTGAGGATAGTTCCCATAATCGACACCGCCGCTCACCTCGGGGTCAAAGCCCTTGTATTTGGTGACAGTGAACAGATTGGAAGCCTGCACATAGAAGCGGCAGTTTGAGAGGCCGCGCTCGCCGAGCACCGATTTCGGCAGCGAATAGCCGAGCTGCACGTTTTTCAGCCGGAAGTAGTTGCCGCTTTCCAGGAAACGGTCCGAGACGTAGTAGTTGACCGTGTTGCGCGGGTTGGGAATCGAGCCGTTGGGGTTATCGACAGTCCACGCGTCAACCATAATCGGGTCGAGCACGGATGTTGTGCCGTTGCTTTCGAGGCGGTGGCGCATCTGGTTGTAGATTTTCGAACCGGCGACACCCTGGAAGAAGAGCTGGAGGTCGAAGTCACGGTACCAGGCTCCGAGGTTTATGCCGTAGTTGATCTTGGGAATCGAGGAACCGAGGTTCACGCGGTCCTTGTCGTCGATGCGGCCGTCGCCGTTGTTGTCGCGGTACTTGGCGTCGCCGGCGTGGAAGGGAGTGTCGGCGGCGGTGTAGCCGTGGAGGTGTTCGAGCACCTCCTCGTCGCTACGGTAGATGCCGTCGCACTGGTAACCCCAGAAGTAGTAGAGGGGGAATCCGCGGTCGACAACCTGCACCTGGCCGTAGTTGGTGTAGATCGGCGCGCCTCCGTTAAGCTCCGTAAGCTCGTTGTGGATGAAGGATACGTTGCCGCCGACCGAATAGCGGAAGTCGCGGGTGGCCTGCATGGAGTGGTCGAGGGTGATCTCGATACCCTTGTTGCGCACCTTGCCGACATTGGCGGTGCTCGCGTAGCGGTTGCCTACATGCGCCGGAGCGTTCACGCTCATGAGCATGTCGTTGGTGTCGCGGATAAATCCGTCCACCGAGCCTGAGAGCTTGCCGTTCCAGAAGTTGAAATCAACGCCCGCGCTCCACTGCTCGGTGTTCTCCCAATGGCCGCCGTTGTTGATCCAGGTGAGCACGGCCGCGCCGTTGACGAGGCTCTGGCCGGAGCCGAGGACATAATCCACGAAAGTCGGGCCGTTGTTGAACATATTGAGCACGAAGGCATCGTTGCCGATATTGTCGTTGCCGACCTTGCCCCATCCGAGGCGCAATTTCAGCTCGTTGAGCGGCTGGAAGTCGCGGAGGAACGACTCGTTGCTCATTCTCCACGCCAGGGCGAAGGAGGGGAAATAACCCCAGCGGTTCTCGGCAAACTTCGAGGAGCCGTCGGCGCGGAAGTTGACCGTCAGCAGGTAGCGGTTGTCGAACGAGTAGTTGATTCGTCCGAGCCATGACTGGCGGCGGTTGCGGGCGACGCCGTCGCTCGGGGTGCCGTAGTCGTCGGTAACCTGCGAGAGATACCAGTTGCGCTCAACGGGGTTGAGGATGCTCGAGCCGGAGTTGCCGATCGAGTAATAGTTGTATTCCTCGAGGGTGAAGCCGGCCATTGCCGTCAGCGAGTGCTTGCCGAAGGTGTTGTTATAGGTCAGGATGTTATCGACATTCCAGTAGTAGCTGCGGGCCATCGAGGAGCTGAGGAAGTTCTTGTCGCGCTTGTCGTAGGCCGAGACCTCGTAGGAGTCCATGAAACTCTTGTCGCGCGTCAGCCGGTAGTCGAAGCTGTAACTTGAACGGAGATTGAAGTGCTTCACCGGTGTCAGTTCGAGAAACACATTGCCAACGAAGCGCTCGCTGTTGACCTTCGGATGGGAATACTCGACCATCGAGAGCGGGTTGGTCACGTTCTTATAGGCGGAACCGGCTGAGATGCGGCCTCCCATATCCACACCCTTGCGGTTCACCGTCCCTTCGGGGTAACGGGTCGGATCCCAAGGCGCCATCGCGAAAGCCGCGGATATGATGTTGGCGCCGGCGCTTTCGGAGTTGTCGCCGCTCTCATAGGCGTTCTTAGCCACTGACGACATGAACGTGATGTTCTCGCCGACCTTAAGCCAGGGGAAAGCCTGGAACGAGGTGTTGAGGCGCGCGGTGAAGCGCTGGTAGTCAGATCCTATGATTATGCCTTCCTGGCCGAACCAGCTGGCCGACATGGAGTAGGTCATACGGTCGGAACCGCCGTCGAGAGCGAGATGATAGTTCTGTATAAGTCCGTTGCGGAACACCTCGTCCTGCCAGTCGGTATCGACTTGCGAATAATCGAAGCCACCGGGGTTCTTCTCCGCGTCATACACGGTGGGATAATAATCGGATGAACGCACACCCTGGTATAAGTTCAGCCACTGGTTGAATCCCTGCTCGGCGTAGACTTTCTTCGCGGAAGCGTTTCCGTTGATGGCAACATATGTGTCGGCATAGTCCTTGGCATTCATCACTTTCAGCTTCTTCCAGCGCTGCTGCACACCGATGTAGCCGTTGAATGTCACATGGGTCGGCTGTTTGAGGCCGCCACCCTTGGTCGTGACTATGATCACGCCATTCGCGCCGCGCGAGCCGTAAATAGCGGTGGCCGAGGCGTCTTTAAGCACTTCCACGTGCTCTATGTCGTTGGGCGACAGAAAGTCTATGTCGTCGGCGATCACGCCGTCAACGACATATATCGGCGAGGAGCCGTTAACAGTACCGACACCTCTAATGCGCACCTCGGCGCCCGCGCCGGGGCGCCCGGTCAACGAGTTGACCGTCACGCCAGCGACCTGTCCCTGCAAGGCGTTGGAAAGCGAAGCGGCCGGGGTCTTGGTGAGCTTGTCGGAGGAAACACTGCTGACGGAGCCTGTCAGGTCGCTTTTCTTGACAGCTCCGTAACCGATCACGACCAGCTCGTCGAGCACGTTGGACTGCTGTTTGAGCGAGACATTAACGGCGGAAGTCCCGCGGACGACGCGCTCTTCAGGCTCGTAGCCCACATACGAGAACTGCAATACGGCCCCGTTCCTCACATTAATAATATAATTGCCGTCAATGTCGGTGGTAACGCCGGAGGATTTCCCCTTGACCCTCACCGACGCGCCGATCAGCGGCTCGCCGTCCTCTGCGGAGCTTACTACTCCCGTAACGGAGATATCCTGGCCGGAAGCATAAAGCCCCATCAGGAGTAAGAAAAGTGAAATGATTGCCTTGTTCATATTATAATGAATGGTATTAGCTCGGAAACGATATTTGCCAGTTGCCAGCCAGCGTATGCGACAACTGATTTGTATGTACGCTGCGGCGAACGTCTGTGTGACGAGTGCCGTTTTGTCACTTTCGACGCTGCAAAATTAATACCCTCAGGGGCAATCTGCAATAGCAAGACCCCTATCCTAACTCTACAATAAAGAAATATCACCCCTACAACCGCCCTACACATATTGGATATATCATTAATATACAAATATTTATGTGTTTTATGTTTTATAACATATATTTCTTCCGCACCCTACATCACCATATTTTGTAACTTGCGGTCAATTTCTACTCCTATCCAATCTATGAAGCTGCCATCACAACTGCTCGTCGCAATCCTTTCCTTATTAACAATGACTCTGCCAGCCGCCGGAGCCGGAGCCGGATTCGTGCCGGTCCGCAACTTCGGACGCGACATCTATGGCAGCGGAACCCAGAACTGGGAGTGCGTCCAGGACAGTATCGGCAGGCTTTACGTCGCCAACAGGGACGGCTTGCTGTCGTTCGACGGCGCGCGGTGGCGACGCTACATGCTGCCGAATTTCACAACAGTCCGCTCGCTGATGTACGAGCGGGAAACCGGAAGGCTCTATGCGGGAGGATCGGCGGAATTCGGCTATTTCGCTCCCGATTCCCTGTCAGGCGAACTGGCCTACACATCGCTATCGGCAGGGCTGCCAGAACTGCACCCGCCCCTGTCGGAGATATGGAAGATTGTAAAGAGCAACGGCAGGATATGGTTCCAGAGCGACTATCACCTGCTTAGCCTCGACGGAGATGCGCTGCAATGCCACAACGTCAGAAACCGCATATCGCGCACGTCGCAGATAGGCAGCCTCGCTTTCGTCGCCCTTGAAAACGGAGCGATACTGCGCGTCGACGGAGACAACGTATCACCCATCGGTGGCACGGAAAACCTCGCCGGGAAGAAAATCATAACAATCCTGCCGTTCAACGAAGGGTCGGCTATGCTTGTGGGGACTTCTGACGACGGGCTTTACATCTACGACGGAATATCGGCAATACCCTTTGACTGCGACATAAACCAGTTCCTGAAAGACAACCAGCTTTTCAGCGCCGCCTGCCAGGGCGACTGCTATGTGTTCGGGACAGTGAACCGCGGAGCAGCGGTAATCAACTTTGACAACGGACGTGTCGACTATATAAACAAGGAAAGCGGATTGCAGAACAACACAGTGCTTTCAGCATGTTTCGACCGTGCCGGAAACTTATGGCTGTCGCTCGACAACGGACTCGACTACGCGGTTTACAACACACCGATGACAAACCTTACCGGCCCGCTGAACCCCATAGGCGCCGGCTACGCGTCCTACCGGAATGGAGAGCGCATATACTTCGGCACGAACCAGGGGCTTTACTCCGCCCCCTACCCTTTCCACCCCTCGCCGTCGCCAATGCGGTTCCACCAGGAGGCCAAAGGGCAGGTTTGGTCGATAACGGGCCACGGGGATGAGATGTTCGTGTCGACCGACGCGGGCATATTCGTAAAGAAGGATGGCGCTCCCATATACCGCGTAGCCGGGCCGAACGGCACAATGCGGGTACGCCTTCTCGCAGGAATGCCCGGCAAGGCGCTCGCGTCAACCTACCAGCGGTTCCATCTTCTTGAGAACAAAGCAGGCCGATGGACCGACACCGGCCAGATAGAGGGATACGACGATATCGCGAGCGATTTCATACAGGACTACCAGGGAAACATATGGATTCCACATTGGCGCAAAGGGGTTTACCGCCTGCGGTTCGACCCGACCGGGCGCCGGTTCGACCGAAGCCGCCTGTTCAGCAGCGACGACGGCCTCCCGGACAATAACAACAACACCGTGGCCCTCTACAAGGGACGCGTCGTTTTCTCAACCTCCGCGGGATTCTTCTTTTTCGACCCTGTGACAGAAAAGATACTGCCCGACAAGGAATTGACAGAAATATTCCGGCAGCCAGTATCAGGATCCCTGAAAGTGCTGTCGGACTCCGTGCTGGCAGTGCTTGAGAACTCGGGCATAAACACCGCTATATTGGAAGAAAACGGAGAGTACACCGTGGATTCCACATCGTTCAAGTCAATGTCGGGCAACATAATCCCCGGATTCTCATATCTCGACCTTGTTGAGAGCGACCAGCTCCTGGTTTCAACCCAGGACGGCTTCTGGAGCATAAATCCGCGCCGCGCGTCAAACGCGGCGACAGAACCTCTCCCATTCGTAAGCTCCGTATACGCCAACAGCGACTCGCTGATATACCGGGCGTCGTTCTCGACGGCAACTTACGAAAAAACACTGACCATACCCCACCGACTGAACTCTCTGCGGTTTGATTTCGCATGCCCGGAATACACCTCGGCTGGAGCCATGGAATACAGCTCGTACCTCGGAAACTACGACCGCGACTGGACCCCTTACTCCAAGGAGGCCTCGCGCGAATACACCCGCCTGCCCGACGGCGATTATACCCTGCACCTCAGGTCGCGCAACACCCGCACGGGACGCTCGGAAGAGACAATCTTCAAACTGCGGGTACTTCCCCCGTGGTACAAGACGGGAGCCGCCAAAACCGCCTATCTCATTCTTATTGCCCTGACATTATTCCTGGTATACTGGGTTCTCAGACGCTGGACCGACAAGACGCGCAGAGACCTCGAACAGAAAAAGGAACAGGAACTTGAAGCGGCACGGCGCAGGGCCGAGCAGGAATCACTGGTAAAGGACTACGAAATCGCCACGCTGAAATCCGAACAGCTCGAACTCGACATAAAGAACAAGAGCCAGGAGCTGCGCGGAACCACGATGAGCCTGATACGCAAAAACGAAATCCTGGGGGAAATTGCGACCAAGCTCGCGAAAATACAGGAACTGTCGGCCACCGACATCGGCGCTCCCGCAGCCCAGCGCATGCTGTCGAAAATCCAAAACTCCATCGAGGAAAACATCAGCCACGACGAGGACCAGAAGATTTTCAACAAGAATTTCGACATAGTGTATGCCAACTATACACAACGCCTCATGGAGCTGCATCCCAACCTCAGCGCGTCCGACAAACGCCTGTGCTGCTACATAAAAATGGGACTTTCGAGCAAGGAAATCGCCCCGCTGATCAACATATCACACAAGTCTGTCGAGATGGCCCGTTACCGTCTCCGCAAAAAGATGGAGCTCGCCCCTGACGCTTCACTCACCACATACCTCGACAACATCTGAACCACCGCGCCCGTACTGTAAAGCGCCGGTTGGCGCTCGGTCGGAAATAAGAAAAGCGCCGTGCCAGGGCGATCCGGCACGGCGCTTTATATATTCTCTCAAAGGGTTTTCTAAAACGCGAAATTGAAAGTGAAAGTGGTCGGGGCCACCGGCACGCGGTACTTGGAGAGCACGTCGGGACCGCAGGTCGCGGTGCCCACGCCCATCTGCTCGGCATCGATGTGGATGGTCACCATGCCGTCGTCCCTGAGATCCTTGATATGGCCGCGGATTCCGTCAACAGTCTGCTGCTTCCATGTCGGAGCGCCGTAAGTCGCGTCGTCATACGGGGTCACGCCTGCCTGGAAAAGCGCGGGAGCGGTAATCGTCATCCCGTCGCCGAGGGTCAGGCGGCTTACCTCCGTATGGTTGCCGGTCGCCTGGGGCACGACATAGTTGTGGAAATTCTCGCTGGGTGTCATCGTATAGGTTCCGATGCGTCCTGCGGAATTACGGTCGTTGTAAGTCTCAACAGGGCCGCGGCCAACGAAAGTGAACGTTTCGCAGTCAGTGTATGGAACCCTGAACGTCAACCCTACGCGCGGGAGCGAGGTAACGACAGCCGTATCAGGATTAAATGTTGTAGTCACAGCCATCTTGTTGCCCGGCAGGATAGTCACGGCATAAGAACCGTTTCCGACATTCTGCCCTTCCGCTCCCTTGACAGAGAAAGGCACGGTCAGCACGTTCTTTTTGACTTCGGCCTTGCCTGCCTCGAAAGAGATGCTCTGCAACCCTTCCTTGGTCCAGAACTTGCCGGAACCGGCTCCGGCGGCGTCGTTCTCTGTCATCGGGCGATACAGCGACAACTCGATGGGCGCGGCAAGTTTCTCAACACCGGCTACTTTTACGGAGCTGATAGCGCCTGTGGCCTGATCTATCGCGAACGAAAGGTCGCCGTTGGAGAACACATTACCTTTCTTTTTGAGTTTCAACGGTTTCTCCGCGACAACAGCCACAGGCTCGGCAGCGGGAATTGTGAACTGATCGTAAGCGACCTCGTAACCAGCTGGAACAAGGCCGGCAGCCTTCTTGGTCGTCCATGAGAGATCAAGATAGGAGGGCTGGGAAAGCACAGGCGCTTTGCCAAGCTCGAGCAGCACGGAATCGCCTGGGGCGCAGTTGACATTATCTATGGCGCCAGACATCAGCACCTTACCGTCGGCGGTATTGACCTTCCAGTTGAGTTTCAACTCGTTGAGATTTGAGAAGTCATACCAGTTGCGCACGCTGACAGCCAGTTTCGACGGATCCATCATACGGGCCTTGGCATACTGGTAGACCTTCTTGACCTCCTGCATATGGGGATGCTCCTTGCGGTCGCTGGTAATCAAGCCGTTGCAGCAGAACGCCATAGACGAGGGTATATCCATCTTGGGCCCGTAGTCGCCGCCATAAGTATAGTACGGGCGGCCGAGCGAGTCGGTCTCGATAAACGACTGGTCAACCCAGTCCCATATGCAGCCACCCTGGGCCTTCGGGAGATTCTCGAACACGTTCATATAGTCGCGGAGGCCGCCGACACTGTTGCCCATTGCGTGAGCGAACTCGCACAGGATGTAAGGCTTGTTCTCAGGCTTCGACGCATAATCAATCACAACGTTGATCGGGCGGTACATATTAGCGTATATATCGGTATTCCAGCCTTCAAGAGCCCGCTCGCACTGTATCGGGCGGTTAGGCTCGACCTCTTTCATATACTTATAGGTCTCCTCGAACACGATGCCGTTGCCCGACTCGTTCTGAAGCGAGAAGAAGCATACCGATGGATTGTTCTTGCTCTTGGCGTAGGCGCGCTTCGTGCGGTCCATCGCCGCCGGAATCCACATCGGGTCCTTTGCCATAGCCTCCTCCTTGTAGCCGTATCCGTGGCTCTCGAAGTTGACCTCGTCGATTACCATTATGCCGTACTTGTCGCAGAGGTGGTACCAGTTGCGGGTCGAGGGGTAATGGCAGTTGCGGACGGTGTTGATGTTGTTGAGCTTCATAAGCTCTATATCCTTCAGCTCGGTTGCCGGGTCGAGGGCGTGGCCCAGCTTGTCCCAGCTGTGGCGGTTGACACCTTTCACAATCACCCGTTTGCCGTTCATCAGCCACAGGCCGTCCTTTACCTCCGTGGTTCGGAAACCGACGTTGCATCCTACCAGCTCCGTGCGGGTTCCCTCGGGGTCGTTCAACGACAGTTCGAGTGTGTAGAGATTGGGATGCTCTGCCGACCAGGCTTTCACACCAGGCAGCACGGCGTTGAAACTGACAATGGAAGACGCGTTTTCAGCCCCCTCCGTCGCCACATTTCCCGCGGCGTCGAACAGTTTATAGCCTATGGAATACGGTTTGAAATCCTTGTCCTTGACACGCTTCTGCCCCTTCTTGGGTGCCGCGGGAGGCTCGGGAAGCCCCTGGAGGTCCACCGTCAGCTGCAGCTCACCGTCCTTGTACGCTTTCTTGTCGAGTGTGGCCACCGCGCGGAAGTCGGAAATGAAAGTCTTCGGAGTGGAATAGAGGTAGACGTCGCGCTCTATGCCGCTCAAGCGCCACATATCCTGGCACTCCATATAGCTGCCGGACGACCAGCGGTATACCTCGAAGGCTACCACGTTCTTTCCGGGAACAAGGTGTTCGGTAATGTCCCACTCCGCGGCAGTCTTTGAATCCATGTTGCAGCCGAGGTACTTGCCGTTGACCCAGGCGTAGAAGAACGAGGATACCCCCTCGGCGGCAAGAACCACGCGGCGCCCTTCCCAACCGGCGGGAATGGTGAACTCGCGGCGGTAAGAGCCCACCTCGTTGTTCTCGAACGGCACGCGGGGACGATCCTTCTTGAAGTTGTAGAACTTAGTGTCAAACTCGTAGGTCTCATTTGTGTACACGCGGGTCCCGTAGCCGAGAGTCTGCCAGTTGCCTGGAACGGTGATCTTATCCCATCCGCTTATGTCGTAGCCGGGATTCTGGAACCCCTGGGGGCGCTTCCCCGGATCTATGACCCATTTGAAGTCCCACTGGCCGTTAAGGTCGAGGTAGTAGGGAGAATCGGCATACTTCATATCGGCGACGGCCGACAGGGGAGCATCGTCGGCATACGGCACGACGAGCGCATGCGGGTCGATCTGCCCTATGCGGAACGTGTTCGGCTGCTGCCATTCGGGCGTGTCGCCGGCAGCGACCGCGAGCGGGCCCATACCTATTACCAGCGCGAGTGCTGAGAGTTGTTTAATCATTAGGCTTATGTTTGAGTTGTTTGATTTCTGATAACAGCCACCTGTTTACTCGACTATGATCTCGTCAACGTAAATCTGGGCCGGAACGCCTTCGCGGGGGTAGCCATCGGGAATCGCCCCGGGGTTAAGACCGATTACGCGGATATAGCGAAGATTCGTCTTGGGGAATTCAGCGGTATAGTCGGTCTTACGAGCGCCACCCTTGAAAATCGCGGCTTGGTCGGAAGCTATCTGTTTCAACACCTTGTAGCTACGGCCGTTTTCCGAGCCATATACGACAAGACCGAGGGGGGCAGCCGAACAGAGGTCGCTGTTGGCGACAGTACCTACTACAACCTTCCCGACCGGCTTGACTTCGCCAAGATCCACGGTGAGGTCCACGGGTTCGCCGTTCCAGCCGACATATTCAAAATCGCTGAAACGCTCGCTTCCGCGCACGCCGTTGGTCAGCACGTTGGCCGGACGCATCGCGTTCTTGACGGTGACAGGACGCCCGGTAGCAAGATTGGAACGTATAGGGAGCACGAGGGTCTTGCCAAGCTGCCTGCCTGACTGGCGGTCGAAAGTAGCGGCGGTAATGGTGCAAGAACCGCTGAGATTCGGAATCACGACGCTGTGGCCGAGGTTACGGGCCGAGGCATCGAGGTTGTCGCCGGTCGTCCAGCGTATGTCTACGTCGGGACGCTCGCAGGCAAGCTCGACCGTAAGGGTGCCGTCGCCATTCGAAACAACCTTGTGCTGGATGTTGTACATCGACTTGGCCACATTTATACCTCTCTCCTCGAGGCCGGGGATATATCGGTCGACCGACTTCACGAACTGAGCCAGGTCGTGCCTTCCTTTCGGAGCCCAGGCTCTCTCGGCGATAGCGAGCATACGGGGGAAAAGAAGATATTCCACGTCATCCTCCGTGCGGCAGAATTCCGTCCATAGCGAACCCTGGAAACCGATCATCTGCTTCTCAAGCTCAGGCGTCCAGTCGGCTTCCACCGGTTCGTAGTTGTATATGTCGCTGAAAGTGACATTGCCGAAATAAGTGAACGGCTCAAACCATTGCGGTCCCTGGTAACGTATGAGGTAGCATTTCTGCGCCGGGGTCATAATGAACCTGCGGCCGCTCTCACGGGCATCGTTCACAGCGACCTGGCCCATGCCCTGCCATCCGTACGCGATCATCTCCTTGTTCGGTTTGCCGTAGGTTGCCTCGTCCCAGCCCATCGGGGTGCGCCCCGCCTGGATTATATGGTCCGATATCTGGTTCATCAGCCACGCCTGCAACTCTTCCTCGTCTTTCAGACCGAGTTTCTTTATGCGCTCCTGGCACAGCGGGCACCGCTTCCAGCGGTCTTTCGCGGCCTCGTCGCCTCCGAGATGGATGTTTTCCGATGGGAAAACGTCCATAACCTCGTCGAAGATATTGTTGTAGAACTCTATGACCTTGTCGTTGCCGCCGCACATTATGATCGACGCGTCCTTGCCGCCGATGCCAGGGAACACGCCTACGAACTCGCCGGAATCAACAGGGCATTTCAGTTCGGGATACGAGGCGATCGCAGCAGCCGCGTGGGCCGGCAGCTCGATCTCGGGTATGATGTTTACATGGCGCTCCGCGGCATATTTCACCAGTTCGCGCATCTGCTTCTGCGTATAGAACCCGCCGTATGTGGCCTTCTCCTCGGGAGAACGGGCGTTGAGACGGGCCGGGAACATCTCGGGACGGTCGACGCGCCACGCACCTACTTCCGTCAGCTTCGGATATTTCTTGATTTCCAACCGCCAGCCGTTATCATCGGTCAGATGGAGATGGACATTGTTGATTTTGAGAGCGGCCGCCTCGTCGACCAGTTTCTTAAGCTCGTCGAACGGGAGGTAGCACCGGACAACGTCTATCATCATTCCGCGGTAGCCGAACCGGGGCGCGTCGGAAATCTCCACCGACGGGAGCGCTCCGTGATTCTGCCCGACCATCTGCGCGAGGGTCTGCGCGGCATAGTAAAAGCCTGCCGGAGCCGAAGCCTTGACCTCTATTCCGGAGGGGGTGACGTTCAGCGTGTAGCCTTCGCCGGGCAGGGAAGCGTCGCGGGAAAGGGTGACCGACGCGCCTTTTGACACGGTTTTGGCATCCACGCCCCTACGGCCAAGGTCGCGGGCAAACAGTTTGGCATCCTTGCCGCTGACCGTCAGTTCCTTGGAAGGAATCACATATTCGCCATCGGCGGGGGAAATCCGGGCCGGAACCGGGAGCAACGCGTAATCGGCTTTCGCCGCGACCGCTCCCAGCACACACAAAAAGGCTACAAGAAGTTTCTTCATGTCAAGATTCAGGTGAATGTCGTATTTGTTTGTTGATTTGGAGACGCGAGACGTCGGATGTCGCAAAACTCTGAATCGCGGGGACGCGCCGTCCCCGCAATTCAGATGGACAAACATAAGTTTTGCAACACTTTCTATCCGGATCGTTATTTAATGGGGAACTGGTGGCGCACGGGATCGTCATACTGCTCCTGCAGCTTTTTGAGCTTCCTCATCATGTCGGCCGTGACCTCCTCTGTGCCGGGCTTTCCATAGATGTTGTGCATCTCCGAGGGGTCGGCGGTAAGGTCGTAAAGCTCCCATTCGTCTATGTCGTTGTAGAAATGTATCAGTTTGTGCTTGAGGTCGGTCACACCGTAATGGCGTTTCACAGCGTGCTCGGCCGGATACTCGTGGAAGTGGTAGTAAAGCGCCTCGCGCCAGTCATCGGGATGCTCGCCTTTGAGCAGGGGAAGCAGCGACACGCCCTGGATATCCTCGGGTATTTCAACCCCCGCGATGTCGAGGAACGTTGGCGCGTAGTCGATGTTCTGCACCATCTCCTCCACGTCGCCGCGACGGTCGAAACCTTCGGGCAGGCGCATGATCAGCGGGGTGTGGAACGATTCCTCGTACATGAACCGCTTGTCGAACCATCCGTGCTCGCCCATATAGAAACCCTGGTCGGAGGTATAGACCACGAGCGTGTTGTCGAGCAGGTCGTTCTTTTCAAGATAGTCGAGCACTCGGCCCACGTTGTCGTCAAGGCTTTTCACCACCTTCAGGTAATCGCGCATATAACGCTGGTACTTCCACTCCGCGAGAGCCTTGCCAGTGAGTTTCAGAGAGTCAAACTCCTCGACTATGGGAGTGTAGAACTTGTCCCAGGCGGCGCGCTGCTCGGGATCCATACGGTTAATGTAGCTCTCGTAACGTTCTTTAAGGCGCGAGTCGCGGTCCGGCGAGTAAATCTTCAGGTCGTAGAGCAGATCCATGTCCTTGTCGATGCTCATCTCCTGCGCGGCGGCCGCCGGACGCCCCTCGTAGTCGTCATAGAAATTGGCGGGGAGGGGGAAAGTCTTGTCCTCGTACAGCGCGAGATGGGCCGTGTCGGGCATCCAGTTTCGGTGGATCGCCTTGTGGTGGATCAGCAGACAGAAAGGTTTGTTCTTGTCGCGTTCGTTCTCGAGCCAGTTGAGGCTCTTGTCTGTCACGATGTCGGTCAGATAACCGTGAACCTGAACCGTGTCGCCCGACTCGACTATGAAGTCGGGGTTGTAGTAATCTCCCTGGTCTGGCACGACTTCCCAGCGGTCAAACCCTGTCGGGAGGCTGTGAAGGTGCCATTTGCCGAACACGGCAGTCTGATAACCGGCTTTTTGCAGGTATTTGGGATATGTCGGCTGTGTGTTGTCGAACTCCTCGCAGAGCGTGTTGTCGGTGAACCCGTTGGTGTGGGAATGCTTGCCGGTGAGCATGCACGCGCGGGAAGGCCCGGAAAGCGAGTTGGCCACGAAACTGTTGGTGAACCTCACGCCGTCGCGGGCGATGCGGTCGAGATTGGGCGTATGGGCGTAACGGGTATCATAGCAGCTCATCATCTGTGCCGTGTGGTCGTCAGTCATTATATAGACGATGTTGAGGGGCTTGTCGCCGGAAGTCTGTGCCTTGGCTTTCTGGCACGAGGAGAGGCCGTAGACTCCGGCGCCGGCCGCCAGAAGAGCGGCGGCGGGAACCACCCATTTCGCATAAGTTTTCTTAGTCATATTTTAAAGCGCAAAAAATGTTTTTATAATCGGCTACGTATCTGCAAACAAAGATACAAAACAAAAATCGAACCGCCAACAGAACAGGTCTGATTAAGGAAATTTATCTTTACATCAGCCTTTATTGACGAAAAAAGTTCAACTCTCGGGTTATCCGCCACCCGGCGGGAACAAGCACGGGACGCGGCCATAATAAGAGGCCGGAGGCCGAGGCCGCGCGAAAAGACGGGCCGCGGCCTCCGGTTCATACAAAGGGGGGAAGTCAAGTTTTCAGTCGCAGTCGTACCCGTAGTCGGCAATACCGTCGTTGCGGGTCGGCCACCCGGGATTCTGGTAGAGGGGAGTGTTGGCGAAGCCGCCGGTCAACAGGAACTCCGAGATGGGGATCGGCTCCAGATAGTGGGGCTTGGGGAAATTGTATCCGGCGTAGGCCTTGGAAGTCGCGTTCACGCGGTAGGGAAGCATATAATCGCCGAGCGCCTTGATCGAGACCGTGGTGGCATCTGGGCCGTTGCCTCCCTTGTACTGCTTGTACATCTCCGTCCAGAGGTTGAAGCCCTCGACATGGTATTCGACCATCTTGTCTAGCGAGCGCCAGCGTTTGAGGTCGTCGAGACGAAGTCCCTCCGCGATAAGCTCGCAACGGCGCTCGCGGCGTATGTTATAGAGGGTCTTGTCAACCTCTACCCCTTTCGACCATACAGCGAGGTCGTTTTCCTTGCTGAGGTCCGTGGCGGCGATGGTGGCCGTGTAATCCTCGTCGACACCGGCGCGTTTGCGCAATGCCCGCCAGTATGTGTCGCACATACCCCCGAGACCATGGTGTCTCTCGTAATATGCCTCGATGTAGTTCAGCATCGCCTCGGCCGAGCGGAACAAGGGGACGGAGGTCGTGCACTCCGACTGCTTCCTCTGCGCGGCGTCGTCGCTGAGCCATTTGTCAAGGCAGTAGCCAGTGGTGGCCTTTTCGTTGCCCGAGGTCTCGATGGGGGGAACCCAGTTGCAAAGGATCGCGGGACGACCGGTCTCGGGATCGATATTGTCGGGATCGCTTACCTTGCCGGCGGGACGAACCGACCATTGCAGGCGGTGGTCGCGGTTGAGGAACTCATAATACGAAAGATGGTCACCTTTGTATTCGTCGCCGGCAGCATACCAGGGTTTGCCGCTCTCCATAAGGAAGGTCTGCACGGCGGCGCGCGTCACGCCGCATCCGCCTCCGCCCTGGAGGTAGGATGAAGCCGAATGGGAAAGAACGCCTGTGGCGTAGTAGCGCGCCAGCAGCACCTCGGAATCAGCGCCGAAGAATTTATCCGACGGTGTGTTGAACATCGCCAGGTAGTCATCTTCGAGAGAATGGCCGGCGACGGCTATTTCGGCAGCGGCTATGGCCTCGTCGAGGAAGTACTCGATCTCCTTTTCAGCCGAGCCCTCGGGCCAAGCGAAATCGGGGTTCTTGTCCTTGCCTGGCCATTTGTCATTGCCGGGCACGAAACAGGTGCCGGCATGGTAGCGCTCCCATGTGGCCTCGTACAGCGCAACACGGGCCAGCAGAGCCTGGGCGACCTTGGCATTGACGCGCCCGGCCTCCGGATGCCAGTCGAGCATCAGCCCGGCAGCGTGCTTTAAGTCCTTTATGATCGCCCGGGCGACCATATTGCGCGGGGCGCGGACCGATTTGGCCGTGATGGCCTCCTGGTCGGAGGGGAGCATCTGGGTGAGGATGGGTACGTCGCCGTAATTGCGCAGGAGGCGGAACAGGTCGTAAGCGCGGAAGAAGTAACCCTCGCCGAGATAATGGTCGATATTCTTAGGATTGCCCACGATCGAGGAGTATTTCTTCTCGGTCGTGTTGATGAAGAAGTTGATCGCGCGCTGTTTCTCGAAATTCCATTCGGAATTCTCGACTTTCACCGTCTGCTTGTCACCCTCGTAGAAGAGTGTCGACGGCGATGCCCCGGCCTGGTTGTCGGAGTTGTTGTCGTCGGTGTATGTGCCGCCCCAGAGCACCTTGTTCTTCGGAAGATACTCGTAGAAGTTGTTGGCGGCCACCTTGAGGTCGTTCTCGGTGTTGTAGTACGACGATTCGTCACCGAAGTCCATGGGCTCGCGGTCCAGGAAATCGTCGGAGCATGACGCGAGCGCGGCGGCACCCACAAGCCCCAGTATGGCGTATTTTGCGAATTTCATTGCTTTTGCTTGGTTTTAGAAGGTTAGCTCGAGACCCACCGAGAAGGTGCGGTACTGCGGATAAGTTTTACCAGCGCCGCCGGAATAGTCGCCGTCGGAGAAGTTGAGGGCCTCGGGATCGAAGATCTTCAGCTTGGTCCAGGTGAAGAGGTTCTCGGCCGAGAAATACAGGCGCGCTTTCTGAACGTACTTGGAAATCTTGGCGTTCTCAGGAAGCGAGAAACCGATGGTAAGGTTCTTCAGGCGAAGGTATGAGGCATCTTGCAGGAAGCGGTCGCAGACCTGCACGTTATTGCCGTCGGTACGGATTCTCCCGTAATAGGGGTCGAGGTTGGCGCCCAGTTCGGAACCCGCGTAGCGGAAATAGTCAAGATGGTCCTTGAAAAGGGTCAC
The DNA here is from genome assembly GCA_910579105.1 of uncultured Muribaculaceae bacterium. Taxonomy (GTDB): domain Bacteria; phylum Bacteroidota; class Bacteroidia; order Bacteroidales; family Muribaculaceae; genus UBA7173. Next base: position 4,758 of record CAJTRT010000033.1, on the reverse strand, counting down.
CTGGTAGGGCTTGCCGCCGTAACCGAAGAACGTTGCCGATCCGACAAAATAGTCGCGCTTGCCGATGCCCTGGAAATAGGCCCTGAGGTCGATGAAGCGCCATTTTGCCTCAAGGGTGAAGCTGTATGCGAAGCGGGGTGTCTCGTTGCCGATGACGCGGAGGTCGCCGTGGTCGTCAAGCGTCTTCGACCCCGGATCCACCGATCCGCTGTTGTCGAGGTCCTTGTACATAAGGTCGCCGCCGCCCCATGCGCCGATGCCTATGACATCGCCTCGCATGTCGATATTGCTCTGCGAATGTTTCGCGAGATATTCGGCCATCTCCTTGTCGCTCTTGGCGACACCGAGCACCTCGTATCCCCAGATTTCGCCGTATTTCTTGCCTTTATACCACTTGTCGATCGCGTTGTCAGGCGAATCGTACTTGGTCACTACCGACTCGTAGTCTGAGAGCGAGGCGCTGACGGAGTAGCTCCAGTCGTCGTTGATGCGGTCGCGCCACGAAAGCTCAACCTCCCAGCCGCGGGTGCGCATCTCGGCATTGTTGGTCTTGGGAGCCTTACCGCCGAAAGCCGCGGAGAAAGCGCGGGCCGGGCCGACCATGTCCTTGGTCGTACGCTCGTACCAGTCGACAGATCCCTGCAGCTTGGAACGCAGGAAGGCGAAGTCGAGACCTACGCCCCAGTTGTGGATTTTCTCCCATGTCAGGGTAGTGGAATAAGGGTCATAGACCGGCAGCTTGTTGACCTGCTTGCCGTCGAGCACTACCTCGGCTCCGGAAGTCACCATCTTCTGGTAGTAGGGATAGAACGATGTGGTGTTCTGGTTGCCCAGCACGCCGTAGGAACCGCGGAATTTCAGATAGTTGCAGACGTTTGTGAGGTTCTCCCAGAACGCCTCCTGGGCGACATTCCAACCCAGCGAGAACGAGGGGAACCATCCCCAACGCTGGTCCTTCGGAAAGCGGGAAGCACCGTCCGTGCGGACGTTGACCTCGGCCATGTAGCGGTCCATGTAGTTATAGTTCACGCGGGCGAAGATACCCATCGTCGACCATTCACCCTTAACTTCCGAATTGATGGCGTTATCCGAGCCGATTTCAGAGGGGATGAACGGACGGTTCGGGTCGAGGATGTCAAAGTGAGCCATGCGGTCAATCTGCCGCTGGTAATACTCCGTCTGCAGGCCAAGGAGGAACTTGAAATTATGCTTGTCGTTGAGCGACAGGGAGTAATCGGTGTAGAAGTTGGTCGAGAAATAGTTGACCTTCGTGAAAGCCTTCTCGTAGTATTTCTCTCCGGCAGCAGGGTTGATCTGGAACTCGCCGGTGTTGGCGTTTATCTTGCGCTGCGGGTTCAGACCGTTGAACACCGAATAGTAAATATAGTCGCCGGTCGGAGAGGTATAGCCTATGGGGTTGAACTGACGGGTGAAGGGGTTGTTTTCCAGACGCGAGTTGATTTCCGCGTGAATCTTCCAGTCTACGTCCTTGATCGGAGTGACCACGAGGTTCGCCTGGTTGTAGAACTGCAAGGTATTCTGTTTCTGGCGGCCGCCGTCTTCAAGCGACGCGATCATGGATTCGGGGCTCCATTCGCCGTTGGGAAGTTTTTCTGGGTTGGTCGGCATGCGACGGCCGAGGTTGTGGAAAAACAGGGCATTGAGAGCCGAAGGCTTGTCGTTGGAGGTCCATATCAGACGCGAGGTCCACTGGAAGGACACATAGGGGTTGAACACTATGTTGACCTTGCCGCTGAGGGCGAGGCGCTGGTACTTCTCGTCGGCGTGCTTGAAGATACCTTCCTGGTCGAGGTAGTTGCCGGAAAAATAGTAGCTCATCTTGTCGCCGCCGCCGGTAACCGAGAGATTGTGCTCGTGGGATACCGCCGTCTTCTTCATATAGGTGTCATACCAGTTAGTGTTGCCCCATGCCTGGTAGTCGTGGTACCACTCGCCAGTCGCGTTGGGGTTGGCCGCCGTGGCATACTGGTATTTCCCATTCTGGAAATCCTTGATTTTCTGCAAGGCGGATGTGCCGAACATAGGGTTGCCGCCACCATTGGTCCACGCGTCATTCGCCATAAGCGCCCACGTGTAGGAGTCCAGCGGTTCCGGCACGCGGGTGGGCTGCTGGAAACGCACGTTGCCTGTGTACGCGACGCGGGTGCCACGGTCGCCCCCCTTGGTGGTCACGAGGATCACGCCGAACGGGGCGCGGGAGCCGTAGATCGAAGCCGCGGCGGCGTCTTTGAGCACTGATATGCTGGCGATGTCGTTGGGGTTGATGGTCGAAAGGTCTCCCTCCATGCCGTCGATAAGCACCAGGGGCTTGGAATCGGAACCCTCGCCGATAGAGCCGACGCCGCGGATGTTGATGTTCATCTCCGAGCCGGGAGCGCCGCCGCCGTCGTTGGTGATGTTAAGACCGGCCACAGCGCCTTGCAGGCCCTGCACGGCGTTGGATATGGGTCGCGATTCGAGCACCTCGTTGTCGATGGTGCGCACCGAGCCTGTGGCGTTGATTTTCTTCTGAGTGCCGTAGCCGACAACCACCACCTCGTCAAGGATGGTGGAGTTCTCTTTCATATGGATGTCGACCTTCGTGCGCCCGTCGAGACGCACTTCCTGGCTCTCCATGCCGATGTAGCTTGCCACGAGTGTGGCCTTGGTCGATGACACCTTGATTGAGAAGTTACCGTCGATGTCGGTCGCCGTGCCGGTCGCGGGATTCCCCTTCTCCTGCACGGTAGCGCCGATGGCAGGCTCGCCCGATGGCTCATACACCGTGCCGGTCACGGTTGTCTGCGCCCAGGCCGCGACGGCTACCAGGCAGCAGGCTATCATGGATAATAGTTTTTTCATGATGTGAGGTTAATGATTGGTAGAAGATTGTAGAATTGTCATTCCGCAGGGACATTTCCGGGTTCGAGACTCGGATCGTAGCCCTCGGGGGTCTGGTTGCGGCCGACCTGGGTGAACGGGATTATGTACATTATCATCGAGTCGCTGGAAAGCACCGACTGGAACGCTCCGACCGTGCGTTTCGAGCGCGTGTTGCTGGCTTTCAGCTTCAAAAAGGCATCGCCACCCCCTTTCGTGGTCGACTCTATGTTCAGCAGCCAGGGGTCCTTAGCCTCGCCGTTGAGGATGTGCCTGGGTTCGGGCGCGAGCCACCTGGCGTTGGAGGTTATGGGAATGGTCAGCTCGTCCTCCGTGCTGAAAAGCACCACCTGCTTCATGCGGACCAGCTTGGCCGTCTTCTTGGAAAAGTAGCTCTCCTGGCGCACCGTAACCTGCGGATCGCCGAACTGGTCGGGTATCGGCTCGCCCGACTCGTCTTTAAGCGTATCGTTTACGTTATAGAAGTACTCGTAGACAGTATCCTTTGTCTCTTCCACGACCAACGGATAATACCTCCCGTTTTTGGAAGTGATGTTTCCCAATTCGAGCGTCGATTTGAGAGAGAAATCGCCGGGATTGTCTTTGTCGTCGTCGCAGGCGGAAAAACCGCCCAGGAGCGCGGCTCCGGCAAGAAGATAGATTAATCGTTTCATTCGAGATAGGTATAGATTGGTTAATAAGATCGTATTGATTGATGGAGATTAAACGACGGCCTTACTTCACGGCGAACTTGACGGCGGCGTCGCCCCCTCGGGCGATATAGATTCCGCCAGCGAGCATGACTGAACTCACTCCTATGGCGACCACCTCTCCCGAGGCGCGGTAAACATCGGCGGGGGCGGAAAATTCCGCCACGCCGCCGGCAACGCGCACCTCAAGGCCGTCTCCGGCCACCTCGGCCGACACATTGTCGACTCCGGCCGGTGTGTGGAGCACTTCTACGTGATCGACAAGAGGGTCGATGTTGGCGTTCAGTCCGTAAGAACAGTATTTGGCCAGGTTGTACTTTCCCATCAGCTCCTGGGAGATCCAGTAGTCGTTGCCCATATCCCAGTAGAAGATACCGCCGAGATTGTTCTCACGCGTATACTTGGCGCGGTTGTAAACCTGCTTGGGGCCGGTGAAGGCGAAGCGTTCGCCGTTAAACTCCTTGTATTCTATGTCGGCATCGGTCAGCTCGTACGTGTCATCAGGCAGGAAACCATCCTTCACGCCCTTGATCGGCGAGCCGTTGGATCCCTTTGCCGTTGTGGTGGCATAGGACGTCATGATCTTCTCCTTGGGGAAGCCGTAGTTGACAAAAGCCTGGCACATGTTTTTGAAATGGGAGAATTTGCTGTGTGTCTCCTGCGGGCCGTACTGCTGGAACGTGAAAGCGCTCACCTTGTCCATCTCAGCCGCGGGATACGCGTATGTTACATTGTGGCAGGAAACGTTGAAGCTCTTGTCGGCAGGGAGCGCCGCGCGTATCTCAGCGGAAAGGAGCGCGTACTTGTTCCAGTCGGCCCCGTAGACCCATTCGAAGTCAAGCTCCACGCCGTCGTAGCTCTTCGACTGCTCGGCAACCATGGCGGCAAACTTCTTCCGGGCGGCCTCGTTAGCGAAAATCGCGCTGTTGCCGGAAAGGGCGCTTCCCTGCGGCTGGCGGTATGAGATGATCATACGGGGCCGCGTATACCCGTCGTAGGCCGAGCGCATGACGCGGAACCATTCCTCGTTGGAATAGCTGTCCCAGCCGGGATTTTCCGCCATATCGAACAGGTAAAGAGCGTCAGACCCGTCGATGCGCCACCGGTCGGAGCGGTTGACGAGCGTCGGCTGCGAGTAGCCCTCGCGGTGGTCGCCCATTCCGGGAAC
>CAJTRT010000032.1 GCA_910579105.1 uncultured Muribaculaceae bacterium | reverse complement strand
TGAACCGAATTTATTTAATTTTTAACCCCGTCCATTTTTAGTGGACAGTAGTGACGCAAAGTTAGTAATTAATTCTGATATTCAGTCTTTTTGGTGGGGTAAAATTCGGCTTTTAACGTTTCGGCGCGGTGGAATGTTTGTTTTCCGCGTTAGGTGCTTTTTGCTTAAAAAGCTGTAAAATAATGCGATAAAAGCGCGTCACTGTCTCTTCGGAAGAGACAGTGACGATTATGGCCGCGGTGTCGGACAATGAGACGCCGGGCAGGATAATCAGATTTAGGATTAGATCAGGATTAGAATTGGTGGCTGCCTATGGGGCCTGGCCGGCGCGTCAGTCGGCGGGTCTGAATGCCACCAGTCGGTTGTAAATGAAGTTTACCACAGAGTAAAGCGCCATGCCGAGAACCGTTGCCACGGCGTAGCCGTCGATGGCGATTCCCGCGATTTCGGTTTCAAAACCCGCGAGGGGGGAGAAACGCATGGTACCCCAAAGAAAAAGCGCCTGAATGCCGTAGCACAGCCCGAAACCAAGGGCGAACCTCGCGGCCTCCGCCTTCGCCGGGCCGGAGGAACGGAACACCCACCGGCGGTTCCAGAGGAAGGAGTTTACGAGCCCGGCGACGTAGCCGACGAGGTTGGAGAGCATCTCTCCGACCCCGGCGGCTTTGTGCAGGATGAATATCACGGCGAGGGTGACAAGGGTGTTCAGCACCCCGACCACGAGGAACTTCGCGAACCTGGCTGCTTCTTTCTTTGACGCGGAAGTGTCCATGGCTGTTTCAGGATTGGCGCGGCCGGTCGTCGTCGTCAGGCGCCGACGCGTCGTAGTGGAGCACCGGCAGCGACCAGTTCCAGCGCAGGGCGCAGGTGCGCAATATTATTATGGTGGCTCCGCACAACGCCTGGCAGGCAGTGGGGGAGGTTCCGGCGGCGCTCGCGACCCAGTAGACAACCCCTCCGGCGATGCACGCCGTGGCGTAGATGTCCTTGCGGAAGAAAAGGGGCTGAACGTTGATCAGTATGTCACGGAGCACTCCGCCGAACGAGCCGGTGATTACCCCCATGACGATCGCCACCCACATAGGGTAGTCGGCGGCCAGTGATTTCTGTATGCCTATGACGACGAAGAGCGCCAGGCCGAGGGTGTCGAACAGGAACAGCATGCGGTTGTTGCTCACCAGCATCCTGCGGAACAGGATTACCACCGCCAGCGCGGCGGCCGTGACGGCCAGGTAGACCCACGTCTGCATCCAGAAGGGGGGTATGTCGAGGAGAACGTCGCGCAGGGTGCCGCCGCCGATGGCTGTAACCAGTCCGACGGTGTAGGCTCCGAACCAGTCGAAGTCGCGGAAGGCGGCCAGCCGTATGCCGCTGATCGCGAACGCTACCGTGCCAATGATTTCAATTATGAACAGGAAGGTAGAATCCATCTGATGTTCATTTACGCGTGTGGCCTGGGTTATAGATTTATAATTCTTATGATGATGGACTAATCCTTCCCACCTGAGCTGCAATAGCGGCAGAGGGCGGTCAGGCCGCAGTTGAGGCAGTCGGGGCGGCGGGCCTTGCAGACGTAGCGCCCGTGGAGGATCAGCCAGTGGTGCGCGCGGGGTATGTCGGCTTCGGGAATGTTGGCGACGAGCGCTTTCTCGGTGTCGTAGGGGTTGCGGGAGCCGGTTGTCAGGCCGATGCGCTCGCTGACGCGGAACACGTGGGTGTCGACGGCCATGGCGGCCTTGTTCCATACCACGGCGAGCATCACGTTGGCGGTCTTGCGCCCCACGCCGGGTATTTTCAGCAGGTCGTCGATGTTGTCGGGCACCTCACCTCCGAACTCATCGACGAGCGTCCTGGCGGCCCCGAGCAGTGACCGGGTCTTGTTGTTGGGATACGACACCGATTTGATATAGGGGAACAGCTCCTCTTCGGTGGCTTTCGCCATCGCCTCGGGGGTGGGGTATGCCTCGAAAAGGGGAGGGGTGACGATGTTGACGCGCTTGTCGGTGCACTGCGCCGAGAGAATCACCGCCACCAGGAGGTGGAACGGCGAATCGTAGCTCAGCTCTGTCTGCGGCGATGGCATTTCGGCCGCGAACCATTCGAGCACCCGCCGGTAGCGTTCCTTTTCAGTCATTGTCGTCTGCGCGCTATTGGAAGCGTTTGATTTAGAGATGGTCTGCGATGTTTAGAGGGGGTAATGGCTGGTTTCAGTGGGCGCCGGTGAACTCGCGGAGGAAGCGCACGTCGTTCTCCGAGAACAGGCGCAGGTCGTTGACGCGGTATTTGAGGTTGGTGATGCGTTCCACTCCCATGCCGAGGGCGAAGCCGCTGTACTCCTTAGAGTCGATTCCGCAGGCGTCGAGCACGTTGGGATCCACCATGCCGCAGCCGAGAATCTCGACCCACCCTGTGCCTTTGCAGAAGCCGCATCCCTTGCCTCCGCAGAGGTTGCAGGAGATGTCCATTTCGGCAGACGGCTCGGTGAAGGGGAAATAGCTCGGGCGCAGACGAATCTTTGTCTCGGGTCCGAACATCTCGCGGGCGAAGTAGAGGAGCGTCTGTTTAAGGTCGGCGAACGACACGTTCTTGTCGACATACAGGGCCTCTACCTGGTGGAAGAAGCAGTGGGCGCGGGCCGAGATCGCTTCGTTGCGGTATACGCGTCCGGGGCAGATGATGCGGATCGGGGGCTGGTTTTTCTCCATCACCCTCGACTGCACGGAAGAGGTGTGGGTGCGCAGCAGCACGTCGGGGTTGCGCTGTATGAAGAACGTGTCCTGCATGTCGCGGGCGGGATGGTCCTCTGCGAAGTTGAGCGAGGAGAACACGTGCCAGTCGTCCTCGATTTCCGGCCCCTCGGCTATGTTGAAGCCAAGGCGGCGGAAGATGCCCGTTATCTCGTCGCGCACCAGCGAGAGCGGATGGCGCGTGCCCAGCGGCCATGGCGCCGGGGTGCGGGTCATGTCAGGTATGTCGGCCAGCGCTTTCCCGGCCAGCGAGGTCTCGCGGAGCGAGTTTATTTTCTCAGTCGCGAAATTCTTAAGCTCGTTTATGGCCATCCCGACCGCCTTCTTCTCTTCCGCCGGTACGGAACGGAAGTCGTTCATCAGCAGGCTGACGGCGCCTTTCTTCGAGAGGTATTTTATGCGGAGAGCCTCCACTTCCTCGGGAGTGGCTGCCTGGACGGCCTCGATCTCGGCCCTGAGAGCGTTTATCTTGTTAAGCATTGCCTTGAAATGTGTTTCGCTTGGTGGCGGCCTTGTTGCCCGAAGCGGGCACCCCGGCCTTTTCAAACCGCAAAATTACGAAAAAACCTCCAAACTCGGCAACCTCGCCGTGAAAATCGCCGAATCAACGGCATGAGATGACGGCGTTAACTGAATTTAAGCGAGCTGGGCTAGTTTGTTGCCCGGCTTCGCGCGAACTTTGCGGTATAATTTCAAATACTCTCCGACTATGAAGACTTTAAGATCATTTCCGGCCAATTTCCCTTCGTTGTTCGAGCATAACTCCGTATGGAACGGATCAGCCTCGTCTGAAAAGACGGGCGGCCGCGGCGACTGTTCCGAAAGCGTTTTCCAGGCGCGTCCGTCAGACGCGGTGGTGGTCAGCGCGGTCAAAGGTGGCCGGCTGGTAGCCACGGTTGAACTGACCGGGATGTCGGACACCAACGAGGTGCTGGGGGCCGCGACGGCGGCGCTGAGGCATATAGGCGGCCTGGTGACGCTCCGTCTGCGCAACCGCACGCAGGGCACTACCTGCCGCCGCGTCGTGATGCTCGGCCGCGTTGCTACGCCGTTCCCGTTCAGGGCTGGAGGTGCAGCGGCAGGCACCGCGTCATGAAGTCGCGGGCGACGGGCCAGGGGGTGTAAATGGCATCGCTGTTGGGAAGCAGGGGTACCGGGCGTTCGTTGAGGTCGAAGCGGACGTAAACGGTGCCTTTTTTAGAGCGGAACAGCACCATGCGCAGGTTGGCGGCCATGGGCACTATGTCGAACCCTTTCCAGTGAAGCCCGACTGTGTCGAAATAGTTTGTCATATAATAGCATCCGCGCAGACGCAGCAGCGACAGCAGGGGCATGAGGGTCTCGGCGTGCCCGAAACGGAGCATCACGGTCGCTGGGCTTTCGCCTGCCACTGCGGCATCGGCGGTCGATATGAGGTCGAGCACTAATTGCGAGGCGAGTTCCGCCGGGATGGTGGAGAGTGTGGTGGCGGTGTAGCGGAGATAGTGGCGCAGATTCTCCACGCTCCACATAGAGTTTAGTTCCTCGATGCTGAAAAATTTCGTCAGATCGATGGAGCGCCCCATCGCGGGTATGCCGCGGAGCACCGTGAAGCCCAGTAATGATATTTCGCGGGCGTCGGCGGCGCTCATCGCGGGGTCGTTTATGAAACGGCGGGCGGGGGCGGCTGGGACGGCGGTCTCATAGAGCATGTCGTAGGGCTGCTCCCACGCTTTTTCGGCACGCCATTCTATATATGCCTTGTCGAGGTCGAAGGGACGCATCAGCGGGGAGTTCTGCCGCCCTGCCGTGGTTATTATCTCGACGTGGTTGTTCAGGCGGTCGAGTTGGTGTGTGAACTCATACATCGACATGACGCATCGCGGGGCGTAAGAGCTTATGGCCGAAACCGTCTGGTCGCGGAAGAGCGCCGGAAACAGGCGGAACATGCGCGACGCGATGCCGCGCTGTTCGGCCATGCCGAGCGAGTCAAGCGCCCCCCAGCGGTTGTGCGAGGCCTCGGCGACCATATTGACAGCCTCGAGCACCGCACGCCCGAGCGGTGTCAGCGTTCCGGCTGAGTCGGCTCTGTGGAGATGGCTGAGCAGTTTCTCGACCGGGGTTGACGACGACGGGAACCGAGCGCCGTGGCGCCCCACGTGGTTTATGAAAATGGGGGTCAGCGAATCCGGGGTCTCGGTGATGTGTTCCGGAACCGGGTATGGTTTCGCCGTTCCGAGGCAGTCGTCCGCGGGGTAATTGGTCAGGGTGGGATCGGCCGCACAAAGTCGGGCGGCGATTGTTATTATAATTGAAACGAGAAATATTCGGCGCATATGTGCGGATGTTTTGCTAAATTTGTGTCGTCAAAAGTAAGAAATTATGGTCACTCTTCAAAGTATTAAACAAATTATCGTGGAAAACAGCGCGAGCGACGCTCTCGAAAAGCTGCAGTCGGTGATCGACGAACTGCAAATGCGGGAGAATTTCAATTCCTCCGGCGACGCTCTCCTGGCGGCGGCCTTGGCGGAGAAAGGGAAGCTGTTATGGAAACTCGGCGACAAGGGCGGGGCCATAAGCTGCTACGAGGCTTCGGCTAAGGAAGACCCAGCGGGACCGGGTGCCCTGCTGCTGGAACACTCCAACGGCATTATGGATTATTTCAACCCCGATCTGCTCAATCCCTGATGGTCGAACGGCGGATCGCTTCTTTTTTTGACAAGGCCGGGCTTTCGCCCCGCGGCGTGACCGCCGGGGTGGCCCTTAGCGGGGGGGCTGATTCGGTCGCCCTGCTCGCCGCCATGCGTTCCCTGGGATGGGATTGCGTGGCGCTCCATTGCGATTTCCATCTGCGCGGGGCCGAGAGTGACCGCGACGCCGCCCACGCGGAGAGAATCGCCGGGGAGTTGGGTTGCCGTTTCATGTCGGTCGATTTCGATGTGGAGGCGCGCAGACGCGTCACGGGGGAGTCGGTGGAGATGGCGTGCCGCGGGCTGCGCTATGAATGGTTCGAGCGCGTTGCCGGCGAGACGGGGCTGGCGTTTGTCGCCATCGCCCACCACGCCGATGACTCGGAGGAGACATTCTTCCTTAACGCCCTCCGCGGAACAGGCCTTAAAGGGCTTTGCGGCATCGCGCCGCGCCGGGGCATATTCGTGCGCCCTATGCTTGACTGTTCCAGGGCCGAAGTACTTGAATATCTCGCGGGCAGGGGGCTGGGCTACGTCACAGACAGCTCGAACCTCGTGGCTGACGTCGGGCGAAACAAGATCCGCCTTAACATCCTGCCCAGGATACGCGAGGATTTCCCATCGACCTCAAAGGGATTGTCGCGCACTATGGGAAACCTGCGTTCCGATTATGAATTATTCTCATTGCTGCTTGACCGTGAGACAGCTAGATACGTCACGGATGGTGACGCGATTTCAGTAACGGCGCTGCTTGCCGACTTCGGGAGAGGCTTGGCGGAAAACCTTCTATACCGGCTTATGAAAAAAGTGGCCGGATGCGAGGGGGATGCCGCGACGGCGGCCAGGATCGCGGCGTCGGCCGCCGAGAGTGGCAGGTATTTCGATTTCGGTCGCAGGCGTTTCCTGCTCGACCGGGGGAGGCTGGTTCTGACAGATGCCGGGAGTGAAGCCCCCGTTGAGCGGATCGCGCTGGACTTTCGCTTTTTGGCCGAGGGCGAGGTGAGACGGATTCCGCTTGGCGGACATACGTTGGAGGCAGAGATGATGCCAGCCGCGGATTTTGAGAAACCTGCCGGGAATGATGTGCTGTGGCTGGACGCCGGAGCGGTTAACGAGATTATGGAGCTGCGTCGCCCGGCGAATAGCGACCGTATGTCGCCATTCGGCCTCGGGGGATCTGTGCTCCTGTCAAAACTGATGAAGGACGCCAAGGTCCCCGACAATGAAAAACCCCGCCAATGGGTGTTATCGGCGGGGGATAGGATATTATGGCTGTGCGGGATTCGAGGCTCTAAGCATTTCCCCGTGACAGCCGCTTCAAGGCTGGCGCTCCGTTTACGCCTTATTTAGCCGGATTGGTCAGCTTTTTCCCGTTCAGGGTTACGTTTTCAAGCACTACTTCGGGATAAACGCAGGTGAACGTCGGGTCTTCGGCGTGTGCCTTTATGTTTTTCAGCACGAAGTTGCTTACCTTGTCGGCGGGATTCCCGGCGATGGTGCCGAAGGTGCGGCACTCCACGTCGATGTCCTCCATAAGGATATTACGCACGACAGCCGAAGGTTCCTCGCCGGAGTTCTCGAGGTCGAAGAACTGCTTCCAGGGCTTCATGTCGATGACCGTGGCGCATTTGCCAGTGACATTTTTCACGGTTATGTTCTCGTATATCTGATAGGTGTCGGGGCGCATTTTCAGTCGCAGCAGCGCGCATTTGGCCTCGAGCCGGCAGTTCCGCAGCAGGATGTTCTTGGCGTGCACGCACTCGCTGCCCATCGTCAGTACCCCGTGGAGGTTGGGGCCGAACACGCAGTCCTCGACCAGGACGTTCTCCACGATGCCGCTCTCCATCGAGCGGTTGGCATACACCCCTTTGCCCCCCTTGATGCAAACGCCGTCGTCGTCGCAGTTGAGGTAGCAGCCGCGGATCGTGACGTTGGAACACATGTCAAGGTCTATGGCGTCGCTCGACGGGGCGCGCACAGGTTCGCGTGGAGCCTCTATGCGGCAGTTCTCGATGATAACGTCTGCGCACTGGTAAAGGTGCGTGGTCCAGAAGGGGGAGTTGCGGAGGTTTACTCCCGAGAGTTTCAGCTTGTCGCACCCCCAGAGGAATACCAGGCGGGGGCGGTGAACCTCGAGGTTGGTGCAGGAGCGCCCTTCCTTTTTGCGCTCGGCGCGGAGGTCCCAGAATTGCTGCCAGTATTTCAGTCCGTTGCCGTTGATGACGCCCGGGCCTGTAATCTCAAAATTGTCAACGTGGTAGGCATTTATAAGCGCGGCGTAATAATATATGCTGCGCCCCTCCATGCGCGACGGAATGAGGGGGAAGTTGGCGATGTCGTCGGAGCCTTTGATTTCGGCGCCTTCCGAGAGACGCAGCTTGGTGCCGGGCTTGAAAAACAGCGCGCCGGTGAGGAACGTCCCCTTGGGGACGACGATCGTGCCTCCGCCTTCCGCTTCCGCGAGGTCAATCACGGCCTGGATGGCGGCTGTCTGCACGATTGTGCTGTCGGTGCTTACCTTGTAGTCGGTCAGCACATATTCCTTGGCTTGGATTCCGATGGAGGAAACGGCAAGGATTGTGCCTAGCAGAATAGATTTACGGTTCATTAGGTATTTAGGATTAGGTTTGTGTTCAATTCAGATTGTAGGCTTCGGGGCGCACGAAACGGCGGAATCCGGGAATTTCCGCGGCCATGCGGTCTACCGCCAGTCCCGCGACCTGTATGGCACCCTTGATGTTGAGGTGGGTGTTGTCGATTTTGCCCTTGGGGCAGAACTCGTAGGTGTTTTCTGGAATCCACATAAAGAGTGCTTTGGAGCGCTCGGTGCCAAGTCCCTGCACAAGCTCGCGGGTGGCGGCGTTCATGTCGATGAAAAACACGGCCAGCTCGTTGGCGACATTGCGCGGGGCTACTATGTAATCGCCGTGGGTTTCGACAAGCACTTCCCCTTCGGCGGGATAGTCCTTTTTGCCAGCCTGGAACGATTTCTGTTTGTCGTCGGTTTCAGCCGCGGCCTGCCCGTCAGGGGCGGGGAAGTTTCGCCGCACGATCGAGTTCATCAGGATTGGTGTCGCGCCTTTCGACCGGCTTTCGTTGACGAATTTGCGGAGATTGTCGTCGAAAGTCGAACCCGGATCCGTGTGGCGGTCGGCCTTCGGTTTCTCGTCATTGTGGCCGAACTGGATTATGACGTAATCGCCCGGGCGTATTTTCTCCATAACCCGGTCCCAGCGGCCCTCGTTGATGAAACTCTTGCTGCTGCGGCCGTTAACCGCGTGGTTGTCGACTTTGACAGGGCCGGTCAGGTACATCGGCAGCATCTGGCCCCAGCCGCGCTCCTGGTTTTCTTTCGAGAGTGGCTTATTGGCCATGGTGGAGTCGCCGATCATGAACACGGTGACAGTGTCGGCCGGCTCAGCCGGCTGGGCAATAGAACATAAGGGTATGGCGATAGCTGTCAGGATAGTCGGTAGTAGTCTCATGATGTGAATCATTTAAGGTTGTGTTTCAGGATTGCCGCGGCCGGTAGTGCCGCGTAAAGTTCCGCAAAATTATCTAAAATCGGCGAAAGGCACAACCCGGAATGGGATATTTTGCGAAAAATGGTTAACTTTGCGGAAAATTGCAAAACCTGATCTAAACCGTATTCACATTTCTAATGACCCGCAGAAGGATTCACTATTTCCTTGCGGCTGCTGTGCCCGCTATGACGGCATTCGTGGCATGCAAGTCAGATTCGTCGGCAATCGACCGCGTCGCTTTGCTTGAACGCAACAACCCCAGAATCACAGAAATCGACACATTGGCGTCGCTTACCGTAGGTAACGGCGGTTTCGCTTTCACTGTTGACGCCACCGGATTGCAGACGTTCCCGGAACTATACAGCAAGGGTGTGCCCCTGGGCACGCAGAGCCACTGGGGATGGCACTCATTCCCCAATCCTGAGAATTTCACCCACGACGAGACTCTAAAAGATTACGATTTCGGCCGCGGGCGGCAGGAACCTTACTCGGTGCAGTTCAATGAGGCCGGCCGCAACAAGGACGCTGCCAACTGGTACCGCGTGAACCCTCACCGCCTGCACCTCGGAGCCTTGGGTTTCGCCGACCTGAAACCGGAACAGGTGAAGGACATCGACCAGACCCTTGACTTGATGAAAGGAGAAATACGCTCGAACTTCACGGTGGACGGCAAGCCGGTGTCGGTAAGCACGACCTGTCACCCAGATGCCGACATCGTGGCCGCGAGCATCTCCTCCGAGGCCATGCTCCCGGTTAGTCTCCGCTTCCCGTATCCGACAGGGGGCCATTGTGACGACGCGTGCGACTGGACCCGCGACTCGCTCCACACGACGGAAATCATAGAGGCCGATGCCAGCCACGCGCTGATACGCCATACGCTTGACTCCACGTCCTATTACGTGGATCTGGCATACACTAACGCCGGGATTCCGCGGCTTACAGGCGTTAACGCGGTGACTGTCACCCCCACAGCCAAGGACTGGACCATTACCGCCACCTTCTCTCCCGAGAAGCCCGCTGCCGCGCCTTCAGCGAAGGAAACCGCGGAGGCTTCCGCCGAATATTGGGGCAATTTCTGGAACAAGGGTGGCGTGGTTGATTTCAGCCACTGCACTGATCCCCGCGCCAAGGAGCTGGAGCGCCGCGTGGTTCTTTCGCAGTACCTTCTTGCCGCGCAGTGCGCCGCTCCTACGCCTCCGCAGGAGACTGGTCTGACCTACAACTCTTGGTTCGGCAAGTTCCATCTTGAAATGATATGGTGGCACCAGGCACAGTTCGCTCTTTACGGCCACGAAGACCTCCTCGCACGCACTCTGCCGTGGTATGAGTCGGTTGCCCCTGTCGCTTCCGAAATAGCGAACCGCCAGGGCTTCGAGGGCTTGCGCTGGATGAAGATGACCGATCCCTCGGGCACCGAAGCCCCATCGAAGGTGGGTTCGTTCCTGATTTGGCAGCAGCCCCACCTGATATATCTCGCTGAACTTCTCTACCGCGCCAATCCCGCTGATTCCGTGATCAACAGGTATTACGACCTCGTGCAGGGCACCGCCAAATTTATGGCTTCGTTCGCCGAATACGACGGTATGGGCAACCGCTATGTGCTCCGTGGGGCGATTCCGGCCCAGGAAACTCTACGCGCCTCTGAGACAGTCAATCCGCCTTTCGAGCTTTCGTATTGGCATTACGCTCTTTCGACCGCTCAGAAGTGGCGCGAACGCAAAGGGGAGGGGCGTAACCTTGAATGGGACGAGATTATTGACAAACTGTCGCCACTCGCCGCCCAGGATTCGCTCTATCTCGCCGCGGAGACAGCGTTGGAGACCTACAAGGACACCCGTTTCACCTCCGACCATATGGCGGTGCTCGCCGCCCTCGGCGTGCTTCCGAAGTCGCCGCTCGTCCGCGAGGACCTTATGCTCAACACTTTCGACTGGATTTATGATAACTGGCAGTGGGGTCGCACCTGGGGCTGGGATTATCCCACAACCGCGATGAACGCCGTGCGCCTCGGCCAGCCCGAGCGTGCCCTGAACGCCTTGTTGATGGACAAGCGCACTAACACCTACCTGCCTAACGGCCACAACTACCAGGACAAGCGCCTGCGTTGTTATCTGCCAGGCAATGGCGGCCTCCTGACCGCTGTCGCCCTGATGACCGCCGGGTGGGACGGCTGCGAGGTCGAGAACCCCGGGTTCCCGAAAGACGGCACCTGGGACGTGCGCTGGGAAGGAATCAAGCCGCTGCCGTAAGCGAGCCTGTTGTAACGCTTTAAAACAGAAAAACTACTGTTGATGAATTGTTTCAGTCGCAGATATGCCATACTGGCCGCCACGGGGATTCTTTTCTCCGCGGCGGCTTTTGCCGCCAAGGCACCCCGCCAGCTTCATTACAGGCCTGACGGAGCAAATTCCGTGGTTGCCGTCAACGGCTCCACCAAGTTTAACAGGGCGCTGTATGGCGCTCATTCCGGATTCCGAATGGAGTGCGGCGATATGCCGGAATTCGGCATCTACCTGCCGAGAATGGGAGGCAACCTGCTTCTGACACTTCCGGAGGGCGACTGCGCAGCCCGTTACACTCCCGGGCGTATGGACTATTCGCAGGGCGGAGTGGAGGTTGAGGCTCAGGTACTCCGTTCCGACGACGCGGCGCTTTGGGCGTTGAGGAACACAAACGCCGCTCCTGTCGAGATCGGATTCCGCTTCGGCGGCGTGGCAGAAAAGAAATTCTGGCGCGAGGGAGACCTCGGAGTTGACGACCCTGCATGTTTCGACCTCAAGCCAGAGTATTGTAAGGGTAACACATTCGCGGTAAGCGGCGACACCGTCAGAGTGGGCTACGGGGCAAAAGAGCGTAAGACGCTGTTACTGATGGCTCCTGTCAAGGATTTGGTCATCAACGACATGCCGGCGGTAGAGGGTAAAATAGAGATTCCGGCCGGCGAGACCCGCTATATCGCTCTGTTTCCTCCGAAATCAAATGCTTCGGAATTGCCTGTCAGTGCGTTACTTGATAAGGCAGAAGCCGAGCGGGCCGCACTCGCTTCGGGATTCGCGATGTCGACCCCAGACCAATGGCTTAATCCGGTGGGAGGGGCTCTCGCCCTGGCTGCCGACGGCATATGGAGCGGAGAGGCGTGGCTCCACGGGGCTATCGGCTGGCGCACTCCGCACCTTGGCTGGCGCGGTGCCTATGTCGGCGACGCACTTGGCTGGCATGACCGCGCGCGTACTCATTTCAACACATACGCCTCCAACCAGGTCACGGATATCCCGCCAGTCCTCCCGCAGCCTTGCCAGGATTCGGTGTTGAACTTGGCCCGCGCTGAAAAACGCTGGGGTACACCGTTTTATAGCAACGGATATATCTGCCGCCGTCCCGGCAAGATGGAGGAGATGTCGCACTACGACATGAATATGGTTTACGCGGACGCTCTCCTGCGCCATTTCCGCCACACCGGCGACACGGCGGCCATGCGTGCGTTCTGGCCTGTCATCGAGCGGCATCTTGCCTGGGAGAAGCGCAATTTCGACCCCGACGGCGACCATCTCTATGACGCGTATTGCTGCATATGGGCAAGTGACGCGCTTTATTACAACGGAGGCGCTGTGACCCATTCTTCGGCCTACAACCATTTCGCCAACAAGCTCGCGGCTGAGGTCGCCGAGGCGATAGGGGAGGACGCTGCACCATACCGCGCCGAGGCTGAGGCTATCCGCCAGGCCGTCGATTCCGTGCTCTGGCTTGATGACAAGGGGCACTGGGCGGAATATAAAGACCTTATGGGACTGGGACGCGTCCATGACAATGCGGCGCTTTGGACAATCTACCATGCGATTGATTCCGAGGTCGCCGACCCGTTCAAGGATTATGCGGCGACTTGCTACGTTGACAGCTTAATACCCCGTATTCCGGTTATGACCGATGCCGACGGGCATACATACCATACCATCTCGACAACCAACTGGAAGCCCTATTCGTGGAGCATCAACAATGTGGCGATTGCCGAAGTCATGCATACCGCGCTTGCGTACTGGCTGGCCGGCAGACCCGAGGATGCCTACGACCTGATGAAGGGTGTGATGATGGATAATATGTACCTCGGGGCCTCTCCCCTTAACTTCGGACAGATAAGCTATTATGATGCCGAACGTCACGAGTGCTACCGTGATTTCGCCGACCCGATCGGCGTATGGAGCAGGGCGCTAACAGAAGGGCTGTGGGGAATACGTCCCGACCTGCTGAAAAAACAGGTTGTGATAGTTCCGGGTTTCCCGGCCTCATGGGATTCGGCCTCGGTTAGTTTGCCCGACATAGCCTATTCTTTCAGCCGTTCAACCGATTCTGTGACATACAGAATCGAGAACCGCTACCCGGAAGGGACAATCGTGAAAATGGTGCTGCCGGGAGCCGGTGTCAAGGCTGTCGAAGTTAACGGCAAAACGGTAGCGTTCAAGTCTTTGGCTAACTCGGTGGGCTTCCCGCATATCGAGTTTGTGGCTGGAGACGGAGCCGACCTGAATGTAAAGCTCCTGCTTGGTGACAGGCCTGAGTATGCCGCGACCGGGAACATCAAGACCGAAGGCCCCGTCACTTTCAAGGAGTACGCCGGTGGCGGTCTCACATACTGGCAGCCTGAGGTCGCTCCGATGGAGCGTCCCCGGTTCGCTGAGAATGGGTTTGAAAATATAAAGCCTGGAAAATGTCAGCCGGTCAATATCTCCAAGATTTACAACTCGAAAGTTGCCGATATATTCAAGAACGAGTATCTTTCGCCGCGTCCCGCAGTCACGACATTGCAGATTCCCAAACAAGGAATAGGGGAATGGTGCCATCCGAAATTCACGGCTGAAATCAATGATTCCACGCTGCGAGAGCTGTTGAAAGCAAATAAGAATCTGCTTGAAACCGAGCTTGGCATACCGTTCCGTATGGCATCCGAAGGGGATAATGTACTGTTCACGTCGTTATGGGATAATTTCCCCGACTCGGCTTCGGTTAAACTTTCGGGCAAGGCTTCCCATATTTACGTCGTTCTGGCCGGCACTACCAACCATATGCAGACCGATGTCGAAAACGGTGTTCTCCGAGTCCACTATTCGGACGGGACCCATGCCGAGCAACCGCTTGTGAATCCCGACAACTGGGCGCCCATCGAGCAGGATTTCTATTACGATGATTACGCGTTCGCTCTGAAGCCGGGACAGCTGCCCCCTTACCGGCTCCACCTTATGAGCGGAAAGGTAAGCCGCTACCTGAGTGGGGAACTGGCTGGGGAGACCGGCTCCGGCCGTCTGCTCGACGGCGGTAACGGCGAACCGAAGCAGGCCATAAGCGGCGGTGCGGCGGTAGTGCTCGACATACCGGCTGATCCGAATAAAAAATTAAAGTCGCTCGAGGTTGTCACCCGCTCCAATGATGTGATTATCGGCCTTATGGCAGTAACCTTGCAGCGTCCCTGATTATGAAAAATTCAAAACGAAAATCATTGTTTGCCGCCGTTGTCGTAGCCGTGTTAGCCGCCAGCGCCTCCGCGCCGACCGACTGGTATGAGCCCACGGTAGAGAACAGGCCGTTTGTGCGTTGGTGGTGGCTCGGTAGCGCCGTCGATCCAGAAGGGTTGACGTTCAATCTTGAAGAGTTCGCAGCCAAAGGCCTTGGCGGCGTTGAGATTACACCTATTTACGGTGTCAAAGGCAACGAGGCCAACGACATTCCTTATCTCTCGTCGAAATGGATGGAGATGCTGGCTCACACTACCCGTGAAGCGAACCGCCTCGGGCTTCAGGTAGATATGAACAACGGCACCGGCTGGCCTTTCGGAGGACCCGACATCACGCCGGAGTTCAGTGCCCGGAAGCGTGTCGTTGAGCGATTCCAAGTTGACGGAGGCAGAAAGATAAAGCTGAAAATAGTGCCCTCCGATTCAAAACAGCTTCCTGTCGCACGTCTGCAACGCGTTGTCGCGGTATCCGAAAGCGGCGCGCGGTTGGACCTTACCGGCAACGTGGGCAGGGATTCAGTGCTGAACCGCAAGTTGCCGAAAGGGAAGTGGGAGATTTACGCCGTGTTCAGCGGGCGGACTTTCCAGAAAGTAAAGCGCGCCGCACCGGGTGGAGAGGGCTTGGTGCTGAACCATTACGACAGCATCGCCGTGAAGCATTATCTTTCCAAGTTCGACAAGGCTTTCGCTGAAAGTGGCGCGCCCGTGCCTGACAGTTTCTTTAACGACAGCTACGAGGTGTACGGTTCCGACTGGGCCGACAATATCTTCGATGAGTTCGCCATCGATCATGGTTACAACCTTGAGGAATTTATCCCGGAGTTTGTGAACGAGAAAGACACCTCGGATTTGCGCCGCCGGGTGGTGCGCGATTACCGTTTCACGCTCGCCCGTATGCTTGAAGATAATTTCACTCGTCCATGGATAGAATGGGCGCACGCCAAAGGCGCGCGCATCCGCAACCAGTCACACGGTTCTCCCGCAAATATCATTGACATATATGCGGATGTTGACATCCCCGAGTGCGAGTCGTTCGGCCAGACCGATTTCAACATACCTGGTCTTGTGCGTAATGGCGATTCCCGCCCCAGCGATGCTGATCCTGCGGTTTTGAAATTCGCATCCTCCGCCGCGCATCTTGCCGGAAAGCCGTTGACATCCTCGGAAACGCTTACCTGGCTGACGGAACATTTCCACACCTCGCTTGCCCGTTGCAAGCCCGAGCTTGACCAGATGCTCTGTTCCGGGGTCAACCACGTCTATTTCCATGGCGCGCCATATTCGCCGAAAGGGGTTGGGTTTCCTGGATGGCTGTTCTATGCCTCTATAAATATGTCGCCGACCAATTCGATATGGGACGATGCCGGAGGGTTGATGAAGTATCTTGAACGCGTTCAGGCGTTCCTGTCGGCAGGAAAACCCGACAATGATTTCCTGCTTTACTTTCCCATCGAGGATGTGTGGTACAGCCAGACAGGCAACCCGTATCTGATGTTTGACATTCACAAGATGGACCGACGCATGCCTGATGTCAAGCGGGCTGTCAACGAGATTCTCGCGGCCGGTTATGACTGCGACTATATTTCAGACCGATTTGTGGAATCCCTTGCGGTGGAGCCGGACGGGCGTCTGCGTTCCGAGGGGGGCACTCTTTACAGGGGACTGGTGGTTCCGAATGTGAAACTGATGCAACCCGCCATTGTTGACCGGCTTGCCGAACTTGCGGGGCAGGGTGCGAATATTATTTTCGTCGGCGGATTCCCTTCGGATGTTCCGGGTCATTCTCGACTTGACGAGCGTCGGGGGCAGTTGGCCGGAGCGCTCGACCGCCTCGGCTCTGTCGGGAACGTGATAGTAGCCGACGACATGGCCGGCGGATTGTCGCACACGGGCGTGAAACCTGAGCCGATGCGTCGTGATTCGGGGCTTCGTATGGTGCGCCGCCTGAATGAGGCCGGAGGCCGCAATTACTTCATAGCGAATCTCGCAGACAAGGATTTGGACGGATTTGAACCAATCGCTACCTATGCGGCTGGCGCGATGCTTTTCGATCCCCTGACAGGTCGTAAGGGAATTGCGGAAATAGAGCGCGGGTGCGATGGATGCCCGAAGGTCCGCCTGCAGCTCGCTCCGGGAGAATCCGTTATGCTTAAAACGTTTGCCAATGCCGTTGAAGGTGAACCATGGCGATATGTCGAGCGCAAGGGTAAGCCTGTCGAGATAGATCGCGGATGGAGCTTGTCGTTCCCCAAATCGGATCCGCCGATAGAGGGCGTGTTCTCGACCGACACGCTGACGCAGTGGTGCGCCCTTCCTGATTCGAGGGCGGGCGTCAACGCCGCTACGGGTCGATATACCGTCAGATTCAATCTTGACAATCCGGCTGATGCCGATGAATGGGTGCTTGACCTGGGGGATGTGCGCGAGTCTGCCCGCGTAAAAGTCAACGGGCAGGAAGCTCCGACGGTTTGGGCTGTGCCATTCCGCATAAACGTAGGCTCTTTCCTGAAACCCGGCGAGAATACGCTTGAAATAGACGTTACCAACCTTCAGGCCAACCGCATAGCCGATTACGAGCGCCGCGGCGTTGAATGGCGCAAGTTTAAAGATGCCAACATCGCCTCGGTGACCAACGCCAGGAAGTTCGATTTCGGGGAGTGGCCCGTGGTACCGTCCGGGCTTAACTCCAAGGTTACTCTGACTCCGGTCTATCTCTCAAAATAATCCATAAACAACCAATACGTTATCATGAAGAAAACATTGCTCGCACTGCTGGCATCCGCATGTCTGCTCCCCGCGGGAGCGGCGGAACAGCTTCCTCCCCGCGAACAGACTCTTAAAACGTTGATCAAGGTCAACGACCATTACCTGAAAAAGCACCCCGATCCGGGAGTGACAATTCCGTATTACTCCCGCAAGAAGGTATACGAGGCGAATATCTGGACCCGCGGCGTATATTTCGAGGGTCTGATGGCGCTCCACTCGATCTATCCCGACAACCGCTACTATGATTATGCTTACGACTGGGCGGAGAAGCATAACTGGGGATTCCGCCGCGACGACACCACCACCCGCAACGCCGACAACTACTGCGCCGGGCAGACCTATGTCGACCTCTACCGCCTGACCCCCGAGCCCAAGATGCTGACCAAGACCAAGGCAAACATGAATATGCTAATCAACACCCCGCAGGTTGACGACTGGACTTGGATCGACGCTATACAGATGGGCATGCCGCTCCTTGCGAAAATGGGCCATGACACGGGCGACCGCCGTTATTACGAGAAAGCCTGGGATATGTACAACTGGTCGCGCGACACGCTGGCCGGAGGGCTGTATAACGAGAAAGAGGGCCTTTGGTGGCGCGACAAGGATTTCGTGCCCCCCTATAAGGAACCAAACGGGAAGAACTGCTATTGGAGCCGCGGCAACGGCTGGGTGGTGGCTGCCCTTGTGAAGGTCCTGGAAGAGAGCCCTGCCGACGATCCCCATCGCGAGGCTTACATCAAGGACTTAAAGGCGATGTGCGAGGCTCTTGTCAAATGCCAGCGCGAGGATGGGTTCTGGAACGTGTCGCTCCATGATCCTAACCACTTCGGCGGCAAGGAGGTCACAGGCACCGCGCTCTTCGTTTACGGTATGGCCTGGGGCATAAACAACGGCATCCTCGACCGCGCAAAGTATCTCCCCGTTGTGACAAAGGCATGGAACGCCATAGTCAACGACGCGATTCACCCCGACGGCTATATCGGTTTCGTGCAGGGCACCGGCAAAGAGCCTAAGGACGGCCAGCCTGTCGCTTACGACTCCAAGCCCGACTTCGACGACTACGGCACCGGCTGCGTGCTGCTCGCCGGCACCGAGGTCTATAAGATAAAGTGACGAGAGACGCAGCTCTCGTCTGTCGATATGCCCGAATAAGGGCGAAATTGTAGGGACGCGATACATCGCGTCCGCATCAGAATGGATTCAATTTACGCCATTAGATTATGCGGACGCGATGTATCGCGTCCCTACAAACTGTACAATAGTCGCACGGTCAGGCGCCCTTTTTCCCATCCTGTGTTTTGGTGGATTATTTCATGAAAGGTTTGCCAAGACGCATATGCAGGATGGGATATGCCTTGCCGTCGCCGTCAAGTTCGGACCGGTCACTGACCTCGAAGCCCATATGCTTGTAAAAACCGACGGCCTGGTCGTTCTGCTCGTTCACGTCAACGGTGGTAGCTTCACAATCGTTGATAACGAATGAAACAAGTTCGCGGCCGATTCCGTTTCCACGGCAATTATTATCGATAAACAGCATCTCAATATTATGGTCGGCCACTCCCGCGAATCCCACTAACACGCCATTCAGCTCGTACCCGAAGAGTTTGACGAATTGGAAGTATGTCGGAAGATGTTCTTTATAGTAAATAAAATCCTCCTCTTTGAGAAATTCATGGGTGGCTCTTACGGCGCTTTCCCAAATCTCGGTCAAGCGGGTGTAATCGGTGGGTTTTATTGATCTAATCATCCAGTCTGGTCGTTAGGAGAAATAATTTGTTATTTCGCATTAATTTCATACAAAGATAATGGTTTGTTGAGGATTAATCCTTATCTTTGCCGCAGATTCGGCAACTGCCGGGTCTTGACATAATAGAAAAGCGTTTTTGCTTTATCCTTGGTTCGGAAATCGCCAAATCTTTGAATACACGGGAAAAAGCAGTCAAAAGACGCTCATGCTTGTCGCATATCCGCTCCACGACAAGGGGCAATCGATATTCGATTAGGCGTGGGAGCGGACTGTTTATCGTGTATAAGGCGTTTGGCGATGCCTCGAACCAGATAACCAGTGAAACACCGTCCTACGCTTTTCTTGTATCAATACGGAATGTCGGCGAGAGGGGGCGGCTGTCGGCGCAAAACGTTTTTCAAGCAAATGAAAAAACTATTACGAATCGCGGTTTTGGCCGTTTGCGGAGTGTCGGCCGCATCGGTCGCGGCCCAGCAGCCGGTAATCAAGGCCGGAGCGAGCTCTGTGGATGTCTGCCCACTTAATTATGCTGACGGAGGGGGAAAAGTATCGAGTTTGCTCTCTATCATTGATGGAGAGCAAGCCAGGATTTACAATCCGGCTCTTCAAGAAGTTCGCGAGTTCGCGCTAAAAGGGCATCCGATGCGAATTAGGGCGAAAGTGGGTGATGCGGAATATATGTTCAGATTCACGCAATCCATGTTCAACGATGATGACAAGTTTGAATACCTCGTCGCTGCCGAGAACTCCCGCAAAGTTGAAATCATCAATGAGGATGGTGCTAAAATAGGAGAGTTTGATTTTGGCAACTGTGTGCTTGATAACGATGAAGTGGATTTCCTCTTTCTCAGTTACGATGATAGCTACCTTCTGTTCGATGTTTATGATCCAAACGCTTCTTCAATGCAGTCATGGATTTATTCGCTAAACCAGGCGACCGGGGCTGTTCAGAAGGTAGCGGAAAATGTCATGGGGCTGAGTGTACGTCCCACAGTCACTGATGGCTCCGTGCCTGTGGAAATCACGCTTGGCAAGGTTGCTGACGCTAATCTCGCGGTCGCGGTCGTCGCGGCCAACGGTTCGCAAGCAATGACTGATACCATCAATGCCGGTGAATCCGGCATCTCGCTTAACGTGGGGCATCTCGCTAAGGGAGTGTATGTGGTTAATGTCGGAGGTTGCGAACACGCGAAGTTCATCATCCGATAACTATGAATAACGCAGACAGGCGCGCCTCCGATCGGAGGCGCGCCTGTCTGCGTTATTTGGAACTGTGTCTATTGTTATTTGGGCAGGTTGAAGGCCGCGGTCATCTCCTTCATCTGGGTTTCCGACATACCGTCGGGGATGAAGCCCATGGCGCGGGCGTCCATATAGATGTCGGCGCTCTTTGTCAGGACGTCGATCATATCGAAGGCTTCAAGCACGTCGTCGGCCACGGAGAAAACGCCGTGCTTCTCCCACATGACAACGTCGTAGTCGTCGTCGATGGCTTTGATTGTGGCTTCGGCCAGCTCGTTGGAGGATGGAAGCATGTAAGGCACGATGCCGAGGCCGCGTGGGCAGAACGCCTTTGTCTCTGGAATCATACTCCACAGGATGTTGGAAAGCACGTCCTTTTTCAGGAACTCGGGGTTGTGGCTCATCGCCACCAGTTCGATGGGGTGGGTGTGGACCGATGCCTTGTAGGTCGAGCCTTTGCCGATGAGGTAGTTGTGGACCGCCAGGTGCGAGGGAAGCTCCGAGGTGGGTTTCACGGGTTCGTCGGCTATGATCTCGTAGTGGGCGCAGTCGTCGCAGATGCGGATCACGGAGCCGTTCTGCATGGGCCAGCGGGCGAGGTCGCGCATACGGCGGTTGGTGCCCTTGCAATAGAAATAGCAACCTTTCAGGTTGGGCAGTGTGAGGCCTATCGGTGTCTTGGGCGCGATCGCGGGCATAGCCTTGATCGCATCGTCGACATGCTCGGTGATATTCACGGTGATGTTGCCGCCGTTGCGTTCGGCCCACCCTTTCTGCCAGAGGTAGCCTGCTACCTCGGCCACGTCGCCAACCTGTTTGGCGAGTCCGGGGCGGTTGTCAAGAATCGACATATGTTATTCAGATTTGATTGTTTCGTTATTAAACAAGTTGGGGTAGGAAGCAGGAGATCACGAGGACGACTATGCCTGCTATGAGCACGCCTATCGTCTTGCGCGAGCACCCCTTCCATTCGTGCAGTATTATGCCCCATACGTTCGAGAACACGACGTTGAGAGCCATGAGGATGCAGAACGAGAGTGTCATCAGCGTTTCCGACGAGGTAAGGAATCCCTTGCCGAGGCTCAGCCCGAAGAACTGGCTGTACCATAGCGCTCCCGCCAGGGCGCAGAACAACAGGTTGTTGCCCCAGACGGCACCCTTGCCATAGTCGCCCCAGGTGTGGTTCCGGCTGTTCTGGTAGAAACAGTACACGGCGTTGGTGGCGAAGCCGCCGAGTGTCACCAGGAGCGTGGCCGGGAGGGTTTTGTACATGTCGGGGGTCAGGGAGCCGAAGTTTATGTCGGCTCCGAACGTCAGACCCACGTTGAAGCATCCGCTCATGAATCCCGCGAGGAGGGCGATCGCGAGTCCTTTCGGGAAGTTGAAGTCCTTTACGGCGGCCCGTTTCTCCTCCTCGCTCAGCGACGCCGACTTCATCGATCCGGCAATGCCGATGATCGCGATGCCGACGAGGGTCACTACCACACCGAGAATCACGGAGAATGTCAGCGAGGATAGCGCGTCAAGTTCGGGGAAGAAGATGTTGAGCAGCACGGGGCCCATGATGGTGCCGAGACCGGCGCAGGTGCCCAGGGCGATAGACTGCCCCAGGGCCACGCCGAGATAGCGCATCGAGAGTCCGAACGTCAGGCCCCCCACGCCCCACAGGGCGCCGAAAAGAATCGTCATCCACACGTTGAACGGATCGCTCGCGGCGAACAGCTCGCCGAGGGAATGTCCTTCGGGAACGGCGAGAAGCGCTCCGAGCAGCGGGAATACCAGCCAGGCGAACACGCCCTGCACAATCCAGTAAGACTCCCAGCTCCAATCTTTGATTTTGTTGATGGGAACGTAGCAGCTGGACTGGCAGAACGCGCCGACGGCTATGATAAGAAGACCAATGAGAATTTCCATCAGTGCTTTTTATGGTTCGTCAGATCAGGGCTGGTTAGCGCTTGGAAGTCACGTCGCGCTCGTACTTCTCGACCTCGGCGATGAAGGATTCGCCTACGGGAACATCGTTCATCTGGCAGAACATGTCGTAAACGGCGTTCCAGGGGAGGTTCTTGCACTCTTCGAGCAGGGCCAGGCGCTGGAACTTCTTGTCGGCCAGCTCGTATTCGCGCAGTGTGGCGGTGGGCTCGAGCAGGGCGCGGAGCATGCACTTCTGCGCCGCGCGCGAACCGATCACATATGCGCCGATGCGGTTGAGAGTGCCGTCGAAGTAGTCGAGACCGTAGTGTACGCGGTTCAGAGCGCCGGCGCGCACGATTTCGCTGAACAGGTCCATCGTGGGGTCGTCCATGATTGTGACGTGGTCGGAGTCCCAGCGTATCGGACGGCTGACATGGAGCATCAGCTCGGGCACGAACAGGAGCATCGCCGACACCTTGTCGGCCACGCTCTCGGTCGGGTGGAAGTGGCCGGTATCCAGGGTTATCATCATGTCGTTCTTGGCGGCGTAGGCGGTGTAGAAATCGTTGGAGCCCACGGTATAGCTCTCGAGTCCGATGCCGAACACCTTCGATTCCACGCAGTCCTTCATCCAGTCGTACTTGTGCTCGAATATCTGGTCAAGGGAGTCTTTGAGGAGCTCGCGGTACATGAGGCGGTTCACGGTGATGTCCTTGGATCCGTCATGCACCCAGGTGTTCATTATGCAGGGGTCCTGTTGTGCCTGGCCGATAGCGTCGGAGATGGCGCGGCAGCGCTTGCTGTGCTCGATCCAGAAGTCGCGGATTCCCTTGTCAGGGTTCGAGAGGCTGAGGTCGCCGCTCTTCGGGTGCGAGAAGGAGGTGGAGTTGAAGTCGAGCTTGACGCCGTTTGCCAGGCCCCAGTCGATCCAGCTCTGGAAGTGCTCCACGGAGCACTGGTCGCGGTCAACGAACTTGTCGCCGAAGTCGCCGTAGATCTCGTGGAGGTTGAGGCGGTGCTTGCCTGGTATGAGGCTCATGGCATAGAGCACGTCGGCGCGCAGCTCGTCGATGTTCCGGGCTTTGCCGGGATAGTTGCCGTTGACCTGGATGCCCCCCGTCAGCGAGCCGCCCTGGTTCTCGAAGCCGGCGACGTCGTCGGCCTGCCAGCAATGCATGCTCAGGTGGAAGTCCTGCATCTGTTTCAGCACCTTGTCGGTATCAACGCCGATCGCGGCGTAGCGTTCTTTGGCTATCTCGTAAGCCTTGGCAATAGATTCCTTAGTCATAGTTGAAAAATAGGTATTAGGATGTTTGTTTCAGGATTATTCGGGTTTCAAGGCGCTGAACCTGCGTGCCGGCTCCTCCCAGAGTTGTGGGTCGACGGGTTCGTAGCGTGTGGTTTCCACGTTTTTGGCAACTATCGCGCGGAGAGCGTCGAGCGAATCGACGTATCCGGCGGCGCGTGCCTGCACCAGTATGTTGCCCAACGCGGTGCACTCAACGGGGCCGGCTACTACCGGCAGGTTGATGGCGGAAGCGGTAAACTGGTTGAGGAGCGCGTTGCGCGATCCTCCGCCGATAACGTGGAGTTGCTTTATGGGGCTCTCGGCGACTTTGCGGAACATGTCGAGTACCGCACGGTATTTCAGTGCCAGGCTCTCGAATATGCAGCGTACCATCTCGGCGTGGCTTTCGGGCGCAGGCTGCCCCGTGGCGGCGCAGAAGTCGAGAATCGCCGCGGGCATGTCGGACGGCGCGGTGAACCTGGGATTGTCGGGGTCTATGAAGCACTTGAACGGCTCCGATGCAGCCGCCATGGCGACGAGTTCGGGATAGGTGTATTCCGTGCCCTGCCGTTTCCAGCTTTTCAGGCACTCTTCGAGGATCCACATGCCGGTGATGTTTTTCAGCACTCGGATGGTACCCTCTATGCCCCCCTCGTTAGTGATATTGTATTCTGCGGATTCCCGGGTTATTACAGGTTCGGCGCTTTCTATTCCCATCAGCGACCAGGTGCCGCTGCTCAGGTATGCCCATTCTTTGCCTTGCGCGGGGATGGCGGCGACAGCCGATGCCGTGTCGTGACCTCCGACCGCGACTACCGGCACCGGGTCTATGCCCGTGGCATCGCAGACTTCGGGGCGAAGTGTGCCTATTTCTGTGCCGGGCATGACCATCGGACCGAATTTGGCGGGATCGGCGCCCGCGGCTTCTATGATTTCGGGCGCGAGCTGGCGCGTGGCGGCGTTTACGATAGCGCCGGTGGAAGCGATGGTGTACTCCGTGACGAGTTTGCCTGTCAGGAGGTATGAGATGATGTCGGGCACGAAGCCTATGCGTGAGGCGGCTCTGAGTGCCGAGGTGCCTCTAAGGGCATGCAGCTGGAATACGGTGTTGAAGTTGATTACCTGGATGCCGGTGACAGAGTACAGCTTGTCCGCGCTCATCGCGTCGGCGAAGAATGATTCTGTGTTCTTGTCGCAGAAACGCTTGTCGCGGTAGGCTACCGGGAGCCCTATGAGTGTGCCGTCGTCAGCTAAGCAGGCGATGTCCACACCCCAGGTGTCCACGGCGACAGAAACAGGCTTGATGCCTCGTCGCGCGACTTTCCGCAGTCCGTCCTTTATATGTTCGAAAAGAGAGTATATGTTCCAGTGAGACGCTCCGTTGACATTTATTATGGCGTTGGGGAATCGGTTTATTTCCTCGGTTGTCAGTTTCCCGTCGGAATGTAAGGCCGCCAATATCGTGCGGCCGCTTGTCGCGCCCAGGTCGAAGGCGACAAAATAAGCAGGATAAGTCATGGATCAGATGATGGTCAGGGTTTCAATGTCGTGTTATGATGCAAAATTAGGCATTATTATCGGCAATAGCAAACTTTTCATTCGCGCCAGTGGGACGGGTGGCTGTTTTTTAACCATACTTTTCGTATCTTCGCGGGTACATTTACTCAACCAACCTAATCTGACACCTGAACTTACCTATGCGTAAACTTTTAATCGCGGCGTCAGCCCTCCTATGGGCTCTCACTGCCGCCGCGCAGGATCCGGCGACGGCCTGGACAACTATCTACCCCCAGATCGAGGCGGCTGTGAAAGCGCCGGTATTCCGAGACAAAGAGTACAAGCTGTTTGACTTCGGCAAACCTTCAAAGAAAGAGGGCTATCTTTACACAGACCTAATAAACAGCGTGATAGACCGCTGCTCATCGGAAGGGGGCGGCCGCGTGGTGATTCCCGAGGGAACCTGGCTCACCGGTCCTATAACGCTTAAAAGCAATGTAGACCTCCATCTGGCCGAAGGCGCCACGCTTCTGTTTACTGATGATCTGAAAGAATACCCGCTCGTGCTGACGCGCTGGGAGGGTATGGATTGCTGGAACTATCAGCCGATGATTTATGCCTACGGGCAGGAAAACATAGCCATCTCCGGCAAAGGCACCATCGACGGTGGCGCCAGGAACGAGAACTGGTGGCGAATGTGCGGCGCCAAGAAGTTCGGCTGGGAAGAAGGCATTGTGTCGCAGCGCATAGGGCGCCCTAAGCTGATGGAATGGAACGAGGCCGGCGTCCCGGCGGACCAGCGCCGGATGGGCGACGGCTACGGCATGCGTCCGCAGCTTGTGAATCCCGTTAAATGTAAGAACGTCCTGATCGAGGATGTCACGCTTCTGCGATCCCCCTTCTGGGTTATTCATCCGCTGCTTTGCGACAATCTGACCGTCAGAGGCGTGCATATACAGAACAACGGCCCCAACGGAGACGGGTGTGATCCGGAGTCGTGCAACAACGTACTTATAGAGAACTGTTACTTCGACACCGGCGACGACTGCATCGCCATCAAGAGCGGGCGTAACCGCGACGGGCGCACATGGAACATCCCCTCGCAGAACATAATCGTGCGTAACTGCCGGATGAAGAACGGCCACGGCGGTGTGGTGATAGGCAGCGAAATCTCGGGTGGCTATCGAAACCTTTTCGTGGAGAATTGCGTTATGGATTCTCCCGACCTCGACCGCGTGATACGAATCAAGACCAACTCTTGCCGCGGAGGCATAATCGAGAACGTCTTCGTCCGCAACGTAGAAGTGGGGCAGTGCCGCGAGGCTGTGTTGAAAATCAACCTCGTGTACGAGTCAAAGGAGGCGTGCCGCCGCGACTTCGCCCCGACGGTCCGCAACGTGTTCCTCGAAAATGTCAATTGCAAGAAGAGCAAGTACGGCGTAAAGATCGACGCGTTTGAAGACATTTGTAATGTCTACAACATTGAGGTCAAGAACTGCCGTTTCGACGGGGTTACGACCGGCGCCAACTCCATCAACGGCAAAACAGCCGACATACGGCTTGAAAACCTGCTGATTAACGGCAAGCCGACAATCGAGAGCCTCCCGATGTCACAGAGAATGGCCGTTTCAGAGATGCGCCGCAACCCGTTGAGCTGGCAGGTTGACCATTCAAGGCGCCTCAACTGGTCATATTCTGTCGGCACTGAGCTTGACGCTTTTTTCGATGTGGCCAAACGCTACGGCGTTGATTCAATAAACGCGTACGCTCTTTCCTATATGGACTCATGTGTGATGGACGACGGGACGATACGCAGGTTCAAGCCGGAAGATTTCAAGCTCGACGACATAAAGAACGGCACGCTCCTGCTTGAAGCCTACGGACAGACCGGCGAAGGCCGCTACAAGAAGGCCGCCGACCGTCTCTTCGAGCAGTTCAAAGACCAGCCCCGCACAAAGGACGGCGGCTTCTGGCACAAGAGGATTTATCCGCGGCAGATGTGGCTCGACGGTCTCTTCATGGGCACCCCGTTCTACACCCAGTATGCCAATGAATATCTTTCAGGAAAGGAACAACGGAAAGCCTATGACGATATCGCTAAGCAGTTCCTGACTGTCGCAAAGCATACATATGACCCCGCCACGGGACTTTACCGCCATGCGTGGGACGAGTCGAAGAAAATGTTCTGGGCGGACAGGAAGACCGGGCAGTCGGCCCATGCGTGGGGACGCGCCGAAGGCTGGTTCCTCTGGGCGCTGGTCGATGTGCTCGAACAGATGCCTGAAAACCACAAGAAGCGTCCCGAACTGGTGAAACTGCTTCACAGCGTTGCTGACGGGCTGATAAAATACCAGGATGTGCCTACCGGCCTCTGGTACCAGGTGCTTGACGCGCCTGACCGCGAGGGGAACTATCTCGAGGCCACTGCGTCGGCAATGTTCTGCTACAACCTCCTGCGCGCGACCCGTCTCGGCCTGCTCGAGCCTTACTACCGCGACGCCGGCTTGAAAGCCTACAAGGGTATTCTCGACAACTTCGTGGTCGCCAATCCCGACGGGACTGTGTCTCTGACGAAATGCTGCGCTGTTGCCGGGCTCGGCGGAGGCTCGTCCGAGCGTCGCGATGGCTCTTTCGAATACTACATATCGGAGCCTGTCCGCGACAACGACGCCAAGGGTGTGGGGCCTTTCATCCTCGCTTCGCTAGAACTGGAATAACGATTTCCCCTGACGATTTTAAAGAAGGCGCTGTGTCTTGTTGTTTGACACAGCGCCTTTTTGTCGTTTATTCGGCGGATCTCTGCCTTCTGTCAAGCCGCAGCAGGAAAATCAGAAGAATCGCGATAGGCGCGGTAACGGATATGTAGAACGACCAAGGCGCGGGGCTGTCGAGCACACTGGTTATAAGGCAATATAGAAGGTAAAGGCCGGAGATATCCGACAGGAATTTGTCGGTGGCTATCATGGCTGGCTTTGAGAACCAGAACCAAAGCGAATAGGTTGCGAAAGCCACGCCGAAAATGCCCACACAAGCCAATGGCAATATCGGGTTGTTGTAAAACAAGGCAAGTTGCAGGGACGCACATATGCCAATAACGCACAGGTTAAGGAAATTGCTCTGATAAAACATTTCCAGTCGCGGATGAAGTATTGTTTTTTCATAAGGCTTGTGTCTGGATGCGTTTATATTGGGTTGAAAATGCGAATATACTCATTATTTAGTAATTATGAAAGCGTATGTTTGTGATTTGTCCGAGCAGCAGGTTGGTTCCGAGGCCGGTTCGTTGGTCCTGATTAATCAGTTCGTTGGCCCGGATTAAGAGGCGTTCCGTTTTGAGCCGGTTTGAGAAATGACTCCTTAATCTTTTTTAACTCTTTAAAATTTGCAGTTGTGCGAAAAGTCGCTACCTTTGCACTCGTCAAACGGAGAGAGCTCCGGATGACGCTGAAATACCGCGAGATGGAGCAGTGGTAGCTCGTTGGGCTCATAACCCAAAGGTCGGAGGTTCGAGTC
>CAJTRT010000031.1 GCA_910579105.1 uncultured Muribaculaceae bacterium | reverse complement strand
TGGCGGTGTTCTCGCCGTTCATGTCGGTGTTGGCCGAGCAGTGCATGGAGGCCATGCCTTTGAGGGGGAGGTAGTAGTTCATGATGGAGAACATACCCTTCTTCATCTCGCCGCCGTACCAGGTGTTGATGATCACCTGCATGCGCTGGGTGAGATTGAAGGCCACGCAGGTCTCGGAGTTGATGCCGAGCTCCTTCCAGTTCTCAACCTTCGCCTTGGAGGCGTTGAGCACCACGAAGTCGGGGGTGAAGTTGTCGAGCTCCTCCTTGGTGGGGCGCACGAACATGTTGGTCACGAAGTGGGCCTGCCATGCAACCTCCATGATGAAGCGCACGGCCAGACGGGTGTCCTTGTTGGTGCCGCAGAAAGCGTCGACAACGTAGAGGGGCTTGTCGCTCAGCTCCTTGTCGGCGATTTTTTTCAGAGCGTCCCAGGTGGCGGGAGTGATGGGCTTGTTGTCGTTCTTGTATTCGTCGGAAGTCCACCAGATAGTGTTCTTGGAGACGTCGTCCATCACGAAGAACTTATCCTTGGGCGAACGGCCGGTGTAGATGCCGGTCATCACGTTCACAGCACCCAGCTCGGTGTCCTGACCCTTCTCGTAGCCTTCGAGGCCGGGCTTGGTCTCGTCGATGAAGAGTTCGTCCCACGAAGGGTTGTGGAAGACCTTGGGAGTGCCGGTGATACCGTACTGTGTCAAATCGATCTTGCTCATTTTGATAGAAGATATTGAGTGAATTAAAAATTTCCTTTGTCGGTGGCCGGGTAGGCGCGCCGGGATGGTTTCCGCGGCGCGTCGGCCTTGTTAACCGGATGCAAAGGTACGAATTTTTTCGTGAAAAAACAGATTGGCCGCGATAATTAAGGAAAAATTTCCTTAATAGGGCTTAACGGGGCTATTCCACGGGCGAAAAGGCGCGTCATACGCGGCACGCCGCGTCCCTACCCCCAGGCGTTTCCGACCCGCCTGTACGGACGCGGCGTGCCGCGTATAACCCGCAAACGCATATCCGGGAGAACGGAGAAGTCCGGAACCGGTGTGGAGGGCTTTTTCGGATTTTTTTCGTAAATTCGCGTATTATAGAATACCAGGATGACTGACGACCCCAAAACCTTTCCCGACAACGAAAACGACAACGCCCGCGCGGCGGAGACCGCTCCGCGCGGAGGCGCGGCACCCATATCCCCCGAGACCGAAGAGATGGCCGAAGCCGTGGAGGAGGAGGCGGAGGAACTACCCGCCGCCCCCGGCAGCGAGACGGCGCGCCTGCGCCTGGGGGGCATGTACCGCAGCTGGTTCCTCGACTACGCGAGCTACGTCATACTCGAACGCGCCGTCCCCCACATCGAGGACGGCCTCAAGCCCGTGCAGCGCCGCATACTCCACTCGATGAAGGCCCTCGACGACGGGCGCTTCAACAAGGTGGCCAACATCGTGGGGAACACGATGCAGTACCATCCCCACGGCGACGCGTCCATCAAGGACGCGCTGGTGCAGCTGGGGCAGAAGGAACTGCTGGTCGACACCCAGGGCAACTGGGGCAACATCCTGACGGGCGACGACGCGGCCGCGGGCCGATACATCGAGGCGCGCCTGTCGCAGTTCGCCCTCGAGACACTCTACAACCCCAAGATCACCGACTGGGTGCCATCCTACGACGGCCGCAAGAAGGAGCCGGTGACGCTCCCGGTGAAGTTCCCGCTGCTGCTGTTCCAGGGGGTCGAGGGTATCGCCGTCGGCCTGTCGTCGAAAATCCTCCCCCACAACTTCAACGAGCTGCTCGACGCCTCGGTGGCCGCCCTCCGCGGCGAGGAGTTCGCCCTGTATCCCGACTTCCCCACCGGAGGCTACATCGACGTGAGCCGCTACAACGACGGCGAGCGCGGCGGGGCCGTGAAGGTGCGCGCCAAGATCGAGAAAATCGACAACAAGACCCTCGCCATCACCGAGATACCCTACGGCAAGACCACATCGGCCGTGATCGCCTCTATCCTGAAGGCCTTCGAGAAGGGAAAGATCAAGATACGCAAGGTCGACGACAACACCGCACAGACGGCCATGATCCTGGTCCACCTCCTCCCCGGCACCTCCTCCGACAAGGCCATAGACGCCCTCTATGCCTTCACCGACTGCGAGGTGGCCGTGTCGCCCAACTGCTGCGTGATCCGCGACAGCAAGCCGGAGTTCCTGACAGTGGGCGAACTGCTGCGCCACTCGGCCTTCCGCACCCGCGAACTGCTGCGCCGCGAGCTGGAAATCCAGCTCGGCGAGGTGCGCGAGATGCTCCACTCGGCCTCGCTCGAACGGATATTCATCGAGGAGCGGATCTACAAGGACCGCGAGTTCGAGCAGGGGGAGACGATGGAGGCCGTCAGCGCCCACGTCCGCAAGCGCCTGGAGCCGTTCCTGCCCAGACTCGTCCGCGACATAACCGACGACGACATACAGCGCCTGATGGAGATACGCATGAAGCGCATCCTGAAATTCTCCTCGCGCGACGCCGACCGCCAGATAGCCCTCTACAACGAGCGGATAGCCGAAATCAGCAACCACCTGGCCCACATCACCGACTACACCGTCGACTGGTTCCTGCGCCTCAAAGAGCGCTACGGCGAGAAATACCCCCGCCGCACCGTGATCCGCGGCTTCGACAACATCGAGGCGTCACGCGTGGCCGAAGCCAACGAGAAACTCTACATCAACCGCGAGGAGGGCTTCATAGGCACCTCGCTGAAAAAGGACGAGTACCTCTTCAACTGCTCGCTGCTCGACGACGTGATCATCTTCTACAACGACGGGCGCTACAAGGTGGTGCGCGTGGCCGAGAAACTGTTCATCGACAAGAACGTGCGCCACGTCGGCCTCTTCACCCGCAACGACAAGCGCACCATCTACAATGTCATCTACCAGGACGGCCGGGGAGGCACCTTCTTCATGAAGCGCTTCGCCGTCACCGGCGTGACCCGCGACAAGGAGTATAACCTGACGCAGGAGAAGCCCGGCTCGCGCATCGTATGGTTCTCGGCCAACCCCAACGGCGAGGCCGAGGTGGTGCGCGTAAGCCTCAAGCCCAAACCCCGCCTGAAAACCCTGCAATTCGACGTCGATTTCTCCGAACAGCTCATCAAGGGGCGCCAGAGCCAGGGCAACATCGTGACGCGCAACGAGGTACACCGATTCTCGCTCAAAGAAAAAGGGGTGTCGACCCTCGGGGGGCGCCAGGTTTGGTTCGACCGCGACGTCATGCGCCTCAACTACGACGGCCGCGGCGACTTCCTGGGCGAGTTCTCAGGCAACGACCAGGTGCTCGTCATGACCACCGACGGCGAATACTACATGACCAACTTCGACGCCGCCAACCACTACGAGAACATCTCCCTGAGCCTAATCGAGAAGTTCCAGCCCGAAAAGACCTGGACCGCGGTCCTCTACGACGCCGACCAGAAATATCCCTATCTCAAACGCTTCACCCTCGAGCCCTCCGCGAAACGGCAGCGGTTCCTGGGAGAGAACCCCGCCTCGAGGCTCCTGGCGCTCTCCGACAAGGCCGGGGCGCGCTTCCGCCTCATATTCGGCGGCAGCGACTCCTTCCGCGAACCGCTCGATGTCGATGCCGCCGACTTCGTGGCCGTCAAGTCGTTCAAGGCCAAGGGCAAGCGCCTAACCACCTGCACCCTCGCCTCCGTCGAGGAGCTGGAACCCCGCGAACTCCCCCTACCCGACGAGCCGGAGGACGCCCCCGCCGACGCTACCGACACCCCCGACTCTCCCAACTCCCCGGATTCCGACCCCTCCGCCACCGGCTTCACCGAAGTCTCCGACGACGAGCTCCGCGACCAGATCCTCGGCCAGGAACGCCTCTTCTGACACCGCGGCCACTGGCTCCCAAAGCGCCTTCAATCCGGATAATCAAGCATCTCGACACATCTTTAAAACAAGCCCCTATGAAATCTCTCAAACCAATCCTATGCCTTGCGATGGTCGCGCTCACATTCTCCATTGCCAAGGCCGACATCGATTTTGACTTTGAAATCAGTGGGTTACGCTATGCGGTCAGTGACGCCGACCCGACCACCGTGTGCGTCGTGGCAGTATCCGCGACGGAAGAGTATGAGACATTCGAGATTCCGAGCCACGTCACTCACAGCGGCCAGACATATTCGGTCACAAGCATAGGCTGGGAGGGCTGTAAAGGGTTGAAGGCGATAAACGTACTCCTTCCGCACACGTTGGAGGATATCGGTGATTTCGCATTCTATGAAAACAAATATTTAAAGAACGCACGTTTTGGGAACAATCTCCGACGAATCGGAATGGACGCGTTCAAAGCCTCGGCACTAACCTCGCTGGTAATGCCGAACTCCCTCACAGACATTGGGGCCGGGGCATTTTGGGCCTGTCTTGACTTAAAGACCGTCACACTCGGATCCGGGATTGAAAGAATCGGAGAATTGGCGTTTTATCAATGCGGAGAAATTGAAGAAATAAAATGCTATGCCTCTGAGCCTCCTTATTGCGGAGAAGAATGTTTCAATTACACAAACAGCTCCCTTAACCTGCTCGTGCCGCCATCGTCGGTGGACAAGTACCGTTCAAACATTCATTGGAATTATTTTTCCAACATAATAGCTCTTAACAATAGCCAGGATGACATTGTTTTAAGCGCTTCCTCGCTACACATCCCCCTCAACGGTACAAGCATGATCAACGTAGTAAGCTCAACAGGCAGAATCTCATGGTCATCTTCCGACGAACGCGTGGCGACTGTCGACAACGGGCTCGTGACCGGCATCTCCACCGGCTATGCCGAAATCACAGCGACCGCCGCCAACGGCGCCTCTGCCTCTTGCAGTGTGTGGGTCGTGATCCCGGTAACCGAGGTTGTGACCAGCACAGATAAAATCACCATGTATAAAGACGACGTTGCGGAAGCCTCGGCATATGTCCTTCCCGAAAACGCCTCTTCAAGATTCGTGTGGTGGGAAAGCGGCAACACGGCAATAGCGGAAGTCTACACCGACCTCACCGGAAAAGTAGCGGTCAAAGGAGTCAATGCCGGAAAAACGACGATCACAGCCAAATCCGACAACGATATCCGCGCCACTATTGAAGTTGAAGTGAAAACCCCGGTTGTCCCAATCAAGATACAGGGATGCCGCGAAAGTTCTTTTATTATAAACACCATAAAGGGCGAGGACTGCGCGATCCAAATCACGCCGGAAAACGACTGGACGATACATAGCCTGTCGTTCAACGGAGAAATCATTACCGAATATCTGGAAAACAATCTGATAACCATACCATATATCGAATCAGGCGGATGTCTCAATATTGTATTTGAGAAGCGCGCTTCCAACGTTTCTCCAAAACCAGGCCAAGAGAATCCGATCAAAATAACCGTGTCGCATAACACCGTCACAATCAAAAACTCAACCGCAGGACAGCCTGTCAAAGTGTACACTCCGGAGGGAGCGCTTTTCCAAACGGTGACTCCTATCCTCCCCGCCACTGAGTTCGAACTGCCGGACGGCATATACATAATCCAACATAACAATCAGACTTTCAAGATAATAATCTAACCTGCGGCATAACACCATAGAAAACATACCGCCGAAAATGGAATCCAACAACGAGACACAACTGGTTATATACCAAGCGCCCAACGGGGAAACCCAGTTGGATGTCACCGTCTGCGGGGAAACAATATGGTTGACCCAGCGGCAAATAGCGGACTTGTTCGGCACGAAAGTCCCGGCAATATCCAAGCACCTGAAGAACATTTTCGCATCAGGTGAATTGGAACGTGACGTGACTATTTCCAAAATGGAAACAGTCGTGCACAGAGGCTTCCGCGGGTCATCAGTAGAAATCGTCGATCACTACAATCTCGACGCTATTCTCTCCGTGGGCTACCGTGTCAACACGAAAAACGCCACCGCCTTCCGTATCTGGGCGAACAAGGTGTTGAAGCAGTACCTTCTCAACGGATACGCCGTCAACGAACGGGTCGCGGCACAGAAGTACGACGAACTGAGCCAGTTGGTGAAGGTGCTCGGCCGCACAATACAGAACCAGGAGAAGCTTACGGAGGATAGCCGTTCCCTTCTTAATGTGGTAGCGGACTACACATAGCCGACAACACCCTTGTGGCCCTCACCCTGATGATCGCCGAAAGCCGTACGGAGGAAAAAGACACGATGGTCAAGGTCGTGGTCAACCTGATCAACAGGAACAACTGATTCCCAGGCACGCCTTTTCTTTTTCTCAGGTGCGAACAAACATCAGACCCGTCAGTCCTTTCGGACAAGTCTGACGGGTCTGACAATTCAGCCGAATGGCTGGGGTCAGTCGGCCTTGGGGGCCTGGCCGACGAGATCCATGAACTGGTCGAGGTTGGGTGTGATGATGATTTCGGTGCGGCGGTTGCGCTGGCGGCCCGACTCGGTGGAGTTGTCGGCGATCGGGCGGTACTCGCCGCGGCCAGCGGCCGAGAGACGCGAGGGATCGACGCCGAACTTCTCCTGCAAGGTCTGCACCACCGACGAGGCGCGGAGCGCCGAGAGGTCCCAGTTGTTGCGGATGTTGGTCCGTGAGATGGGCACGTTGTCGGTGTTGCCCTCGACCATCACGTCATAGTCCTTGTAGTCCTTGATAATCTTGGCAATCTTGCCCAGGGTCTCCATCGCCCGGTCGGATATGGCGTATGAGCCGGTTTTGAAGAGCATGTTGTCCGCCAGGGAAATGTAGACCACCCCTTTGAGCACCTTCACGTCGACGTCGCGCAGCTCGTCGCGCGACAGCGACCGCGTAAGGTTGTTGGTGAGCACCATGTTGAGCGAGTCCGACTTCGTCTTGGCGGCCACCAGCTCCTTTATGTACTTGTTGGAGGCGTTGATTTCGTCGACCAGCTTCGCGATGTTCACGTTGCCCTGCGTGTTCTGCTGTATGCTCTGCGACAGCGTTCCTTGCAGCGCCGCGAGATTGTCTTTGAGCTGCTGGTTGTTGGCCTTGGCCTCGGCGAGCATCGCGTCGAGACTCTTGTTGTATGCCTTGCTCTCGGCCAGCTCGGTGCGGGTGTCGTTGTACTGGTTTTCGAGGAGCGCGTATTTCTTCTTGCTGACGCACCCCGTCAGCGCGAGCGCCCCGGCGGCGGCGACAACCGCCGCCATGCGTAGTGTCTTCATCATATCCTTAGTTTTTAGTTGTGTCCTTAAAACAGCGACAAGCCGTTTCCATAAAAACAACCGACACCTCTCCCCAGTTCTCCGCACAGAACGGAAACACATGAATCTGGTTGAGAGTCCGAATTCGGCACATCTATTTGCGTATTAACCGACAAGTTTGTATTTTTGCAAAACGAAAACCCGATTTTCGTTTTGCAAAACCATCAAGCGAGACAAACGTATTCCAATATGATACACAGACAGATAAGCTCAAAAATAGCATCTCTAAGCAAACAATATCCCATCGTAACCGTAACCGGGCCGAGGCAGTCGGGCAAATCAACTCTATTGCGAGCCGAGTTTCCTGATTATAAGTACGTTTCCCTTGAAGATCCCGATATGAGGGAGTTCGCCACAAGCGACCCGAGAGGATTCCTGGCCACCTATCCCGACCAAACAATCATTGACGAAGCCGAGCGCGTCCCAGCTCTATTCTCCTACTTGCAGACCCATGTCGACGCGGCCAACAAGGAGGGGATGTACCTGCTTGCCGGCTCGCGGAATTTTCTGCTTATGGAAGGGATTGACCAGTCGCTCGCGGGGAGGACGGCGATTCTGAAACTGCTCCCTTTTTCAAGGAAAGAACTCCACGACAGCGGCGAGCTTCCAAACACCATAGACGAACAGATTTTCACAGGGTTCTATCCACGCGTATATGACAAGAAAATCCATCCGACAGACTATTATCCGTCGTATATCCAAACTTATGTCGAACGCGACCTGCGACTTATTTCCAATATTTCCGACTTGAACCGCTTCGTGCGTTTCCTGCGATTGTGCGCGGGGAGAGTCG
Source organism: uncultured Muribaculaceae bacterium (assembly GCA_910579105.1). Taxonomy (GTDB): domain Bacteria; phylum Bacteroidota; class Bacteroidia; order Bacteroidales; family Muribaculaceae; genus UBA7173. Next base: position 21,697 of record CAJTRT010000031.1, on the reverse strand, counting down.
GACAAATTCTAAACAAAACCTCGCTTGCCACGGAATGTGGCTGCACGATGCCGACCGTGGAGGCTTGGCTGTCGATTCTCGAAGCCAGCTATATCTGCCACCGGCTCGAGCCGAACTTCAACAACCACAACAAACGCATCATCAAGTCGCCCAAGCTGTATTTCTACGATACCGGACTTGTATGCAATCTGTTAGGCATAACGGATGCCGGCCAAGTCGCCACTCATTACCTGCGCGGCTCCCTGTTCGAGAACCTTGTCGTCAACCAGTTCGTAAAGGACGGATTCAACCGGGGAATAACGCCCGACCTCACATTCTGGCGCGACAGTTCCGGCAACGAGGTAGACCTCATCCAAACCAAAGGAACAGAGCAGTGGGCATACGAGATAAAATCCGGAGCGACTTTCTCGCAGGATTTCTTCAAAGGACTCGTCAAATGGGCATCCCTCTCGTCCACTCCCGCGGAACGGCTTTCAGTGATATACGGGGGCGTGCAAAGATTTGAGAGTTCTACCGGCAACGTCGTCCCATTCCCTCTGACGTTTTGACCTCCACAAGTCAGCGGCAGGGTGGCACCGGGGGAAGCGCGGCCGCGAACCAGGAGAAGAGGCGGGGGTAGAGGACTGCCAGGAGGCGGGGGTTGCTCAGCAGCAGGTCGTGGAGGCCGCCGACAACCTTCATGCAGGTGATGTCGCGACCCAGCATAAGGCCGTAGCGGCGGATGTCGGCCACGTCGAGCACTCCGTCGGCGGCGTTGTGCTCGGGAGCCCATTCCGGGGTGTCAACGCTGCGGGCGCTGTACATCAGCAGAATGGGGACGCCGATGCCAGCCTTGCCGCCGCGGAGGGCGTGCTGCGCCTCGCTGATGGCGCGCACCCACCCGGCGGTAACGTCGGGCGACCGCGGCAGCTTCCAGTCAGTGTCATAAGTCCAGTAGCCGTGCTCCCCTTTCAGCAGACTCTCGGCGTAGGCCGTCGACTCCCCCTGGCTGATCGGAGTGTCCGGGAACAGGCCGCCCCACCAGGCTATCAGCGGCACCAAGCGCTCCTTCCACCCCAGGTTCCAGTCGAGGAACGGCGAGTTGAGCACCAGCGCGTCGACCTGCGTGTTGCCCGTCGAGGCCATATAGTAGGCGCATATGAGGCCGCCGGTGGAGTGGCCCATAAGCACCGTCTCGCGCACCCCGCCGCGGCGCATCTCCACAAGCGCCGAATCGATGTCGGGGAAATACTCCCTGAGGCTCCTGGCCTCGAACAGGCGCTGCCCCGGTCGGATCGAGCGCCCGTACTTGCGCAGGTCAACGGCATAGAAGTCGTAGCCGCGGGCGGCGAACTCCTCCCCCATCCTCGCGTTGAAGAAATAGTCGTTGAAGCCGTGGACGTACAGCACCCCGCGCCCCGTCGCCACGCTGTCGGGCGCGAGCCTGCGGATGATAGTCGACACCACCGGCCCGGAATAGTCGCGCCCCTGGTCGACGGTCCGCGCCTCGTAGCCCCCGCCCAGTATGTCGGGCCTCCACCCCGGTGCCGCGAACATACTGACAACCGCCGCCACCGCGGCGACCGCCGCCGCCAGCAAGCGCCTTAAAAATATTTGTACCATACGAATATCACTGGATTTACATTGATAACCGCTCTTCTCTTCGGGCGGTTCGGCACGCAAGTTACAAAATTTTCCGCAACGCGCCATCAAAATCACGTCCACGCTGATTTGGAGTAAAATTTTGGCACAATGTTTGCCAAATTATGAATTTTGTGTAATTTTGTCGGCGAAAAGAAAATCAAGCGCCCATTGTGCCACGCATAAAGCGTTTCTTCAAAATCCGATAACAATTTCTAAGGCAATGAAAGCAACAGAACTGATGGAGTCGCTCCGCCGGCGTTTCCCCAACGAGCCGGAATACCTGCAAGCCGTCGAGGAGGTGGTGACGTCGATAGAGGATGTCTACAACGAATACCCGGCATTCGAGCGCTACAACCTGATGGAGCGCCTGTGCATGCCCGACCGCGTGATCTCGTTCCGCGTAAGCTGGACCGACGACCAGGGACGCGTGCGCAACAACACGGGCTGGCGCGTGCAGCACAACAATGCGATCGGCCCATATAAGGGTGGCATCCGCTTCCACTCGTCCGTAAACCTGTCGATCCTGAAATTCCTCGCTTTCGAGCAGACGTTCAAGAACTCGCTGACCACCCTGGCGATGGGTGGCGCGAAAGGGGGTTCCGACTTCTCCCCCAAGGGGAAGAGCGACATGGAGGTGATGCGCTTCTGCCAGGCGTTCGTCAACGAGCTGTGGCGCAACATCGGGGCCGACGCCGACGTGCCCGCGGGCGACATAGGCGTGGGAGCCCGCGAGGTAGGTTTCATGTTCGGATGGTACAAGAAGATGGCCCGCGAGTTCACCGGCACCTTCACGGGCAAGGGGCTGTCGTTCGGCGGCTCGCTGATGCGCCCCGAAGCCACCGGCTACGGCAACGTCTACTTCCTGCTGAACATGCTCGCTACCCGCGGCATCGCGCTCGAAGGGAAGCGCGTGGCGGTCAGCGGCTCGGGCAACGTGGCCCTCTACACCGCCGACAAGCTCATCTCTCTGGGGGCGAAAGTGGTGTCGATGAGCGATTCCGACGGCACGGTGCTGCTGCCGGAGGGGATGACCCGCGGGCAGTGGGAGCGTCTTTTCGAGCTGAAAATCGCCATGCGCGGCCGCGTCAGCGAGTTCGCCGCAGAGGAAGGGCTTGAATACCTCCCCGGCGAGCGTCCCTGGAAGCACGCCGCCTGCGACATCGCTATGCCCTCGGCAACGCAGAACGAGATCGACGGCGACGACGCCCGCGCACTGCTCGCCCAGGGGTGCGTCGCGGTGAGCGAGGGTGCCAACATGCCCTCCACCCCCGAGGCAGTCCGCGAATTCCTCGCGGCCCGCATCCTCTACGCCCCGGGCAAGGCGGCCAACGCCGGCGGCGTCTCCGTCAGCGGCCTGGAGATGGCGCAGAACAGCCAGAAACTCTCCTGGACAGCCGAAGAAGTCGACGACCGCCTCCGCGCCATTATGGCCGACATCCACGCCCAGTGCGTCGAGCACGGCCGCCAGCCCGACGGCTTCGTGAACTACGTCAAGGGTGCCAACACCGCCGGCTTCCTCAAAGTGGCCAAGGCCATGATGGCCCAGGGAGTCTACTGACCGCACACATAAAACTCCAAAACAAGCAATTGTAGGGACGCGATACATCGCGTCCGCATCCGAATGGGGTTAGATTATTCAATACCATCCCATTGTGCGGACGCGATGCATCGCGTCCGCACAATTATTATTCCGAGGTATTATTCCGCGGCGAGACAGGAGTCGAGGGAGGCCTCGATGGCGGCGCGGTCGAGGTGGCGGCCGATGATCACGATCTTGACCATGCGGTCGCCATAGCGATCGTCCCAGTCGCGGCGGAGCGTCGGGTCGATGGCCATCATGGCGTCAAGCTCCTCTTTCGGCGCGGTGGCATACCACTGCCCGGCCTCTGTGACCGACTTCTGCGCTCCGGCGCTCTCGAAGAGATAACTCATGTCACGATAGGAACTGAAATAGCACACCCCTTTGGCGCGGATTATGTTCTCCGGCCACCGCGTGGCGGCGAAATGGTCGAACTTGTTCAGGTCGAAGGGACGGCGGCGGTAGTAGACCATCGTCTCGATGCCGTATTCCTCGGTGTGGCTGTGGCCGTGGTGGTGATGGTGTCCGCAGACGGGGCAGACCTCGGTATCATCATCGTCGTCATCGTCGGACAAGTCGGACTGGTCTGACAAGTCCGACGAGGAATGGCAGTGGTGGTCATCGTGATGGTGATGGACATCATCATGGCCATAATCGTCGTGGTGGCCTTCAAGTTCCGCGACCCAGGTGGCGGATGTGGCCACGTCCTCGAAGTCGAAGCGGCCTGTGCCCACGAGCTTGTCGAGGTCTACCCTGGCATAGTCGCAGTCGATAATCTCGGCCTTGGGCTGGAGGGCGCGGATCACGGCGCGGATTTCCGCGGCCTCGGCGCGGGTCACTTCCGACACCTTGTTGAGCAGCACCACGTTGCAGAACTCGATCTGCTCTATTACGAGCTTGCGGAGGTCTCCCTCTTCCTGGGCATCAGCCCCTTGTAGCGCGCCGCCGCAGCCAAACTCGCTTTTGAGGCGCAGGGCGTCGACCACCGTAACTATCGAATCGAGCACAGGCACAGCCCCGCATGCCGCCACGCCCGGCATCTGCCTCATCGAGCATATGGTGCGGGCGATGGGGGCCGGCTCGCATATCCCGCTGGCCTCGATCACTATATAGTCGAAGCGGCGCGACGACACCAGGTCGGCAACCTGCTTCACGAGGTCACTTTGCAGCGAGCAGCAGATGCAGCCGTTCTGCAACGCCACGAGGTCGGACGAATCTCCCGGGCCACCGACCACGCCCCCCTTCTGTATGAGCCGGGCGTCGATGTTCACCTCCCCGATGTCGTTTACAATCACGGCGAAGCGGTAGCCTTTCTCGTTGTTGAGTATGTGGTTTAGCAGCGTGGTCTTGCCGCTGCCGAGATAGCCGGTGATCAGCAGCACCGGCACTTCTTGAAGTTTCATGTCTGACTGTTTTTGGAAATAAACGAAACCTATTCGTTGAATTAGATTCTATTGCATTTTGCTTGTAGGGACATGCCTTTGGGATGTTGAAGGCCACACATCAAAAAAAGCTCCTTCAACGTGCCAAAGGCACGTCCCTACATCATAAAATGCCTAACCACGTTCTGTCTTATCCATAATCCAACCAACAAATAATGGGAGAATATAAAAAAAGAATGAGTAACGCAATCCTAAGACTGACAGTTACTCATTCTCCTCTCTCTCCTGCGGTGCGGACGAGACTCGAACTCGCGACCCCCGGCGTGACAGGCCGATATTCTAACCGACTGAACTACCGCACCAAAAGAAGTGTTTCAAAAACCTTGTCAAGGCTTCCGGCTCCCGACGCTGTGGCTCGCTCGCCGCAGTTCCTTGTCGTTTGCGAGTGCAAAGTTACGACACATTTCCGAACCGCGCAAGTTTTTCGGCGAAAATTTTCAAAAAAACGCGTAACTTTGCACATATGACGGGTAAAAACAAGATAAAATGCTGGGTGGAGGCCGCCAGACCCCGCACGCTGCCGGTGTCGCTCGCCGGAGTGGCCGCGGGAGTCGGGCTGACGCTCGCCGACGGGGCACAGCTCAAAGCGGCTCCCGCGCTGCTGTGCGCCCTATTCGCCCTCCTGGCGCAGGTGGCGTCCAACTTCGCGAACGAGTACTTCGATTTCAAGGCAGGCATCGACCGCCCGGGGCGCGTCGGTCCCCGCCGAGGGGTGACCGAGGGGGACATCACCCCGGCGGCCATGAGGTGCGCCCTCTTCGCGACACTCGCCGCGGCCGCCGTCGCCGGCTGCTCCTTAATATACTGGGGAGGCTGGTGGCTCCTCGCCGCCGGGGTCGTCATAATGCTCGGCGCGCTGGCCTATTCCGCCGGCCCCTACCCCCTGTCGCGCCACGGCCTGGGGGAAATCGCCGTGGAGGTGTTCTTCGGCCTTGTGCCGGTGGGGCTTACATATTATATACAGACCGGCGGCTACTCCCTGGGGGTGTTCGTCATGAGCATAGCTGTCGGGTTACTCGCCGCCAACATACTGGCCGTCAACAACTACCGCGACATCGACGACGACCGCGCCGCGGGGAAGGTCACACAGGCCACCCTTATCGGTCCCGCCGCCACCCGCTCGCTCTACCTGGCCCGTGCGGCCGCCGGCGTACTGATGACCCTCGCGCTGTGGTGGCGGCTCGCCCCCTGGACGCTCCTGTTCCCGGCGCTGACGTTATGCGCCGCCACCGGCCTCTGGCGCTACCTCGGCACCCACGACGGAGCCTCCCTCAACCCCGCGCTGGGGAAGACGGCGCTGACGCTCCTCTTCTTCTCGGCCTCCTACGCCCTCTGCGCCGCCCTATAACCCACCACTCCGACTGAAATGCGAATCAACACACTCGCCGCCACCAACTTCAAGAACATCGCCGACGCCCGGCTGGAATTCTCGCCCAAGACCAACTGCTTCTTAGGGGACAACGGCATGGGTAAGAGCAACCTGCTCGACGCGATCTATTACCTGAGCTTCTGCAAGAGTTTCTCGGGACTGCCCGACAGCTCGGTGATGCGCCTGGGGGAGGAATTCACGACCCTGCGCGGCACCTACCTGCGCCGCGGGGTCGACGAGGAAGTGACCGTCGGCCTGCAGGCGGCCAGACGCAAGTCGGTGCGCCGCGGCGGCAAGGAGTACGAGCGGCTGTCGGCCCACATCGGGGTGTTCCCCCTGGTGATGGTCTCCCCCGCCGACCAGGAGCTTGTCAGCGGCTCCGGCGAGGAGCGCCGCCGCTTCATGGACCAGGTGGTTTCCCAGGCCGATCCGGTTTACCTCGACCACCTCATACGCTACGACCGCGCGCTGTCGCAGCGCAACCGCATGCTCCGCGACCGCGTGGTGGACCACACCCTCTACGAGGCGCTCGAACTGACGCTGGCGCGCTCGGCGGCCTACATAACCCGGGCGCGCCTGCGCTGGGTGGAAGAGCTTACGGAGATATTCCGCCCGATCTACGCCTCCATTGCCGCCGACGGGGAGGTCCCGGCCCTGGAACTCAAAGGACACCTCGCCGCCGATCCCGAAGCGCTGCCGGAGCTGCTCGACCAGTGCCGCCGCCACGACGAGATGGTGGGGCACACTTCCGTCGGCCCACACCGCGACGACCTCTCGCTGTGGCTCAACCGCCTGCCGGTGCGCCGCGCCGCCTCGCAGGGGCAGTGCAAGAGCTACACGGTGGCCCTGCGGCTGGCGCAATGGACCTTCCTTGAACAGAGCGCCGGGTTCAAGCCCCTGCTGCTGCTCGACGACGTGTTCGACAAGCTCGACGCCCGCCGCGTCGAGCGCCTTATGGAGATGGTCTCCGGCGACCGCTTCGGCCAGATTTTCGTAACCGACACCAACCGCGGCCACCTCGACGCCATAATGGAGCGCTCGGGTGGCGAGCACCGCTCGTGGCTGGTCGAGAACGGAGCCTTCACACCCAACAACCAGCCCGGCGTATGAAAAGAACCGAACCGCAGACCGTGCGCCAGATCATCGACGCCGTTTTCGACCGCGCGGCGATCTCGGGGCGCTACCTCGAGGAGCGCGCCTCCCGGCTCTGGCCCGACATCGTGGGGCCGGGAGTCAACCGCCAGACCATCCGCCGCCACGTCCGCGACGGCGTGCTCCACGTATACCTCTCCTCCGCCCCCCTGAAACAGGAGCTGGGATTCCAACGCGACGCCATCCGCGGAGCGATAAACGAAGCCCTGGGGCAGGAAGTCATAAAAGAGATAGCCATACACTGAACGATAGAACAACCGCATATGAGAGTACCCGAACCGATCGCGCCCTTCCACCACCGCCTGACGGCCCAGACGCGCTTCAACGATTTCGACATGTTCGGCCACCTGAACAACGGGGCCTACCTCCAGCTCCTCGACCTGGGGAAAGTGAAATATTTCGAGGCCGTCAACGGCAAGCCCGTCGACTGGCGCAAGGTCACCGTAGTGGTGGTCAACATCAACTGCTCGTTCTACTCCCCGGCCTACTTCGACGAGCCGCTGGAAGTGCTCACCGCGTGCGTCAAGATTTCGGAACACAGCTTCGTGCTCGAGCAGCGCGTGGTGAACCCCGAGAGCGGCGACACCAAGTGCGTCGGGCAGACCGTCATGGCCGGCTTCGACCCCGCGACCGCCACCGGCGCCCCGATTCCGAAAGACTGGGCCGACAGCCTTAAAGATTTTGAGAATTGGGAGGAATAAGCTAACTTCGCGATAACCGCGCCGGCGGATATGCCGCAACCCCCTATCCCCGCGGCGCGCGGATATGTTTCATGGACATCAAGGAATCAATGCGCCAGATTCTCCGCGCGGAGAGCGACGCCATACTCAACATCCCCGTCACCGACGACTACCGCCGCGCCGTGGAGCTGATTGTCAGCCACGTCAAGGAGCGCCGCGGGAAGCTTGTCACCTCCGGTATGGGCAAGGCCGGGCAGATCGCGATGAACATCGCGACAACGTTCTGCTCCACCGGCATCCCCGCCGTCAACCTGCATCCCGCCGAGGCCCAGCACGGCGACCTGGGGATTCTCCAGCCCGACGACGTGATGCTGCTCATCTCCAACTCCGGCAAGACACGCGAGATCCTGGAACTCGTCGATCTGGCGCGGCGCCTATACCCGCGGCTCCCGGTAATCGTGATCACCGGCAACGCCGACAGCCCCCTGGCCGCCCTGGCCGACGCGACCCTCTTCACCGGGGGCGCTCCCGAGGTATGCCCCCTGGGGCTGACCCCCACCACCTCCACCACTATGATGACCGTCATAGGCGACGTGCTGGTGGTGAACACCATGCGGCTCACCGGTTTCACCGCCGAGGAATACGCCCTGCGCCACCACGGCGGCTACCTTGGCCACGCCGCCCGCGGCCTCGGTGCCGATAAAAGCTGACCCGCGGATAATCATCATACGCGGATAATTACCATAAAAGTATCCAACGTAGGGATGCACCCCGGTGCATCCGTCCGAAAAAATCCCCGAACATGTCAACAAGCACCCCGACAACCCCGCTCCCCAAAGTGGAGGATATGAGAGTGGCCGTTGTGGCCGCCGAATGGAACGGACATATCACCTCGCTCCTTGCGGAAGGCGCGATGGAGGTTTTCAAGGAACAGGGCTTCGCACCCGGCCAGGTCGACCGTTTCGATGTCCCAGGGGCCGTGGAACTGACCTTCGCCGCCTCGCAGCTCATAGAGGCGAGCCTCTACGACGCCGTGATCGTGTTCGGCTGCGTCGTGCGCGGCGGCACGCCCCACTTCGACTACGTTTGCCAGAGCGTCACCCAGGGAATCACCGCCCTGAACGCCGACTGCGACACCCCGGTGATTTTCGGAGTGCTGACAGTCGACACCGAGCAGGACGCCCTCGACCGCTGCGGAGGCCCCTTCGGCCACAAAGGCCGCGAGGCCGCCGAAGCCGCCATCAAGATGGCCGCCTTCACCCGCCGCGTCAAAGACCTCTGACCCGCCCAAAGCAATCACGCAGGTGTTGCGTCCCTACAATCTAAATGGGGAACTACATGACGGTCACATCGGCTCTACCTCCTCCAGGTTGTCTATGATGTCAATCAGGCGCGAACCACCAATGCGCAGATTCTCAATCAGGGACACGGGGTTGTCAAAGCGCTCGAACTCCGTGCTGAACCTGCTGTCGCAAAGAGCGGCATGGTCTTTTTCATAAAGAAGGTAGTAGCGTTTTCCCGCAAAAAGGAACTCCACGTCATAGCCCATCACGGCGAAGTCATAGAACAGGACTCCTCTCGCATTATTGCGATACCCGTTATACCCCCACCCCTCCCGGATGTTATCAGGCGGATATGCCGTATTATACCTGTACCCCCTGCCGTCAATCCCGATATAGGGAAACTCGTCATATTTCTCCATTTCGCATTATTTAATCCGTATCACTATAACGTCGCAGTTTCTCCAAAATTGCCATTTTTTTTGGCACAGCGGGGTTAAACTTCGCGGGGAGCGGCGGCGTTATTTGGGTATATGGAAAAGATGCTGAAAGAGATGGCGCTGGCCTACCACCGCGAGCCGCGCCCGGGGAAACTGGAAGTGGTGCCGACGAAGCCTTACAGCTCGCCGGGCGACCTGTCACTGGCCTACTCGCCGGGGGTGGCGTACCCCTGCCTCGAAATCAAGGACAACCCCGACGACATATATAAGTATACCGGGAAGTCGAACCTGGTGGCCGTGATCTCCAACGGCACGGCGGTCCTCGGCCTGGGCGACATAGGGGCGAAAGCATCCAAGCCCGTGATGGAGGGGAAGGTGGTGCTGTTCAAGATTTTCGCCGGCCTCAACGGGGTCGACATCGAAGTTGACGAGAAAGACCCGGCGAAGTTCGTCGAAATCGTGAAAGCCATCGCGCCCTCGTTCGGCGGCATCAACCTGGAGGATATAAAGTCGCCGGAGTGCTTCGAGATCGAACGGCGCCTGAAGGCCGAGTGCGACATCCCGGTGATGCACGACGACCAGCACGGCACCGCCATAATCTCGGCCGCAGCGCTCCTCAACGCCCTCGACATACAGGGCAAGAGGATTGGCGACGTGCGCCTGGTTGTCAACGGAGCCGGCGCCGCGGCCATAAGCTGCACAAGGATTTACGAATCGCTCGGAGTGAGGCCGGAAAACGTGGTGATGGTTGACTCCCGCGGAGTGATCCGCGCCGACCGTCCCGGACTTGCCGAGCAGAAACGGGCGTTCGCCACCATCCGCGACATCCACACCCTCGAGGACGCGATGCGCGGAGCCGACGTGTTCCTGGGACTGTCGGTGAAAGACGTGGTTACCCCGGAGATGGTGCGGTCAATGGCCCCGAGGCCAATCGTTTTCGCGCTGGCGAACCCCGACCCGGAGATTTCACGCGAGAAAGCCATGGAGTCGCGTTCCGACCTCATCTTCGCCACCGGACGCTCCGACTACCCCAACCAGATCAACAACGTCCTTGGCTTCCCCTACATATTCCGCGGAGCGCTCGACTGCGGGGCTACGGAGATAAACGAGGCCATGAAACTCGCCGCGGCGAAAGCCATCGCGGCCATCGCCCGCGAGCCGGTGCCCGAACGCATCCGCGAGGCATATCCCGACGCCGTGCTGACCTTCGGCCCCGACTACATCCTTCCCAAGCCGATGGACCCGCGGCTATTGGAGGCAGTCTCCCCGGCGGTGGCGCGCGCGGCGATGGAGACCGGCGTCGCCCGCCACCCGATCACCGACTGGACCTCTTACGCCGAACGCCTGAGCCACTACGGAGCCGAGTGCGCCGACGGAGTCTGTTACCCCGTGCTGCTCAACTCCCGCGAGGCCCTGTCGAAGCTCGCCGCCCGCTACGGCTTCAAGGACCTCTGAGCAAGAGGACAAGGCAACATCATTGTTAATCAAATTTGACGGATATTCAATATATTTTCACCCATAGATTCCCCATCGTAAATCACAGACGTGCGGCGCACATTCGGAAGGACGGATTTCACATACTCCATATTTGCCAGGAATTCTTCCTTGAACGTGCGGCCTGCCTTTATCTCATACAAATTGATTCCGCCCCCGGAGGACACCATGGCGTCGACTTCCTTGCCGGAATATTCCCTGTAAAAGTTCAGGCAGGGATCAGCCCCCGCGTTAAGCCTCCCTTTCAGCAATTCACCCATGGCGAGGTTCTCAAACACCGCGCCCCGGTACATACCGCGGTCAAGCTGTGACGCATCCTCTATTCCCAAGAGGTAGCACACCAGCCCCGTGTCATAGAAGTAAACCTTAGGCATCTTAGTCAGGCGCTTCGATATGTTGGCGAAATACGGGGCGACCGTATACGCTATATACGAGGCGGAAAGTATTGACAGCCATTCAGAAATCGTACGGGAAGACACTCCAACCTCCTTGGCCAGAGCCGAGGCATTAAATTCAGAGCCGCACCGGGCCGCCAACAGACGCATGAATTTGTCAAAACGCAGGAGATTGCTGACCCTCAGCAGGTCCCGCACATCCCTCTCGACATAGGTGTTATAATAGTTCCGGTAAAACAACGGCGCCGGGATTCCGTTGGCCACAACGCCGGGATATTCTCCCCGGAACATAAGTGCATCAGTTGTCTGCGAAAGCCATGCCGGGGGGACTTCCCTCAAAGAGAACGGGAGGACGGTGAACACCGCCGCCCTTCCGGCGAGCGACTGCGACAGTTTTTCAAGCAGGGAGAAATTGCTGCTACCCGTCAGCACGAAACGTCGGCCGGGCTTCTCATCGACGCGTACCTGGATCATCGACAGGATACCTGGCACATTCTGCACCTCGTCAATGACCGCCTTGTCGCCAAGAGAGTCGATGAAACCAACCGGGTCGGATGAGGCGAAGCCGCGGACGGAAAGATCCTCGAGATTGACATATTTGAAGTCGGGAAAAAGATGCCGGCACAAGGATGTCTTGCCGGACTGCCGCGGCCCGGTTATAACCGCAACCGGGAAATATTTTTGCGACTCCTTTATTTTATCCGATATTATCCGCGGAATATATGCGCTCATACTTTGAAAATTTTGAAGTTCTACTTCAATTTTCGCAAATATAGCCTACCACCACATAATTTCCAAACATTCCGCCTTAAAAAATTCAGAAGAATAGACAATATTCAGAAAGATAGTCCGGCCGATGGGGCCGCGAGGTGCCCGAAGACCTGGGGAAGGAGGGGGCCGGAGGCGGGCGAGAGGGGGATCGCGGGGTGCTTTTTTAGCCAGGTGAGCTGTTTCTTGGCGTAGACGCGGGTGTTTTTCTGTATGCGGGCCACGGCGGTCGGAAGATCCCACACACCATCGAAACAGGTGAACAGCTCCTTGTAGCCCACGGTGTTAAGGGAGTTAAGGTCACGCAGGGGATAGACGCGGCGCGCCTCTTCAAGCATGCCCGCGGCAATCATTGCCTCGACGCGGCGGTTGATTCTGTCGAAGAGCTCCTCGCGCGGGAGGTCGATATAGAACCTGACAACGCGGAACGGCCGCTCCTTGGCGCGTCCCGTGCGCAGGGAGGAATAAGGCACCCCGGCCTCGAGGCAGATCTCGAGGGCGTGGACGGCGCGGCGGGGATTGCGGAGGTCTCCCGTCAGGCAGTATTCCGGATCGAGCCTCCGCAGGCGTTCGACCACGGCTTCAAGCCCCCCGGTTTCAAGCAGCAGGCGGCAGCTTTCGCGCACAGGATCGCTGATTGTCGGAAGGAGGTCGATCCCCTCGCAAAGCGCGTCGACATACATCATCGAGCCGCCGCAGACCACGGCATAGTCACCGCGGGCGAACTGCTCCCCCGCTATACGCAACGCGTCTTCCTCGAAGCGGGCGGCCGAATAATACGCGTCGAGCGGCAGGAAACCCACAAGATGATGGCGCGCCGCCTCCAGCTCCTCGGGGCCGGGGGCGGCGGTGCCAATAGGTATGTCTCGGTAAATCTGGCGGGAATCGGCGGATATGACGTCGCAGCGCAACGCGCGGGCCAGCTCTATCGCGAGCGCGGTCTTCCCTGAGCCTGTAGGCCCGGTGACCACGACGAGGGTCTTATCTTTCACCTACGATGCGGGCTATCTGCACGATCACGTCGCGGGCCTTCTCCATCGACTGCACGGGCACGAACTCGTAGCGTCCGTGAAAGTTCAGCCCTCCGGCGAAGATGTTGGGGCAAGGAAGTCCCTTGAACGAGAGCTGCGCGCCGTCGGTCCCGCCGCGGATAGGCTGCACCCTGGGGGTTACGCCGGCGTCGCGCATAGCCTGCTCGGCGATCTCGACGATGTGCATCAGAGGCTCGACCTTCTCGCGCATGTTGTAGTACTGGTCCTTGATCTCGATCGCGGCGCATCCGGGGAACTCGTTATTGGTCTTGCGCACGAGGTGCTCCAGCTCCTTCTTGCGGCGCTCGAAGCGGTCGCGGTCGTGGTCGCGGATGATGTATGTGTGGGTTGTCCGCTCCACGGAGCCGTCGATGTGCACCAGGTGGTAGAACCCCTCGTACCCCTCGGTATGCTCCGGGGTCTCCCAGCGGGGGAGCATGAGGATGAACTGGTTGGCGATGCGTATTGAGTTGACCATCTTGTGCTTGGCATAGCCGGGATGGACGTTGCGGCCCGCGAACGACACCTTGGCCACCGCGGCGTTGAAGTTCTCGTATTCCAGCTCGCCGACCTCGCCGCCGTCCATCGTATAGGCCCAGTCGGCCCCGAAACGGGCGACGTCGAACTTGTGGGCGCCCTGCCCGATCTCCTCGTCGGGGTTGAAGGCGACGCGGATTTTCCCGTGCTTGATTTCGGGATGGGCCATAAGGTATTCCACGGCGGAGATTATCTCGGCTATGCCGGCCTTGTCGTCGGCGCCGAGCAGCGTGTTGCCGTCAGTGACAATCAGGTCCTCGCCGACGTGGTCCAGCAGCTCGGGGAACTCGTCGGGCGAGAGCACGATTCCCTTATCGGCGTTGAGGGTCACCGGATTACCATCGTAAGAGGCCACTATGCGGGGATTGACGTTGCGGCCCGACATGTCGGGCGACGTGTCTAGGTGGGCGATGAAGCCTATGGTAGGCACCCCGGGGCGGTCGGTGTTCGCCGGGAGGGTCGCCATCAGGTAGCCGTTCTCGTCGAGTGTTATCTCTTCCAGCCCGAGCTCGCGAAGCTCTTTCTCGAGCGCCTGGGCGAACTTGTACTGGCCGGGGGTAGAGGGGGTGAGGTTCGTCTCCTCGTCGCTCTGCGTGTCATACTTTACGTATTTCAGGAAGCGTTCTGTCAGGTTCATTTTTCGAGGTATTGATGTTTGAGATACGCAAAGTTACAAAAGCCCCCGCAATAAGAGGCTATTTACTTGGGCAAAAAATCTTTTTTGAGTAACTTTGCGGTAATTTTCAGTATTCCTGCCTCAGAAACAGGGTGCTAACATCTCAGAAACACAGAACTCAGCATATGAACATCCTCGAACTTAGCGAGCAAGAAATCGTGCGCCGCGGATCTTTGAAGCAGATGCGCGACCTCGGCATTGAACCCTATCCCGCCGCCGAATTCCACGTCAGCGGCCACGCCGGGGAGATAAAGGAGACATTCACCGACCCCGCCGAGGGGGAGGCTCCGCGCGAGGTGAGCGTGGCCGGCCGCGTCATGGGGCGCCGCGTCATGGGCAAGGCCTCCTTCATGGAGCTACAGGACTCCACGGGCCGCATACAGGTCTACGTAAACCGCGACGAAATCTGCCCGGGCGAGGACAAGGAGCTGTACAACACCGTGTTCAAGAAACTGCTCGACATCGGCGACTTCGTAGGCGTGGAGGGATTCGTGTTCCGCACGCAGACGGGCGAGATCTCGGTGCACGCCCGCAAGCTGACGGTGCTCTCCAAGGCGCTCCGCCCACTGCCGATCGTCAAGGTGAAAGACGGCGTGACCTATGACGCTTTCGACGACCCAGAGCTGCGCTACCGCCGCCGCTACGTCGACCTGGTGGTCAACGACGGCGTGAAGGAGATCTTCATGAAGCGCACCAAGGTGTTCAACTCCATGCGAGGCTTCTTCAACGAGCACGGCTACATGGAGGTCGAGACCCCGATCCTGCAATCCATCCCCGGAGGAGCCGCCGCGCGTCCCTTCATAACCCACCACAACGCCCTGGACATACCCCTGTATCTCCGCATCGCCGACGAGCTTTACCTCAAACGTCTGATCGTCGGCGGCTTCGAGGGGGTATACGAGTTCTCGAAGAACTTCCGCAACGAGGGTATGGACCGCACCCACAACCCTGAGTTCACCTGTATGGAGATTTATGTGGCCTACAAGGACTACAACTGGATGATGGACTTCACCGAGCGGATGCTCGAGCGCATCTGCACGGAGGTCAACGGCACCACGGAGGTGAAGGTGGGCGACAACGCGATCTCGTTCAAGGCCCCGTTCCGCCGCGTCACCATGCGCGAGGCGATTCTCGAGCACACCGGTTTCGACATCGACGGCAAGAGCGAGCAGGAACTCCGCGAGGCCGCCCGCTCGATGGGAATCGAGGTCGACGACTCGATGGGCAAAGGCAAACTCATTGACGAGATCTTTGGCGAGAAGTGCGAGGGTTCGTACATACAGCCTACCTTCATAACCGACTACCCCATAGAAATGTCGCCCCTGACAAAGCGCCACCGCGAAAACCCGGAGCTTACCGAGCGGTTCGAGCTGATGGTCAACGGCAAAGAGCTGGCCAACGCCTACTCCGAACTTAACGACCCAATCGACCAGTACGAGCGCTTCGTGGAGCAGATGCGCCTCTCGGAGAAAGGCGACGACGAGGCCATGATCATCGATCACGACTTCATCCGCGCCCTCGAATACGGCATGCCACCGACATCGGGCATGGGAATCGGCATGGACCGCCTGGTGATGCTGATGACCGGCCAGACGACCATCCAGGAGGTGCTCTTCTTCCCGCAGATGCGCCCCGAGAAGACCGCCCGCCGCGACAAGGAGGAGGCATACACCGCCCTCGGCATCGACGCCGAATGGGTAGCCCCGATGCAGAAGGCCGGCATACTCACAGTGGAGGCGCTCGCCGCCGCGAACCCCGGCAAGCTGTTCCAGGACCTCTGCGGCATCAACAAGAAATTCAAACTCGGCCTGAAGAACCCCTCGCAGGAACAGCTCGCCGCATGGATCGCCGCGGCGCCAACGCCCGAACAGAAGGAGGACTAACACGCTCACACACGCAAGCCTATGCTTCCCGAAAACTTCCCCGGAAAAGTGGCCGTGATGGGGGGCGGCTCCTGGGCCACCGCCCTGGCCAAGCTCCTGTTGAAGACCAACGAGACGATACTCTGGTATATGCGGCGCGACGACCGCATCGAGGAGTTCCAGCGCCTGGGCCACAACCCCGCGTACCTTACCGACGTGGCATTCGACGTGCAGCGCATCGAATTCTCGTCAGACATCAACCAGGTGGCCTCCGAGGCCGACACCCTGCTGCTGGTAATGCCCTCGCCGTACTTCAAGAGCCATGTCGAGAAACTGTCGGTCGACATAAGCGGCAAGCACGTCGTGTCGGCGGTCAAAGGAATCGTGCCCGACGAGAACATGCTCGTCACCGACTACATGCAGCACCGCTTCGGCATCCCCGACGACCACCTTATGGCCGTCTCCGGCCCCTGCCACGCCGAAGAGGTTGCGCTCGAGCGCCCCTCGTACCTGACAGTGGCGTGCAGCGACATCGAGGCCGCGCGCCTCTTCGGACAGGCCCTGTGCGGTGGCAAGAACTGCCACGCCATACCCACCACCGACCTCAACGGGGTGGAATACGCCGGGGTCATGAAAAACATCTACGCCATAGCCGCCGGAATCGTCCACGGCATGAAGCGCGGCGACAACTTCCTGGCAATGCTCGTCAGCAACGCCATACGCGAGATGGAGCACTTCCTCGACGCCGTGAACCCCCGGCCCCGCCAGATCTGCGATTCAGTCTACCTGGGCGACCTGCTGGTGACATCCTACTCCCGGTTCTCGCGCAACCACAATTTCGGCTCCATGATCGGCAAGGGATATTCCGTAAAAGCCGCCAAGATGGAGATGGAGCAGACAGCCGAAGGATACTACGGCGCGAAGTGCATCCACGAGATCAACCTCGAATACGAGGTGTACATGCCCATCGCCGAAGCCGTCTACGACATCCTCTACCACCGCGTGCGCCCCGAGTACGCCATCTCCCGAATCGCCAACCAGCTCTCCTGACGGAAAGCAATAAAACCCACGCGACCGATGATCTCTCTCCGAGGAATAACTAAAACCTACGGCAGCCTGAGGGTGCTCGACGGCATAGACCTCGACATACAGCCCGCCGAAATAGTCTCAATCGTGGGACCCAGCGGAGCCGGCAAGACCACCCTGCTGCAAATCCTCGGCACACTCGACCGCCCCGACAGCGGCACGGTATGCTACGACGGCGAGATGGTGCTCGACCTCCCGGACTGCCGCCTGGCGCGCTTCCGCAACCGCAACATCGGGTTCGTGTTCCAGTTCCACCAGCTCCTCCCCGAATTCACCACCCTTGAAAACGCGGCCCTCCCCGCCCTCATCGGCGGCGAGAGCCGCGCCGAGGCCTACGCCCGCGCCGAGACCCTGCTGCGCGACCTCGGTCTGGGCGACCGCCTCGGCCACCGCCCCTCGCAGTTATCAGGTGGTGAAAGGCAGAGGGCGGCCGTGGCGCGCGCCCTGGTCAACAAGCCCTCGGTCATCCTCGCCGACGAACCCTCCGGAAGCCTCGACAGCCGCAACCGCCGCGAGCTCCACGACCTCTTCATCGACCTGCGCGCAAAGACCGGCACTACGTTCGTCATCGTCACCCACGACGAGACCCTGGCCGACCGCTCGGACCGCATAGTGCGCATGGCCGACGGCCGCATAACCTCAATCTCTTCCGACATATGAAAACCACCCGCCTTACTTCCGCCATACTCCTCGCGGCCGCCGCCATCCTGCCCTCCTGCGACTCGGACCAGGACGTCCACGACCCCGTGGTCTACAACATCGTGGAACTGACGGAACGCGACGCGTCGGGCACCACCTTCCACTACTACCCCGCGCCAGGCAACACACCCACGGTGCTCCGCGCCGCCACCAGGTCGGCCACGGAAACAAACCCTGGAGAGTGCCTGTTCCTGGGCTACTCAGAAAACGCCACCGACAAGGCATCGGCGGAAACCCCTATCACCGTGAGGTCTGTGGCCAGGATTCTAAACACCGAGGCGCGCCTCGCCACCCCGGATGAAATCGCCGGATGGGACGCCGAACCAATAAACCTCCTCGCCCTCTGGCGCGCAGGAGAAAAGATCATACTGCGCTGCCTCATGACAGCCGACGACACTCCCCGCCACTTCGGCCTCCTGATTGACTCCTCCACCCTCGGAGAGCCAGTCCCGACGGCCTACATCTACCACCGCCGCGAGGATCCGAGGCCGAACTACTCGTCGCAGTACTACACCGCCTTCTCGCTGGCACCCCTCCTCCACCCCGCCGACCCCTCGGCGGAAACAGCCCCGGCCGCGGATCCGCGCGCGGCCTACACGGCGCTCCGCGTGCGCGTGGCCAACTCCGCCAACCCGGCCCTCGACGAAATCACCATACCCCTCTGACCGGCGGCGGGAACCGCCCCGGCGCAGAGGAAGACTCGCGGCTCAACCTATTGATTTGAACCGGGCTTTAAACTCGCGGATAGAGGACAGCCGTCGCTGGCAATCGCGGTTCCATGGCTCCTTGTTGATTTCCTCATCAAGCCATCTCTCGGCAAGGTTGAGATACTCCTTTGTCTGTTCGTTTTGGACTTTTTTCAGGAAACGCTGGGCTTGCTCGGCGAAGACCGACGCATGATACGCTTTGCGCTTGTCATCCTTGTAACATTTCTTGAGAATCTCCATGCTTTCGCGGAGCTGGTCCACCGCGTCGGAAGGACTCTTGTCATAGTTCGCCTCGAACAGAATAATGGCATGGGTGTTGCGTATGGAAAACTGGCGGTCGCTCGTCAGCATTTTCGCCCTATCGATGAGGCTGAACGCGAGGTCGTATTTGCGTTTGTTTGCCAAATACAGGGCTTCTTGCTGAAGAATATACACGTTATTATAGTCAAACCTGTACGCCTGCTCGTAGAAATCCCGCCCTTCTTCCCAGTTATCAAAGACATGCACCATCAGACGATGGTCGAACGCCTTGCGGCGGAAGATATTGTACGACGGGATCTGAACCTGCGGCACGTTGCGGAGCACGCCCCAGTACACCTCGCGGAGTATATCCTTGGGGGAATTCTTCATTATCACGTCGGAAAGATACGACGACCTCGGATAGTAATACTCCATGTCGTCATACCCTTCCACGTCGAGCTCATTGAGTATGTCGTCGAGCTCAGAGATGAGCCGGGGCATCTCCGAATACGAGTGGGAGCCCGAGAAAAAGCTCGCCGCCATCTCTATTGATAGCGGAACGCGGCAGGTGTGCATATACGCGCACAGGGAGAGGAACTTCACCTGCGTCTCGTCGCAACTCAGAAGCAGCGAGCGAAAGCGTTCTTCAATAGACTGACCCTTGATATTCTTCAAGACAAACTCGAAAATAGTGTCCTTCTTGTATCTGGGATTATCCTGCGACAGATGTATCTTGTTTGAACGGGAATTTTTCGGTATGGCCTGATACACCCTGTTCAAATCACTGCCACTTATCTCAGTCACATTAACAATATTGAATTTCCGGGTGTTCACGAGATGCGACACGATGCCGAACTCCATGCTTCTCGCCACGCCGAGCAGCTTTATCCCCGGGACTTCGGCCAGGCGGTTGAACGCGTCGATGTCGTCGGCGATATTCTCAACCATGACTATCGCGCCGGAGTTGATCAGGAACTTGGCAAGATATTCGGCACGGGTCATTGTGAGGCTGGGGAACATAAGTTTCAGAGGGCCTCCAGGCACCGACGACAACGCCTTCATCGCCGCCGTCGATTTGCCGCAGAGCGGCGCGCCTACCACTATGGTATGTTTCCCCTTGTCGAGGATGGCGTTCTTGATTACCCCGACATGCTCCGTATCGACAATGTTGCCGCTCAGGATGTCGGCCCACGTCGGCTCCATCCCCCTGTAAAAATAGAGGATGCTCCGCTGGGTCAGCCCCTTGTTGGAAGCGGGCACAACGTTCTCTTTAAACAGCTCACTGACTTCCGTCTTCCCTTTGACGACTGCGGCGTCAGATGTGACCAGCCGGGGCAAAGTCTCGAGAAACTCCCTGATATCCCCATTAATCACGTTGAACCCCATCGCGTGAAACAAGTCAAGTCCCTCTTGGCTCGGGTCGTTAAGCAAAATCCATTTGGGCTGGCGTGAACGTAGATTGGTGTGGCGCCCCGAAAGCACCGACTGAATCACGGCATTGTCATGAAACCCGTATCCCAGGAAGAGAGTCGGCCTCTTTTCGATTTTACCGGAAAGATAGCCCATAATCCTGGGCGCGTTGTCGAATATCGCGGCTACCTCCGTTATGGAGAAAATGTAATCACTTTGAGGATCCTCAACATTGCCGTGGATTGGGAGATAGCAGATGGCGCGGTCATCATCCACATCCCCCTCATCCTTGATGTTGCGGATGAACCGCATCGGATTCCGAGCCGCTATTTTTGGAAAGAGGTTGTCTATGTTGGTTGTGAAGCAGCAATGGATATTCACGCGGTTGAGATTGAAATAGAGGGGGTCGAACTTCCCGACAGAGAACCTCCGCGTCAGGAAATCCCTGAATGTGTCAGGCTCCCTGTATTTGAGAATGGTGGCCAGCGCTTCAAGGGAAGACCCCTTTACGCCAAATTCGGCCTCCAGCTCCGCCTTAAGCGCGTTTCCCGCCGGCAGCGCGCGGCCGGACTCATCCTCCGCAAGCAGCGAGAATCCCGCCCCAGTGAGTATGTTTATACCGCTGCCTAACGCTTCCTTGAAACTGTACTCGTTCTCAATCGTCATATTTTCGGGAGTTAATCAGTATACGTGGTTTGAAAATTATGGAATCTGGCACCCGCGCGGCCGCACCGCGCTGACGGCCAGTCGGCACGCATCCTACCGCCAATGGCAAAATTACAAATTATTCTGTAACGACGGAAATCGCGCGATATTTCGCATACGGCTTTCGCATGGATTTTTTTGAATACCGCCCGTATCAATAAACCGACGGCATCAGGCCATCGACCATCCCATACCCGCCAAGCCCACATAAGACGCACGACAATTCGCCGCCGCACCACATTCCGACCAAAACATCGAACAATCCCGTCAATCAGTCTGTCAACAAGCTATCGGCCAATCGATTAAGAGTCTTCAATGGAAAAACACAAGAAAAACATCAATTAATATTTGGCCAATCTAAAAAAAACTCCTACCTTTGCATCGCAAAAGCGGCAAGTGCCGCTGTCGATATGGTGCCATAGCTCAGTTGGTAGAGCAAAGGACTGAAAATCCTTGTGTCCCCGGTTCGATTCCTGGTGGCACCACCCAAGCAAAGATTAAATCGCTAATTCTCACAGAGTT
>CAJTRT010000030.1 GCA_910579105.1 uncultured Muribaculaceae bacterium | reverse complement strand
AGGAACCTATCCTTTCAATAAATCTACCATCTCGTGGTGCCCTGCTATCGGCGATTACAATAGGATAAAACGCGTAGTTCTTGCGACCGTGGCGTTGTAATCTGATTTTTGTAGCCATTAAAAGTTATTAAAAAGTGGTTTTGTATTGTTTTGCGACCGCAAAGGTACGCCTAATTTCCCGAACAGCCAAACTTTTCCCTCTCTTTTTTAACACTTTTTCAGGCCATTCCGCTCTTTTCGATTCTTCGAGAAGTTGGCCGAAGGCATAAGTCGCCACAAGGAGCGAAACTTCGCCTCGCTATCAGCCCCACTATCAGGAGCGCGCTTCACAATTTATTGGATATGAAAGATTACGAATAGTGAGTTAATTACTAAATTCGCGCTATGAAACTTATGTCTTACTGTTTAATACTGTCGTGCATCGCGTTGTTGCCTTTATCATGCAACACGCATAAGCGTGCGCCCATATCTGATACCGATGAAATCAGGTCGGGAATATGGAGCGATCCTTATCAAATGCCTTATTATCTCAACGGGGGCAGCGAAGGGTTACAACACGACCTTTATTCCACATTGTCAAAGACCGCTCCGATAACGCAAGAGTGCGTACAAGGGCGAGCCGTCGTCAGTTTCACTATTTCAGAAGATGGCATTATCGACCCCAATAGTATAAAACTAATTAGAAACGGATCTGCGCCGGAAGATTATATAAATGCCGCCATTCAAGCAATCAAGTGTTTAGGAAAATTTGAACCTGCCAAATTTAACAATGTGCCTAAAAAAGCAAAATACAACCTTCCGATAATATATCCGGTTCCTCTTGACCGTATCAATACAAGCGAATAAATATCTCCTCTTTACACCCTGCAACGGCTAAGTATCTATAAAAGAGTGAAACCCAGCGAGCATTATCCGCAAGACATTTGTGGATAGAAACCATCGACATCGAAGACGTGGAAATCAAAGACGCAGACATTCCTGATGTTTCATCTACGTAACCTTTGCTTCTTGGCGCATATACCATTACCTGACGGCGAAAACCACCAAGACAAGCGTTGCACCAAGCACAATAACCAATTCTAAATATATCAGAACCTCTTGCACACCATATCTACAATTCTGCCTCCAAGAAAGTTTGCTTTGACAAGCCCTAACGCCTCTGTCAGATAATCGGAATTACAAAGGACGGTTTCCTAAACCATATTCGACAGGATATCGACAAGAGTATGTCCATCAGTCAGATTGTTTCGGCGAGAAAGAGACCTTCTCAACTCAGCCGCATTACTACATTTATGTCCTGTGTAAAGTGCTCCACGTCCTCCGTCGGTAAGGTATCGTATTATTCCTATATGATAATATTTGTCAAGCGTTTGTAAATGCCAATACTGCAATTGTCCTTCTTTCTCAGAGCTTGAAAGAATCTCTGTAAGTTTATAAAAAGGATTTATACCTCCAAAGTCAGGCAAATCATTGATACGGTGCACAAAACGTGTCACACAATCCATAAGTGTTATGTTTTCGCGATATTTATCTGGCACGGAATCAATCCATGACAAAACCGACTGATCAACAGGGGATTTTATAGAAAGTTTTGGATATAACATTCTTTTCATCTTGAAATCTATTGCAAATTCATTTAGTCAAAGGCCATAAACATCTCAGCATATTTCACCAATAATCCACAGAATCAAATGTCCGCATATATCATATGCTGAGATTTGGCAAAGATACAAGAATAATACGGATTATAAATATCCTACGTCCAAAAAAACGGTCATTTAAGGAAATATAACATTGGCGGGATGGTTTAATTTGTTAATTTTGTAGAGGATTTATGGAAAAGCAAAATCAGCAGCATAGCGATTCGGGAACCATGCCTGGCGCGACAAGCTCCCGGACATCGGCTCCGGCGCTGCCGAACAGGAACGACCCTATGACCCTCGGGACGCTCCCGATAGGCAAGCTCCTGGTACAGTACTCCGTCCCGGCGATCATCGCAAGCGTGGCGGTGTCACTGTACAACATAATCGACAGCATATTCATCGGCCGCGGGGTGGGACCCATGGCCATCTCGGGCCTCGCGATCACTTTCCCGCTGATGAATCTCGTGGTAGCGTTCTGCACGCTTATAGCCGTCGGGGGTGCCACGATAAGCTCAATATTCCTCGGACAGAAAAACATCAGCCGCGCCACCGACGTGGTCAACAACGTCATGGTGCTGTGCCTCATCCATTCCGTCGTTTTCGGAGGGGTGACGCTAATCTTCCTCGACCCGATCCTGCGCTTCTTCGGAGCCACCGAGGCGACTATCCCGTTCGCGCGTGAATTCATGCGGGTCATCCTGTGGGCCACCCCGATAACCTATGTGTTCATCGGGCTCAACAACCTCATGCGCGCCACGGGATATCCCAAAAAGGCGATGGTGTCGGCGCTGCTGTCGGTGGCTGTAAACGTAGTGCTGGCGCCCGTATTCATATATGTGTTCCACTGGGGCATCGCCGGCGCGGCCTTCGCCACCGTGTGCGGGCAGTCCGCGGCCTTCGTGTGGGTCCTGTGCCACTTCTTCTCGAAAAAGAGCTTCGTGCATTTCGAGTGGCGCAACCGCTGGTTCACCCCCGCGATAATGCGCAGGGTATATTCGATAGGCTTGTCGCCGTTCCTCATGAACGTCACGGCCTGCGTGGTGGTGGTCTTCCTGAACAAGGCGCTGCTCGACTGCGCCGGAGCTGACGGCAACCTCGCGGTCGGCGCGTACGGTATCATAAACCGCACGACAATGTTCTTCGTCATGGTGGTATTCGGCGTGACGCAGGGCATGCAGCCGATTCTCGGATTCAACTACGGGGCCCGGAACTTCGACCGCGTCAACAAGACCCTGTGGCGCGGGATATGGATCGGGGTTGCCGTCACATGCGCGGGATGGGGCATCACGGAACTGTTCCCCGACGCGATAAGCTCGCTGTTCACGACAGACCGGACGCTCACCGACATTGCCCGTTCCGGATTCCGGATCTACTTCATCTGCTACCCCGTGGTGGGAGCGCAGATCGTCATTCAGAACTATTTCCAGTCAATAGGCCGCCCGAGCCTGTCAATCTTCCTTTCGCTGACGCGCCAGCTGGTGTTCCTGCTTCCGTTCCTGTTCATCCTGCCGCGCCATTACGGGGTTGACGGCGTGTGGGCTTCGATGGCCGGAAGCGACCTCCTGGCTTTCATCGTGGCGGCCGTCACACTCTGGATCACCCACCGGGCGCGCGACCGACAGCCGTCAAGGACGGCCTGAACGCCGCGCAGCCCATCATCACAACATCACGAATATGACTTCCGAAAAGCAACGATACATAACTCACGAATTAAGGGTAAATCCCGAAACCGCGTATACCGCAAACCTGCTGCCAAAAGCCGTCGCCGAATCCATGGGCATACACCCAATGCGTATAACCGGGCTGAGGATCGCCCGACGGTCAATTGACGCCAGGCAGAAGAGGGTGATGGTGAACCTGCTCGTCAGGGTATGGCTCGACACCGTGCCCGACGACGTCTCTCTCCTGACCCCGGTAGAATACAAAGCGCTGCCCGACGACGCGCCACGGGCTATCGTAGTGGGAGCCGGCCCCGCCGGTCTTTTCGCGGCGCTGCGCCTCATAGAGAACGGGATACGGCCCATAGTGCTCGAGCGTGGCAAGAGCGTAGAGGAACGCGGAAAGGACATGGCCCGTATCGCGCGGGAGGGTGTCGTGGATCCCGATTCCAACTACTGCTTCGGCGAGGGGGGGGCCGGCGCATACAGCGACGGCAAGCTGTACACCCGCAGCAAGAAACGGGGCCCGGTCGAGAAAATCCTGAACATATTCGCGCAGCACGGAGCGCCGGAAGACATCCTGGTCGACGCCCATCCGCACATAGGCACCGACCGGCTGCCGAAAGTGATCGCCGCCATGCGCCGCACGATAACGGGCTGCGGGGGCGAGGTGCGTTTCTCCACCCGCGCGGAGTCCCTGATTATTGACGAGGGACGATGCGAGGGCGTCGTCACCGCTTCGGGCGACAGACTTCACGGCCCGGTCATCCTGGCCACCGGCCATTCGGCGCGCGACGTTTACTCGATGCTCTCGAAATCGGGCGTGCGCCTCGAGGCCAAGGGCATCGCCGTCGGCGTGCGCCTCGAGCACCCCCAGAACCTCATAGACCAGCTGCAATACCATTCGCCGAAGGGCAGGGGGCGATTCCTGCCGGCCGCCGAGTATTCGGTGCTCACGCGCGTCGACGGCCGCGGCGTGTACTCATTCTGCATGTGCCCGGGAGGTGTCATAATCCCGGCGGCGACAGGGAAGGGGCAGCTCGTGGTCAACGGCATGTCGCCGGCGTCGCGCGGGGGGCGCTGGGCCAATTCCGGGATGGTCGTGGAAGTGCTCCCCGAGGATGTTCCCGACGGCGACGCGCCCGATCTGAAAATGATGCGTTTCCAGGAAATGATCGAAGGCTCGTTTTACCGCGAGAGCGGCGGTTCGCAGAACAGCCCCGCCCAGCGTATGAAGGATTTCGTCAACGGGCTGGACTCCGCCGACCTGCCCGCCACGTCCTACGCCCCCGGCATACATCCGGCACGCGTCGACCGCCTGCTCCCCATGTCCATCGCCGGGCGGCTGCGGCAGGCGTTTATCGAATTCGGGCGCAAGCAAAAAGGCTTCCTCACGAACGAGGCCGTGCTCATCGGAGCCGAAACCCGCACGTCGTCGCCCGTACGCGTCCCCCGCGACCCGCTGGAGCTGCGGCATATCGACATCGCCGGCCTCTTCCCTTGCGGGGAAGGTGCCGGATACGCCGGAGGAATCGTCTCCGCGGCGATTGATGGAGAGCGTTGTGCCGACGCCCTGGCCAAAGCCCTCGAAAAGGAATAGCCAAACAATTTAAACCATTTTTAAGATGAAAAGAGAAAAAGTGAACCTCCCCGTAGTGGAGAGGCAGATGTTCCCGAGCAAGGCACATTATATCGTGAATTACAACGGCCTGACTTACCGCGTGCGCCTTTTTGACTTTCAACGCGAGGAACCCGTCCCGGCCAAAATCGCGTGCATTGTAACCCACGACGGGGGCAAGATTGAAGTCAAGCAGGACCTCGAGCCGCTGCTCGCCACCAGGTACAGGGCCGGAGAATCATATGATTTCACGATAGACTTAGACTTGACAAAACAGTCGGGAGGATACTACAAACTGGTCGACGGCTCCGGATTCTGGCTCCGCCTGTATCCCTCGACCGCCGGCGAGACATTCCATACCGGGCAAAGAATACGCTGCCGCGTTATCTCCTCAAACCGCTGCGAGGTACGTCTGAAAGCTGAGAAAGTACTCGACTTCGAGACTGCCGAACCAATGGAGCTTGAAACATTTCTCCGAAGTCTCGACCGATTCCCCAAGATGCCGCGCCTCATTGTCAGGAAATGGGCGCTCTCCGACAAGGAGACAGAGGCCATGCGCGCCGACCGCAATCCGGAATGGGTGTTCGCCCTTGTGCGCAAAGGATGGGCGGCGCTCGAAAAACTCCCCGCCCAAGGTGTGCGCCCCGAGCGTATCGGCCTGTTCGTGGAGGCTTTCGCAGCCGCCGCCACATTCCTGCTGGAGGATTCCGACTACCTGAAACAGTTCAGCGACTTCACCCGCGTCAGGCTGCAGGACGAGCTATCTGACCTCCTGGGCCGCGCCGCCGACTTCAAGCGCGCCATAAGGATCAGCGGCTCCCCCGGAGCACCCGACGAGTACATCCAGGAGATATTCGCCAAACTGCGCACATCGGGTTACCTGTACAAGCCGGAAAGCAAGCTGCGCACACTGATATACATATATTCCCTCGACCCCGCGCAGCTCGACCACAACATGGCCGACTTCCTGAAAGTCATCCTCGACGGAAATCCCGAGAGCTGGACCGCGGAGCCGTTCAGCGGAGCGCTGCGCAGCCAGCTGCAGATCTTCATAGATTCCAACCACCAGTGGCTCGACGGCGTTTCGGCCGCCGACAATCCCGACGAGCTTGACCGCCTGAACAAAATCCTTCAGGCGCTCGCCATAC
Organism: uncultured Muribaculaceae bacterium; assembly: GCA_910579105.1. GTDB lineage: Bacteria > Bacteroidota > Bacteroidia > Bacteroidales > Muribaculaceae > UBA7173. The sequence continues at coordinate 24,362 of CAJTRT010000030.1, read as the reverse complement.
AGCAACTGCTCGCGCCCGGATCCGACGACCCCGACATGGTCGTGAACCGCTCGCGGTTCTACCGCTATTACACCTACCGCCGCTCAAACGAGAGCACCCAGCTCCTCGACAACGCCATGAACACAATCGCCAACGGAACCTCGGGGCATCCCGGATGGTCGTGGAAGCAGATTGTGTCGATGGGCGACGCGGCACACGGGGCATACTTCAAGGTCCTGGCAACAGACGACACCCCGAGCACCTTCGAGACCGCCGACAGCCGTTCGCTTACGGTCGCCGCCGGCGAGCTGACACTCTCGGCTCCCGAGCTTGTCAAGCCGGTCAACGTGGTGCCGAAGGCCGAAGAAGGAGCGTGGCGCTCCTTGAAGGTAAATCTGCCGGCACAGCTGCCCTCCGAGCTTCGGAACCCGCGCACCCTCCCCGAAGTGAAGGCGATGTGGGATCACATCGTCCGCGAGTTCAACCTCGACCCCTCGCTGCGGGTCACGCCGGGTGCGAGGCTCCTGTCATCAAAACCTGCCGAAACGTCGCTGAGACTGCCGGACAAGGGGGATAGCGCGCTCGTCGCCATCGACGGGGCCGACCCCGCCGATCCGACGCGGCTGCGGTGCCATGTCGTTGAGGACAACCTCAGGGGCACAGGGTTTGTCTACTTCAATTTCGCGTCTTTCGCGAAAAAAAAACTGATCGACAGCGGCGAGTTTGAGAAGCTTTTCCGCAACAAGGCCGGAGAGCCGTATGTGCTCGACCTCTCGGTCAGCCGGGTTGACGACGACGGCACGCTCCATTTCGATTTCGACGGCGACGTGTGGGCCTTCCTGGAAGAGACGGTCAATGTCGACGACGAGTTCGACTGTGTCACCACGACCAGGCTCAACCAGCGCAACGGGAAACTCACGGCCTTCTCCGACCGCGGATTCACGGTGTTCCTCGATCCCAACGGTTTCGACATCGACCAGCGGCAGTATGTGCGGGCCAGGCTCGTCGACAGCGACTGGAACAAGCACCGCCTTTATGCCGAGTGCGTGGGCACCGACCGACCGCCAATGGACTACGCGTCAGGCCTGCGCCAGCTGATCCGCAACTACTCGGGCGAGGAAGTGGAGACCGCACGGGCCGAGGACGCGGCGCCGAACGACAACGCTCCCAGCGAGGAAGTGATGGAGATGGCCGCCCCGCTGCTGCGCGAGGAGGCCGAGGAGATAATGCACATTGTCGCGCGCGCGGCCACGATAGAGCCTAACCACGCAGCGGCCTACGGCTACTTCTCGTTCGCCATACTCCTTGCGGGGATGCTCGGCCTCGACGATATGACCTCATACTACCGCAAGCGCTGCCAGATGCTCCTCGTGCTCGACGCTTTCGCGACAAACGGCCGCGTAGACCTCGAGGCTCTCGACTCGTTCAGGACGAGCACCGATTATTCTCCCGAGGCCCGCCAGCTCAGGGCACTCGCCCTTATGGACCGGCAGGAAATGCGCGCCGACCTGTGGGAGCTCGCCCGCGACCACTCGCCGAAAGTCGCGGGCGTGGCCGAACTCGTCATGGCCTACAACCTGCTCGAAGGGCACAGGCTGTCGAAAGAGCGCGACCTTATCCGCGAACGGATCTATGGCGAGCTTGGCCTCGAGATCGAGCGCGAGCCGCTCCGAATCGCCGGAGGCGACGAGAAAGACAACGTGGAGTTCAAATCATCACTTATATATCTGCAAAACGGGTTTAACCTCAACGTCGAACAGCAGACCCGCGAGATCATAGAGGCGCTTGCCGCGATGCTCAACACCCGCGGAGGGGCGCTGTATATAGGCGTCAGCGACAACGGCTATATCCGCGGCCTCGACAACGACCTCAAATATTTCTCGCGCTACACCGCCGGCGACCTCCACAAGGCGCGCGACCTGTTCAGCCGCCATATCACGCAGAACTTCGAGAAACTCTGCGGCACAAGCCACAATTTCTCGCTTTACGTGGAGGACGAGTGGCACAAGGACGAGTTCGGAAAATACTACTACGAGCTGCGCGTCCAGCCGTGCCGCCGCGCCGTGGCCGTCGACGGCACCTACTACAAGCGCGTCGGACGCTCGACCCTCCCCGTCCACAAGCCCGACGAGAAACAGTGGCTCGCCGACCGAGCGTCACTCTGACCGGCCACATTTCGCAGATAACCAACCCGGTAGGGACGCTATACATCGCGGCCGCATTATACAATGGTATTCCCATTTGGATGCGGCCGCGATGTATAGCGTCCCTACTGGTTGCCAATTGTCCGCAACATCATTCATACCTCAGGAATTATGGTCGGGCGAGGGCAGGTTGCCGGATACAGCAAGCGGGCAGCCTCAAATGAGGCTGCCCGCTTCCCTGGGGGTGAAATGTGGGTCTCGAACCCACGACCTTCGGAACCACAATCCGACGCTCTAACCAACTGAGCTAATCTCACCATTTGCTTCGAGGAGGGTCTCCCTCCCAATCGCGGTGCAAAGTTAGCAACTATTTTTGAAACCGCCAAATCTTTGCGCGGCTTTTTTAACACAAAATATTTTTATTTATTTGGGCTTTTCTCTAAATTTGTTTTTGAAATGAGTTCGCAGATTGCTTTAAATGATTTTAACTCATTCTGCGCGTTGCTCACCCATCTACCATGAAACCTTATGGATGAACTTATTGAACTGTTCCAGGACATAATAAAGCAAGCCGGTTCGATAGATGTAGCCGAGGCTGAATTCAAGAAAATGATCGCTGACGACGACCAGCTCCGGACAAGTTACCGCGAGTGGTGCCACGAAGTCGGCAGCACCGAGCGCAACGGCTTCCTGGATTATTGTGAAGAATACATGGAGTCGCAGGACTCGATTTGGGAAACCCTTAACGACTACGACGAATGAATCCTGACGCCACTGCCAGCACCGGCGCGCGCGCGTTCCTCCTCGCCGCCGAATGGAATCCCCGCTTCGACGCGGTCATGGTATCCTGGCCGCATGCCGCGACCGACTGGGCCGACATGATGCCGGAGGTCACAGAATGTTACATAGAAATGCTCCGCGCTTTCCTTGCCAACGGAGTGCGCTCGGTTGTGCTCACCCCGGAAGGAGGCAGGCTCAGAGAACTGTTCCGGGGAATACCGACAGACCTGCTGACAGTCGTAGAAGTCCCAACCAACGACACCTGGGTGCGCGACTACGGGCCTCTGACATCATTTTCTGATACCGCAAGCCCCCTGCTGGCCGACTTCCAGTTCAACGGCTGGGGACTGAAATTCGCCGCCGACCGCGACAACCTCGTCAACAGCCGGCTGAAAGATAGCGGCCTCATTACGACCGGCATGGCCGACAACCTCGACTTCGTGCTCGAAGGAGGCTCTGTCGAATCCGACGGCGAAGGAACTATTCTCACAACCACCCGCTGCCTGCTGTCGCACAACAGGAACAACCTCCGCTCCAAGGCGCGGGTCGAAGAGCAGCTACGAAAACGCCTCGGCGCAACGCGGGTTCTGTGGCTCGACCACGGAGCCCTCGAAGGGGACGACACCGACAGCCACGTCGATACCCTCGCGCGCCTCGTCAGCCGCGACACAATCGCGTATACAGAGTGCCACGACCCTGATGACATACACTTCGAGGAGCTTGGCAGAATGAAGCAGGAAATCGCCGGGCTGCGCACCGCCGACGGGAAGCCGTACAACATGATCGGCCTCCCGCTGCCCGACGCGGTGTATGACCCCGATGGTTCGCGTCTGCCGGCCACATACGCCAACTTCCTGATAACTCCGAAGGCTGTGTTCCTCCCGACTTACGCCCAACCGCGCAAAGACCGCATAGCGGCCGACATGTTGTCGATGGTCTTCACCGACCGCCCTGTCGTTCCCATCGACTGCCGGGCTCTGATCCGCCAGCACGGATCGCTCCATTGCGCCACAATGCAGATACCATCAACAGCCATACCCATATGACCCGAATACTCCGCACCGCCCTCATACAGCAGGCCAACTCCGGCGACATCGCCGAAAACCGCCGCCGCACGGCAGAAGCCATACGCCGCGCCGCGGCCGGAGGCGCGCGGCTTATCGTGAACCGCGAGCTCCACGACTCTCTCTATTTCTGCCAGACTGAGAACGTCGGCCTTTGCTCGCTCGCCATTGACCTCGACGGAGAGGACGCGCTATTCTATTCCAGGCTCGCGGCCGAGACCGGCACGGTGATCGTGTGCTCTTTCTTCGAGCGGCGCGCGCCTGGCCTTTACCACAACACAGCTGTCGTTTATGACGCCGACGGCTCCGAAGCGGGACGCTACCGCAAGGCGCACATCCCCGACGACCCGGCCTATTACGAGAAATTTTACTTCACACCCGGAGACACGGGCTTCATGCCCATCCATACATCCGTAGGGAAGCTCGGTGTGCTCGTCTGCTGGGACCAGTGGTATCCCGAAGCCGCCCGCCTCATGGCTCTCGCCGGAGCTGAAATGCTGATTTACCCGACAGCCATCGGATTCGAGAGCAGCGACACTCCCGAAGAGCAGGCTCGCCAGCGGGAAGCGTGGCTCACAGTGCAGCGCGGCCACGCGGTGGCCAACGGGCTTCCCGTCGTAGCCGTCAACAGGGTGGGGCACGAACCCGACCCCTCCGGGCAGACCAACGGTATCCGCTTCTGGGGGTCAAGCTTCGCCGCCGGCCCTCAGGGAGAATGGCTGTTCCAGGCCTCGCAGACCGCTGAGGAAACCGGCCTTGTCGACATAGACCTTGAACGCTCCGAGAGCGTGCGCCGGTGGTGGCCGTTTATCCGCGACCGCCGTATCGACGCGTACGGCGACATCACGAAACGCTTCATCGACTGAGTGGAATCCAACAGAACGATCCAACAGCATCCACGCACCTGTTAATTCATAACCACATGCCCATCAACCTCCCCAAATCAGTTTCAGGGCAACCGGTAATCCTGCCGGACGCGCTCAGATGCCTTACCGTAATCGGAGCCAACGGCTCCGGAAAGTCGCGTTTCACCGACGCTATCGCCGCGCTCAACACCCCCGGGGAGGTATTCCGGCTCTCGGCCCTTGAGGCAATCTACGGGGCGGGGGCGAGGAACGAGGCTTCGCGTGAAGCCGTCGGCGGCCTGTTCGCCAAGCGGGCGGCCTCTCCGTCTTTCCTGCACAATGACCCTGCGACCGGGTTTGAAAAACTGATAGCCTTGATGCTCAACGAGGAGATCGCCAACCTCGTCGAGTTCAAAATGGCATTGCTCGACTCTCCCGCGGACTCCGACCCTTCGGCAAAAAACCGGGAACACACCGCCACGCTCCCTCCTCCGACGCGCCTCGACAGGGTGCTGAGACTGTGGTGCGAGATTTTCCCCGACAACCAGGTACTGCGCCAGGGAGGGAGACTGCTGTTCACGCGTGAAGGTTCATCCGACGCTTATTCCCAGTTGCGGCTATCAGATGGCGAGAAAACCGTGCTTTACTACTTCGGCTCCGTCCTGTACGCCCCCGCCAACGGCCGCGTGTTTGTCGACGCCCCGGAGATGTTCCTGCACCCGTCCGTACTCAAACGCGTATGGGACATCGTCGAGGGTCTGCGCCCCGACTGTCGCTTCATCTACACCACCCACGACCTCGACTTCCCGGGATCGCGCTCCCGCAACGGGGTAATATGGGTAAAAGGCTACCAGGCCGCCACCGACCGCTGGGATTACGAGCTGCTGCCGCGCGACGCCGGCATCTCCGACGAGATATACATGGCCATCATCGGCACCCGCAAGCCCGTGCTGTTCATCGAGGGTGACACCATACATTCCATCGATGCCAAGCTGTATCCGCTTGTATTCCAGGATTTCACCATAAAACCGCTCGGAAGCTGCGACAAGGTTATCGAGGCGACCCGCGCATTCAACGACCTCAGGGGCTTCCACCACCTCGAGAGCAGGGGAATCGTTGACCGCGACCGCCGCGACGACCACGAGGTAGAGTATCTGCGCGGCAAAAGGGTGTTCGTCCCGGAAGTCGCCGAAGTCGAGAACATCCTCATGCTTGAGGAGGTCGTGAGAGCCGTGGCATCTTATTGCGGAAAAAACGAGACTAAGGTGTTTGAAAGCGTCAAGCGATCGATAATCAACCAATTCAAGAAAGACATCCACCAGCAGGCGATGCAGCACACGCGCCACCGCGTGAAACGCATGATGGAGTACCGCACCGACGGCAAGTTCTCCAACATCAACGCCTTTGAGACGCACCTCCACTCACTCGTCCGCGACATCAACCCGCGCGGCATGTACGAGAAGATGTGCCGCGACTTCTCCATAGCCGCTCAGACCGGCGACTATGCCGCCGTGCTGAAAGTCTACAATCAGAAATCGATGGTTCCAGGCTCGAACGTCGCCGGCCTCTGCGGCCTCAACGGCTCCAAACGCGCCTACATCGACACCATCCTGGCCATCCTCCGCTCCAACGTCCCGCAGGCCGCCCGCATCCGCGCCGCCATCATCCGCTGCTTCGGCCTCTCCGCCAACTGATTCGAATAATGCCAATATAAGCAATATAACAGCGTCATTTTACGTTCTTTAAATAAGAACAACCAATATTATGAAAATAGCGCGATTTTTGCTTTATGCTCTTAACGGAGTAATCATCACTTCTTGTGCTGACAGCGACAATGCGACAAGCCAAGAACCACCTGGCGGCCCGGAAACGCCTGCCGCAGGGAGAGTCAACGCCTTGGTATCAGATGATTTGTGCCAAAAATTCAATTATGATGATAAGAGGAGAATCACAACGGCTGAATTCACAGTCCCTGGTGCGGATGACAATGAGGGGTTATTTGTACACTATGATTATTCGGATGATGGCGCGATCGGGTTACGCTATTCCGACTATTCATACGAGGACGGTCATTCGCGATTTCGCAAATGGGACGAGACACTGCGTCTATCGGCGAACGGCTTAGCCGATTACTGCGAGGGCATTTTTGAAGCAACAGTGAACTCTTATCCCGAACTAACCGCGAAATACAAGATTGAGTTCCATTACGACGCGGACAAACAGCTGGTAGATGCCAAGCACTATCAATGGACCATGGCGTATGGCGGTTATGATATGGAACATCCTTGGACGTGGTATGAATGGTTCGTATGGGAAAACGGCAATCTTGTCAGACACGAAGACTGCGACGGCTCATCCAAGCCCAAACACATCAACGAGCTGACATATTTGGAATGGCCGGCAGATGACGCCGTTTCCCCGCTTATCTACTCAACGTTCAATCGAGCTTACGGCCCCCTTCAGGCTGCCGGGATATTTGGAGCCAATTCAAAAAACCTTGTAAAAATTGTGCGCCATACAAGTAACGCCGACTTATCTCCAAGCATTATTAATAAAATATCGTTCGCATACCACTTTGACGACAACGGACGAATAACGAATTACAACGAGACATACCTGCCTGGTTCGGGTCAATACAAAAACTACGCATACAGGGTTGATTGGGGCGATTAGCTTTCCGATAGCCGCCGCATGAAACATAGTTATCGTTAAAATTCTTTAATCTTCATCCCAGGGATGGCCGGAGGGGCAGTAGAGGACGCGCTGGTTGGAGGAGCCGCGGAAACGGAGTCCGGTGTCGCGGAGGGAAAGGATGAACGGCCCGTCAACAACCACATCGACCGCGTCGAGGACGGGACGCAGGCGCGGCGATGCCGCTATCTGCTCGAACGTGTAGCCGGTATAAAGCCAGATGTTATAGCCGCGGCGCCGAATCGCGGCTGCCAGGGGAAGAAGGGCGTCAATCTGCAACAGGGGGTCCCCTCCCGAAAATGTAACGTTGAAACCGTTATCCTCCACCACATCCAAAATCTCGTCAGCAGTCATAACACGTCCGCCCTCCGGATTCCATGACTGGGGATTATGGCACCCCTCGCAATGATGGGGGCATCCGGCAAAATATATGGTAGTGCGAAGCCCCGGCCCGTCGACCGACGTGCCGGGGATGATGTCGAGGACTCTTAAAGATGTAAAGCCAGCCATATATAGACATTTGACAGGTATCGCTCGGCACATGCGGTTTATTTATGCACCACGCGGTCGGCAAGCTCCGCCAGCTTGGCGGAGTTCCAGCGGTCGGTGGTACCCACGAGGTAGCCTGTTATACGCTGCAGCTTGTCGATGTGCCTGCTGCCGCATTTGGGACATACTTCCAGGTTCTCCTGGGCATCCTCGTAGCCGCACTCCATACAGCGGTTGCGGTTGTGGTTAACGGAGCAGTAGCCTATGTTGTGCTTGTCCATCAGGTCCACAATGTCGGAGATCGCGTCGGGGTTGTGGGTCGCGTCACCGTCGATTTCCACATAGAAGATATGGCCTCCACGCGTAAGCTCGTGATACGGGCCCTCGACGCGGGCCTTGTGGCGCGGCGAGCAGTGGTAATATACCGGGACGTGGTTGGAGTTGGTGTAATACGCCTTGTCGGTAACGCCGGGGATGATGCCGAACGAGCGGCGGTCCTTGGCGGTGAACTTGCCGGAAAGGCCTTCGGCCGGCGTCGCCAGCACGGAGAAGTTGTGGTTATACCGCTCGCAGAATTCGTTGACGCGGGAGCGCATATGACCTACGATCCGCAATCCGAGTTTCTGGGCCTCCTCCGATTCGCCGTGATGCTTGCCTGTAAGAGCCACGAGCGCCTCGGCCAGACCGATAAAGCCGATTCCGAGCGTGCCCTGGTTCATGACGCTCTCGATAGTGTCGGAAGGCGACAGCTTGTCGGCACCCACCCACAGGCGCGACATAAGCAGGGGAAACTGCTTGGCGTACGCCGTTTTCTGGAAGTCGAAACGGTCGCAGAGCTGCCGGGCGGTGATTTCCAAAACCTCGTCAAGCTTGGCGAAAAAGCGCTCCACGCGCTCCGAAAGGTTCTGGATCGCCATGCACTCTATCGCTATGCGCACGATGTTGATTGTCGAGAAGCTGAGGTTTCCGCGCCCTACGGAGGTCTTTTCGCCATAGCGGTTCTCGAACACGCGCGTGCGGCAGCCCATAGTGGCTATCTCATACAGGTAACGCTTCGGGTCGTCGGCCTGCCATTTTTCGTGATGATTGAACGAGGCATCGAGGTTGACGAAGTTGGGGAAGAAACGCCGCGCCGTGACCTTGCACGCAAGGCGGTAGAGGTCGTAGTTTCGGTCGGACGGCTCATAGTTCACACCCCGTTTCTTCTTCCATATCTGTATCGGGAAAATGGCGGTGGCCCCGTTGCCGACACCCTCGTAGGTAGAGGCCAGCAGCTCGCGGATCACGCAGCGGCCTTCGGCCGAGGTATCAGTTCCATAGTTTATAGAACTGAACACCACCTGGTTGCCACCGCGCGAATGAATCGTGTTCATATTGTGGATAAACGCCTCCATGGACTGATGCACCCGGCTCACGGTAGAGTTCACGGCGTGCTGGAGGGCGCGCTCCCTCCCTTTCAGCCCGTCGAGCGGGCGGCTAACGAAATCATCCATCTCGACATCGTAGAGGTCGGAATAGTCCTCGCCCGTCATCTGCTCGACTTTCTTAACCTCTTCCACAAAAGAAGAGCGCACGAACGGCGCGAGGTAGAAATCGAACGCCGGAATCGCCTGTCCGCCGTGCATCTCGTTCTGGGCCGTCTCGAGCGATATGCAGGCTATGACCGACGCCGTCTCTATGCGCTTCGCAGGCCGCGACTCGCCGTGGCCCGCCACAAACCCGTGACGCAGGATGTTGTCGAGCGGATGCTGGACGCATGTCAGGCTCTTCGTGGGATAATAATCCTTGTCGTGGATGTGGAGGTAGCCGTTGCGGACGGCGTCGCGCGCCTCCTGGCTCAACAGGTAATCATCGACGAACGGCTTTGTTGTCTCCGACGCAAATTTCATCATCATTCCCGCCGGAGAATCGGTGTTCATATTGGCGTTCTCGCGGGTGATGTCGTTGTTCTTTGCCTCGATTATCTCGAGGAATATGTCGCGCGTCTTGGCGCGGCGGGCAATCGAGCGCTGGTCGCGGTAGGCGATGTATTTCTTGGCGACCTCCTTGCGGGGCGACTTCATAAGCTCCAGCTCCACGCGGTCCTGGATGGCCTCGACGGTCATCTGCTCGTCGCCGGCGACGCCTATGCGGTCGGATATCTTCTGGATAAGGGCCTCGTCTTCGCCAAGCGGTGTCTGCAACATCGCCTTGCGGATGGCGGCCTTGATTTTTTCCTCGTTATATCCAACCACGCGTCCGTCGCGCTTGATCACGGTCTGTATCATTATCGGATTGTTTCAGTCGTTAGTTTTTGTCAATGCGTTTGCAAAGATAGCGCTATTGTCAAAAGCGCGCAAATTTATAACGCCAAATAATCCGCAAGTTTTCATTTTTGGAAAACTTTCAGCGAGTTAAAAATCATTAAATTGTTTATTTGCAGAATAATAACATCCACAAATGGAAAACTCCACAAACATCACCTCGCCTGCGATTTCAATCATTTGGAAAGATATGGCTCCAGGAGCTCCCTGTCGGTCTTCCGCAGGCCGGCGTTGCCGATCAACAGCGCCTGGTTCAGGTCATTGAGGTACACGGCCGGAGTAGGGGCGTACGCCCGGTCGAGAAGAGAAGCGCTGCGTGTGATATACGGCGATGTTATGCCGGCCGCCTGGAGCATCGACGGGAACAGTGATTTCTGAGGCGAGACACGGCGCCCGCGGTTAATCCGCAAAGCCTTTTCAAACCGGGGTTCGGCCCGTCGGAGCGAATCGGAAAGCCAGCAGAGGGTAGCCACGCGCAACTGGTAGTATGTCGGATTCGGTGACGCGTGGAGGAAACGCTGGCGCTCGTCATCAAAAATATCCTCCCCGTGGTCGGAGCTGTAAAACATGGCGGCACGGCAGTCCATCGCCCCGAGCATGGCGATTACCTCGTTGAGCACGCTGTCGGTATACAGCACCGTGTTGTCAAACGAGTTGATCAGCCTGTCACGGTCTTTCGCCGACGCGTCGATGAAATCGTCGGGCAGGAAACGGGCGTTCCCGGCAGGATACCTGTCGCGGTAAAGGAAATGCGAGCCGTAAGTGTGAAGCACCACGAACTTCTTCCTCGCGGAAGTGTCGGCAAGCTCCTCTCCGAGATATTTCAGCAGCTCCTCGTCGAGACGCGGCACGCGTCCGTCAGGCTTTATGTAAACCACCCGGTCGGCCTCATCGGCGAAATACTGGGTATACGAGCCATTCGGCGGCTGGTTTGAGAAAAAGGCCGTGCGGTAGCCCGCCTCCTTGAAGGCCGTGACGATGCTCTTGGTCCGGGGAAGCTCGTTGAAGTTCTCGGCTGAGAGATGGCTTATCAGCATGGGCACACTCTTGTGCGTGGTGTTCGACTCTGTGACGGAGTAGGGGAAGAATGTCACTCCCGCCGCTCTCGACAGTCTGGGATTCGTCTCGCGCCCATACCCGGCAAGTTGCCAGTTGAGCGCCCTGGAAGTTTCTCCGACCACCATGACATACACCTCCGGCTCCTCGGCAGGGCGGGTCGAGCGAGCCCCGTAGGAGAAACCGGCGGATGTTTCGGGGTACGCTTTCGACTCACGCGCCCTGTCGAACGCCTCAACCAGATTGGACACAGCGTTGACCGGGAATGTCTCGTGCTCGAAGCTGTAACGTTTGCACAGCAACGCACCCAAACCAGCGCAGACCAGTCCGGCACACCCCAGCAAAATGCCGAGCCTCCGGCTCCGCAAAGCCCAGGCTGACGGAAGTCTCGCCTTGTCGCGGACCGCCAACACACCCCAGACGATAGCCGTCAGATAAATAACGACGACCTGCGCCATGGCGCCGACAAGGCTCGACAACAGTTCCGTGGCCTCGGAATAACTTGTCGTGGCTACATTGAGGAACATATCGACAGCGATTACTGACTCCCCATACAAGTTCAGCAACACCAGCTCGAAAGCAGCGAAAAACATAAACGGAATCATCAGCAGCGCCGTGCGCCCGGTTTTGCGGCTCAGCCCGAAAAGAAGCATATAAACACCGAGAGGCAGAAGCACGTTGGCCCCCTTCCCCCAGCCGCATCCCTGCTCAGTAACGCAGAGCGCGACATTCGGGACCATCAGTCCGGCGACAACCCAGAGTAACAGCCATGGAGCGGAACGCGATATGAGATTATGAAACTTTCGCATAATGAAATGAGTGGTCTTTTCTGTCATGTTTACGGGCTAAAACGCCTCGTTGATGCTCACGTTGAAAGCCGTCGAATGGCGGCCGATGCCGAAATCGACCCTCACGTTGACACGGTTCTTGAATTCCCAGCGGTAGCCTATGCCGTAGGTCGGCAGCAGCCTCCTTCCTGATATTTCCGAAGGATGGTCGAAGACAGCCGCCACTCCCCCCCAGAGGACTATCCCGTTCCGCCGCCATACCTTCTGACGCAGTTCCAGCACCACGTCGGCCTCGTTGCGGTCGCGGTAGCGGCCCTCGTAATACCCGCGGACAGAGCCGGAGGTATCAATCGCAGGGAGCATGCTCCAAGGCGTGTCACTGCCCGACACAGCGCCATGGAGCTGCAACGCCCAGACACCGGACTCCCAGAAACGGCGATATATCCCGAACGTCATCTCGCCGGTGTAGAAGAAGCGCCTGTTCCCTAAAAATTCCGGATAGAACCTGCTGCTGACATGGAAGTGCAGACCGCTGTACGGGTTCTCGGGATAGTCGCGCGTGTCGAGCGAGAAAACCACGCCGGCCCCGTAGTTAAGCTGTTTCAACCGCTCCCCCCGCCATAATTCCGGCTTTCTGACATCGTTGGCCTGGGAATAATTGAACGTGAAAGCCGGACCGAGGAATACCCGGCTACCCAGGCGCCACAGGAACTCGGCGTTCACTTTCGACTCGAAAAGGGTGTACTTACCTTTGTTGCCGTCGTCACTCTCGCTGTCGAAACCGATGCCCCAGAAATATGACGGGAACCGCTGGAAGTTGCCGTCGTACTTGATACGCATATGGTCGTTCGGGAAAATGTGGCTGCCGCGCACCCCTACGTTGAACATGCCGATTACCGATACCTCTGCAAACACGGATATGCTGGAGCGAGGCGTCAGAGAATCATACCGCGACTTGTACAGCCCCGCGGCGATTACCGCCACCTCGAAATTCGTGGAGGAAGAATAGCTCGGCCCTCCGAGAAAGGAAATGTCGAACTTTTTGTCGGAAGGGGGCTTGTTGGAGTCATCGAAATAACTGATAATCCTCGAAATCAGTCCCTTCTTTTTAGGAGCGACTGTGTCAGCCGCCGCCTCGGGAATCACTGTCATTGAAGAGTCAGCTGCCGCCTCATTCTGTCCCACGACGGCAAACGCGCCGAAAATCAGCGATAAAAGAGCGCAAATGGTTTGTCGGGTGATGAACTTCATAAAAGAATAACAGCGAAATCGGGCGCAAAGTTACGAAAACCGGCCACTTTTGATTAATTTCGCGATATGATATGTTGGCACAAAAGGCCACTTTTGTAGTTGATATGCTGAAACCTGACACCGAGAAAACCGTATGCCGCATGATCGCGCGGGCCTTGGCGGCCTACGGGGTGCGCCGGACCGTCACCTCTCCCGGCAGCCGGAACGCCCCGCTGCTTATGGCGCTGGCCCGCGCGGGGAATATCGACACCATACCTGTGATTGACGAGCGCTGCGCGGCGTTCGAAGCCCTCGGGCTGGCGGATGTCTCCGGCGAGCCTGTGGCCCTGTGCTGCACTTCCGGCTCGGCCATGCTCAACTACGCCCCGGCGCTGGCCGAGGCATATTACAGGGGGATACCGCTTATCGCCATAACAGCGGACCGCCCGGAGGCCTGGATAGACCAGGCCGACAGCCAGACAATCAGGCAGCCAGGAGCGCTTTCCAACATCGTTAGAGCGCAGATCTCAATAAACGGCGACGAACGCGACGACGAAGGTCTCTGGCATATCAACCGCCTGCTCAACGACGTACTGGTCGCGGCGACATCAGGGCCGAAAGGCCCCGCGCACATCAACGTGCACCTGTCGGCCCCGCTGACTGTCGAGGCTGTGACTGACAGCGACGAGACACCGTTCCACAAGATCGACTTCATAGGCAGGCCTCAGGTCATCCCGGTCGAGGAGGCGCGCCGTCTGGCGGCGAGGCTGATTGACAGGCGCGTGCTGGTGATCGGCGGCTTCAACGCTCCCGACGACCGCCTTAGCCGCGCGCTTTCCGACATTTCCCGCATCGAGGGGTTCGAGGTGGCCGACGAAGGGCTCGCTAACCTCCGCGGAAACCATATATTAAGGGATACAGACCGTATCCTGACCGCCAATCCGGAAGTGCTCATAACTTTCGGAGGCTCCATTGTCTCGGCAAAGGTCAAAGAGCGCCTGCGCGGCAGCGAAAGCATCCGCGAGCATTGGCATGTCGGAGTGGCGGACCATGCCGTCGACACGTTCAAACGCCTGACGACCCGCGTCAACTTCCCCCCCGAGGGGTTCTTCCCCCGTCTGGCCGGAGCTTTGAACCACTACCTCCGTATCGGAGACTGCACGGCCAAGACAACTCCAGGAGAATCCGCGACACCGCCGGCAGACGGATCATGGTCATCGTCAAACGCTGTCAGGATATTGCTTGACGCGGTTCCACGCCAGTGGAACCTCCAGCTTGGCAACGGCATGGCCGTGCGCCTCGCGCTGCCGGTAGCGGGAGGACGCTTCCACCGCGTCAGCGCCAACCGGGGCGTCAGCGGTATCGACGGCTGCGTGTCAACCGCCGTCGGAGCGTCTGCGGCATACGACAAGCCGACACTGCTGATTGCAGGCGACATGTCGACGCAGTACGACCTCGGCGCGTTCGCGTCGCGCCAGTTGTCGCCCAGACTGAAAATCGCGGTCCTCGACAACGCGGGAGGCGGGATTTTCCGCCGGGTGGCCACTACCCGCGACCTCCCCGAGCGGGAGACGCTCATCGCCGGAGGCGTGAACCTGCCGCTGGCGCGGATCGCCGCCGCCTACGGGTTCTGCTATTCGGAAGCCGACAGCCCGGCATCACTGGCTGAGGCCGCCAAGCGGCTTGTCGCCGAGAGGGATCGCCCCTGCATCCTGAGAATTATTCTTGAAAACAAATAAGACCCCTGAGAGCATATGAGAAACTGGGAAACCATAAAAGAATACGAGGACATCCTCTTCGAGCGCTTCGGAAAGATTGCCAAGATAACGATCAATAGGCCGAAAGTATATAACGCCTTCCGCCCGCGGACAAACGCGGAAATGCTCGACGCGTTCACCTACTGCCGCACAAGTTCCGAAATCGGCGTCATTATCCTGACCGGTGCCGGCGACAAGGCTTTTTGCTCGGGAGGAGACCAGCATTACAAAGGCCTGGGCGGCTATATCGACGCCGACGGAACCCCGCGTCTCAACGTGCTGGAACTGCACAAGATGATCCGTTCGATTCCGAAACCGGTGATCGCCATGGTCAACGGCTACGCCATAGGAGGCGGCAACGTGCTGAACGTCGTCTGCGACCTGTCGATCGCGTCGGAGAACGCCCGCTTCGGCCAGACAGGTCCGAAAGTGGGAAGTTTCGACGCCGGGTTCGGCTCGTCGTACCTCGCCAGGTGCGTCGGGCAGAAAAAAGCCCGCGAAATCTGGTACCTCTGCCGCCAGTATACCGCGAAGGAAGCCCTCGAAATGGGTATGATAAACGCCGTAGTGCCTTTCGAGCGCCTTGAGGACGAGACGGTGGAATGGTGCGAGACGATTCTGAAACGTTCGCCGATGGCGATACGCATGATCAAGCGCGCCCTCAACGCCGAGCTCGACGGCCAGGCCGGGCTTATGGAGTTCGCCGGCGACGCCACCCTCCTTTACTACCTCATGCCGGAAGCCCAGGAGGGGAAGAACGCTTTTCTTGAAAAGCGCGATCCCGATTTCGACCAGTTCCCGAAATTCCCAGGATGATGGTCCGGGCCTCCTACGCGCCATACTCGCTGGTTTTCCGCGAAACAGCCATCACCTCGCGGCAGAAGATGGATGTCAAGGAGACATTCCTTCTGCGGCTCGACGACGGCGCGAGACACGCCGTCGCCGAGATTCCGCTGTTCCGCGGGCTTAGCGCCGAAGACACCCCCGGCTTTGAAGCTGTTCTCGCCGATTTTTGCCGCCTATGCGGAAACGTGACCGACAGACAGACCGAAAGTCTGCCGTCATCAATCCGTTTCGGATACGAGGCCGCGAAAGCCTCGCTCGACGGCAACTCTCAGGAACAGCTTTTCGACACCCCGTGGAGCCGCGGAGAGAAAGGGATACGCATCAACGGCCTGGTATGGATGGGCGACCGCCGCGCCATGGCCCGCAGGATCCGGGCAAAACTCGACGGAGGATTCCGTTGCGTGAAACTCAAAATAGGCGGCATCGACTTCGCCGACGAGCTGGCCCTGCTGCGTTACATCCGTTCGGAATTCGGCCCCGGAGACATAGAGCTGCGCCTCGACGCCAACGGAGCGTTCACGCCGCGAAACGCATACGACCGGCTCGGCTATCTCTCGGAACTGGGAATCCATTCCATCGAGCAGCCGATCCGCGCCGGGCAGTGGGACGCTATGGCTGAGATATGCGCCCGGTCGCCGATTCCAGTAGCTCTCGACGAGGAACTGATAGGCATACGAACCGACGACGAGAAACGCCGCATGCTTGAAGCCATCCGCCCGGCATACATAATTCTGAAACCGTCGCTTTGCGGAGGGTTGTCAGAGGCAGACCGATGGATTGACCTCGCCGAAAAACGCGGAACAGGGTGGTGGGCGACTTCGGCTTTGGAGTCAGACCTGGGCCTGAACGCCATAGCCCAGTGGGTGAGCCAACGCGAGCCGCAAATGCCGCAGGGCCTTGGCACAGGGCTGCTGTACACCAACAATTTCCCCTCTCCGCTCGAACTTCGGGGCGAGGAACTCTGGTTCAATCCCGAGAAACGGTTCTCCATACCGGCAATCGACTGGATCCGACCTCATACAACAACCTTATAACGACTCCCGATGGCTGACAGATTACGGCTTACTGAGAAAGGGGGCCAATTCCTCCGCGAATGGCTGTCAGGCGATTCTTTCATAATGGCGCGCACATCCGGCTCGACCGGGAAGCCGAAAGAAATACGCCTGCCGAAAAGCGATATGAGAGCGTCGGCAAGAGCTACGAACCGATTCTTCGGCATAGGGCGCGATTCGTTTCTGCTATGCCCGTTGTCTGCCGACTACATAGCGGGGAAAATGATGATTGTCAGAGCGCTCGAAGCCGGTTGCGGACTGCTGATGACTGAGCCCTCCAACCACCTCGGCAACACCATAAACAAGATCGCGGCGGAATACGGCCTGATCGACCTTCTTCCGCTGGTCCCGTCGCAATGTGAATCATCCATCGCGGAAACCGACTGCCGGGCGATAAGAAACATCATCGTGGGGGGTGCCCCGGTCTCTCCCGAGACAGAGAAACAACTGACCGGACTGCCATGCTCCGTATGGGCCACATACGGGATGACGGAAACCTGCTCCCACGTCGCTGTCAGACCGATGGGTTCACCGCTTTACGAGGCGATGCCCGGCATATCGTTTTCAGCCGACGAGGATGGCAAACTCGCCATCATAGCGCCGGAATACAGCTTTTCGACCCTCCCGACCAACGATGTCGTCGAACTTGCCGACAGCCGCCATTTCCGCTGGCTCGGCCGGGCCGACAACGTCGTGAACTCCGGCGGTATCAAAATCTTTCCCGAGCAGCTCGAGCGCGAGCTCGCTCCGCTCATCCCGTTCCCCTTCTATTTCAAAGGTGAACCAGACGCGAAATGGGGGACGCGGCTGGTACTCGTGGCGCAATGCCGCAGGCACGAGGCGGAGCGGCTCGCGAGGTTATGCCGCCACCACCTGCCTCCGTATTCGGTACCCAAGGACATACGCTGTGTAGAAAAAATCCCCGCTACCGCCAACGGCAAGATACGCCGTGTGTGAACACGGATGCCGTCGGGACACACGACTTTCTACATATCCGAGTTCCGGGGATTGTTGTTAAGCGTCTCCACGCTCTCACCGACCTCTTCCCGTGTCGCGTCCCCGCGGTCAGCGATGTCAATCGCTGCGCCGGGATAATCATTTGCCGCCTGTTCCTGCCGGGCGGAAAGCGCCGTTTCAGGCGAATCGGTGTCGAGCGGCAATTTGGAAAGCTGCTCTATGTAGTCGAGAATCTCGACGCGCCCCCGCCTGTCAACTGACGAGGTGCGGAAAACCGGCGGTAGTTCCTCCCACCGTTCGAGAAGTTCCGCGCAATAGTTCGATGTCACGGTCTTCGCGGCGTTGGAACTCATCTTGTCGAGCTTGGTGAACACGATGCAGAAAGGGACCTCGTTCTCTCCCAGCCAGTCCATGAATTCCATATCGTTTTTCTGCGGCTTGTGCCGGCCGTCGATCAGGAGGAACAGACAGGTCATCTGCGGGCGCGTCAGTATGTACTCCTTTATTATGCGGTTTATGTCGTTGCGCGTTTCGCGGCTGCGCTGTGCGTAGCCATAACCGGGGAGGTCAACCAGATACCACTCGTCATTGATCAGGAAGTGATTGATCAGCAACGTCTTGCCTGGGGTCGAGGAGGTCATGGCCAACCCCTTCTTGCCCGTCAGCATATTTATCAGCGAGGACTTGCCGACATTCGAGCGGCCGATGAAGGCGAATTCGTGGCGCATTTCATTCGGGCACATTTCAACTTTGCTGTTGCTGACAACGAACCGGGCTTGATTTACTATCATAGGGATAATCGATGTGGGTGTTTGTGAAATCGGATTCAAAATTAGCTAAAATCCACCTGAAAAACAACCCGCATGGCCCCGCGGTTTGCACAATGCGCTGGAATATGGTAATTTCGCGATGAATCCGCAACATATTCCACCGCGATGAGGAACCCGAATAGAGAAACCACATTCCGCTTCCGGCAGTTCTCGGTAGAGAACCGACGGAGCGCCATGAAGGTAGGTACCGACGGCGTGCTTCTCGGCGCGTGGGCGGAGTTCCCGCCGTCATCACCGGCAGCGGCCTGCCTTGGCATTCTCGATATCGGGGCGGGCACCGGGCTGGTATCGCTGATGCTTGCGCAGCGGTTCCCCTCGGCAGCCATAACCGCGATTGAAATCGACCCTGAGAGCGCCCGGGAATGTCTTGAAAACTTCCGGCACTCCCCATGGAGCGCCCGCCTGAGCTTGCTGCACGGAAATTTCATCGAAGAACCACTGACGGGAGGATACGGTCTGATTGTCAGCAACCCGCCGTTCTTCAACAACGGGGCCAAGGCTCCGGACCACGCGCGCCATACGGCGCGCCACGAAGACTCCCTGCCGCTCGAAAAGCTGATAGGAAAATCAGCCGCGTTGCTGGCACCTGGGCGTGGCTCCCTCGCGCTGGTGCTCCCCGCCGAGCGCGGCGAGGAAGCGGAGTTCGCGGCCGAGGTAGCGCGGCTGCGGCTCTGGCGCAAAGTATCGCTGTCAACCGTTCCCGGCAAACCTCCCAGGCGCGTGCTCATGCAATTCGTCAACAACGGAATGACGGAAACAGCCTCCGGCCTCCTGGCGGATGCCGACCTGCCCGAAATCTCGGCAGAGTGCCTGTCAGCCACCTCAGGCCAGCGGTCGCCATGGCACCGAAACCTTGTCAAGGATTTTTATCTCAACCCCTGAAATACCCGTATGTCTACCTACAAAGAAGTGAACGACTACCGCATAGCGAGACCCGGAATCGGGCTGTCGCTCCTGGGATGCGTTTTCCTGTTCTGCCTGATCGTGGCGTCACTCCTGATCGGGATGCTGTCAAAGATAATCTCCAGGCCGGAGGCCGCGGTCCGTATCGGCACCGTAGTGCAGGATTTCATGGTGTTCATCATCCCCGCGATTGCCACCGCTATGGTCGCGAGCCGCCTTCCGGCGCGGTTGCTGGCCGTTGACCGATGGCCCGGCTGGCGACCCGTCATATGGACGCTTCTCACGATGGGCATTTCAATCCCGGCAATGAACGTCATTATCGAATGGAACCAGAACCTGCATCTGCCAGCTTCCATGGCTGCTTTCGAAGAGCAGATGCGGGCGATGGAGGACGCGGCGGCAGCGTCGACGGAAATGTTGCTGGGCGGTTCCGGCGCCGGATCCATAATTGTCTCGGTCCTGATCGTGGGCGTGCTCGCCGGATTCAGCGAGGAGCTGTTTTTCCGCGGGGCATTGCAGCGGCTGCTCGGCATGGCGAGCCGGAACAAGCACATAGCCGTCTGGCTTACGGCCTTTGTTTTCAGCGCGGTTCACTTCCAGTTCTTCGGCTTCGTGCCCAGGATGTTGCTGGGAGCCTTCTTCGGTTACCTGCTCTGGTGGAGCGGGTCGCTATGGCTCCCGGTCATAGCGCACGTTTTCAATAACTCGCTCGTGGTGATTTCGGAATACGCCCAGGCCGGCCACGGAGGGTCATTCGACATCGACGCAGTGGGAACGTCAAGCGTGATCCTGCTCGTAGTCAGCGTAGTCCTTACCGGTTGCGGAATCTGGACGGTCAAAGAGTCCCTTTCCGCACGACGATAAGCGCCTTTGAGCCGTCGGCCACCGTGCAGCCGACAACGCGTAACGCGCCCCCGGACTTTACCCCCAGACGCCTGGCCAAGAGCTCGGGGGTGAATCGCGGCAGGTTCCTTACGGCGACATCCGCCCTGCCGATGTTTTTCCCGACCGCTTTCAGAGTGGAGGATGCCAGCGGATAAACCGCCTCAATCTGCCGGCACTTTCCCGGAAACCCCTCGGGGACTTTATCCCCGACAAACAGGTGAGTGTCGCGGTGCAGCGCTGAAAGCCCGAACCGCCTCGCGAGCAGACTGAACGCTCCGGACTTCATGGCCGCCGGCCCAGGCTCGCACAGCCACATCCCCGGATGCGGCAGGGCATACGCATCCCCTGCCACGGCATCCTCGGAAAGCCTCAACGACAGCTCCGTGTTATCGTCGTGGACCACTATCTCCGGCTCAGCCGGGGGAACGGTGAAATCAATAACGGCAAGCAGTTCGCGGCAGTCGCCGCGCTCCTCGACGATATGCAGTCGCACCACGCCGGGCAGCTCGCGGAGCGTCTGCGTCACATCGAGCATCGGCGACAGTTTAACCATAACCCTTTCGGACTTGGCTTTCAGCAACGGCAACAGCGACAGCACGTCGGGCGAGCAATCGGATATGCCGTAGAGGCGCTTGTTGCCGTCGCCCCTTCTCGCCGGATCGATGAACACGAGATCGAAAGGCTCACCGTCATACGCGGCGAGCCATCGGATTGAATCGGCATTGACCACGTTGACATTCGGCATATCCGCGAAATTGAACCTCGCGGCATCGGCCAGCGCATCATTCAGCTCTATTGTCGTCAGCTCTCGTCCTCCACGGGCAAGGAACCTGCTGTCGATGCCGAGGCCGCATGTCATATCGAGCACCCGGCGGCTGTTTCCGGCGAGACGGTCATGCAGCATCCCTATCCGGGCTGATGTCGCCTGCTCGACCGCCAGCGGCCTCGCGATGACGCGCGGCGTAAAGTCCGCGCCGTCTTCCGCCACGAACTTGCGCCCGCACTTCCGCAGCCCCTCGATATGGTCCAAGGCCAGAGGCATCCACCAGCGTCGGTCGCCATGGTGTCTGAGCCGCAGAACGACCGGATCGACACCCCGGTTTTCCGCCACGAATGAAAAAAAGTCGTCAGATAATCGCATCATATAATAATCCTTGTCCGTAAGAAGGGTAGGGGTTATATGACGGAAGCCGCACCGATGGGCGCGGCTTCCCGATGTATATGTCACATTTTATTTGCGTACAGCGGCTATGCCGGGGAGTATCTTGCCTTCGATAGCCTCAAGAAGAGCGCCACCGCCGGTTGATACGTAGCTTACCTGGTCGGCCAGGCCGAACTTGTTGACACAGGCAACGGAGTCGCCACCGCCCACGAGCGAGAAAGCGCCGTTGTTTGTAGCCTCCACGATAGCCTCGGCGATAGCGCGCGAGCCGGCTGTGAAGTTGTCAAACTCGAATACGCCGGCGGGGCCGTTCCAAAGGATTGTCTTGGCGTTCTTGATCACGTCGGCGAAAGCCTTGCGGGTCTCGGGACCGGCATCGAGGCCTTCCCAGCCGTCGGGAATCTCCATGCAGGAGCATACCATGGTCTTCGCGTCGTTGCTGAACGAGTCGGCGGCAACGCAGTCGGTGCCGAGCACGAGGTTGACACCCTTCTCCTGAGCCTTCTTCATTATGTCGCGGGCGAGGTCGAGCTTGTCCTCCTCGCAGATCGACTGGCCGACATGGCCTCCTTTGGCCTTAGCGAAGGTATAAGTCATGCCGCCGCATAGGATGAGGTTGTCAACCTTGTCCATAAGGTTCTCTATGATGCCGATCTTGGTGGAAACCTTCGAACCGCCCATGATAGCGGTGAACGGGCGCTTGATGTCGCTGAGAATCTTGTCGACGGCGTCGACCTCTTTCTCCATCAGGTAGCCGAGCATCTTGTCGTTATCCCCGAAGTAGTCGGCGATGACGGCGGTGGAGGCGTGTTTGCGGTGGGCGGTGCCGAAAGCGTCGTTTACATAAACATCGGCGTAGGAGGCGAGCTTCTTTGCGAACTCTTTCTGACGCTCCTTCATCTCCTTCTTGGCGGCGTCGTAGGCGGGATCCTCCTTGTCGATGCCGACAGGCTTCCCTTCCTCCTCGGGATAGAAGCGGAGGTTCTCGAGCAGGAGCACCTCGCCTGGCTTGAGATTGGCGGCGGCTTCCGCGGCGTCGGCGCAGTCAGGGGCGAACTTCACGTCGCGGCCCAGGGCCTTGGCAACGTCGTCCTTGATCTGGCTGAGGGAATATTTTGGGTTAACCTTGCCTTTGGGCTTGCCCATGTGCGACATGATGATCAGCGAGCCCCCCTGTTCAAGGATATGTTTGAGGGTGGGGAGGGCGCCGCGGATGCGGGTATCGTCCGTGATGTGGCCGTTCTCGTCGAGGGGCACATTGAAGTCAACTCGCACGATGGCTTTCTTGCCGGCGAAGTTGTAATCGTTGATTTTCATTTGTCTGATGTATTAAGTTTCGTGTTGTTATGTCTATGGTCGCGAAGTTACTGAAAATTCACCTATGCCGCATATTCCGCAAGGTTAAATTTTGCTCACGATGCTTCGCATAAACCGCCGTCACGGTTAAATTTTGCTGTAAAGGGCGAGCATTTTCCTCATCTCGCCGGCAAGCTCTTTTGCGGCAGCCCCCGCCGCCTCGGCGAAATCTTCGCCGTCAGATGCGTAAATGATGCCGCGTGACGAGTTCACGAGCAGCCCGCAGTCATCCGTCATACCATATTTGCATACCTCTTCGAGCGAGCCTCCCTGCGCGCCCACGCCGGGCACCAGCAGAAAGCTGTCGGGAGCCGCGGCGCGTATGTCCTTGAACATCTCCCCCTGGGTGGCGCCGACGACATACATCATCTCGTCCGTGCCGCCCCAGCGCTTCGAGGTGTGGATCACGTTCTCGAACAGGCGGTTGCCGTTCTCGTCGCGCGTGAGTTGGAAATCGCCGCTCCCCTTGTTCGACGTGAGGGCCAGCAGTATCACCCATTTGCCCGGATACCCGAGGAAAGGCTTCACGCTGTCTTCTCCCATATAGGGCGCGACCGTCACAGCGTCAACATCAAGGTATTCGAAAAACGAGCGGGCATACAGGTTGGAGGTATTGCCGATGTCGCCGCGCTTGGCGTCAGCGATAACGAACTGGTCGGGGTAGTTCTCTTTGAGGTATCTCACGGTTTTTTCCAGCGCTTCCTGCCCCTTGGCACCCAGGCTTTCGTAAAAAGCGAGGTTGGGCTTATACGCTACGCAATACGGGGCGGTAGCGTCGATAACGGCCTTGTTGAAAGCGAATACCGGGTCTTCCTCCCCGAGCAGGTGGCGGGGTATCTTCTTGATGTCGGTGTCGAGTCCGACGCAGAGAAACGAGCCTTTCCTACGTATTTCCTCGACGATTTGCTGTCTGTTCATATATTGGTGGATATGGTTTGCCTGTTGTGAGTTATGGGAAATCAGAGCTCCTGGGCTTTGAGCTTTTCAGCGTTTTCGGCCACGATGAGATGGTCGATGCAGTCCTGTATGTCACCGTCGACGAACGCCTGGAGGTTATACACGGTGTAATTTATGCGGTGGTCGGTAATGCGCCCCTGCGGATAGTTATAGGTGCGTATTTTCGCCGAACGGTCGCCCGTGGAGACAAGCGTCTTGCGGCGCGAGGCAATGTCGTCGACATACTTCTGATGCTCCTTGTCGTAGATGAAAGTGCGCAGGCGGCTCAGGGCGCGTTCCTTGTTTTTG
>CAJTRT010000029.1 GCA_910579105.1 uncultured Muribaculaceae bacterium | reverse complement strand
CGTTCGAGCCATGCCTTTTTGCCATCTTCAAGTTTTATCGGACAGCAATAATAATCTATCCCTCAATCTGACGGATTGCGGCAACGAGGCTATGGCGAGAGAGTGGGCGGCGCTGTCGGAAGACGGGTTGCTAAATAACACTATCCGCGACTGCCTCGTGGCGAGAATGGAGCTGAATCTCTGCGACTGGGCTTATTTACAAATGCTTGACGCTTTTTCAAAGGCGGTGTGCGATGACGGCAACGAAGCCACGATGCTTATGGCGTATCTTTATTGCCAAAGCGGCTATGCGATGAGGCTCGGAAGACACGGGAACCAACTTCGTATGTTGTTCGCAACCGACCATACATTGTATGATTCAGGCTACTATGACATTGAAGGAGTCAAATACTATCCATTGAACGGTGCGGAAAGCTCTATGGAAATCTGTGACGCGTCTTTCCCAAAGGAAAAAGTTCTCTCTTTAAAGATAAACGCCCCTATGAGGTTGGCGCCTGAACTTTCTGAGCCGAGACTGCTGAAATCCGCCAACCTTGAAGCCTTCGTTAGGGTGAACAAGAATCTGATGGATTTCTACGGCTCGTATCCAACATCTGAATACGACGGCAATTTTATGACCCGCTGGGCCACTTATGCCAATACCCCGCTTAACGAGCTGTTGAAGAGCCAGCTTTATCCGACATTGAAGAAGGAGCTTGACGGTCTAAGCCAATTGGAAGCGGCCAACAGGCTGCTCAACTGGGTTCAAACCTCACTGGTATATGAATTTGACGATAAAGTGTGGGGTTGCGACCGGGCTTTCTTCGCCGAGGAAACGCTGTATTACCCATATAGCGACTGCGAAGACCGCAGTATCCTTTTCTCACATTTGATAAGGGATATGCTTGGCCTTGACGTGGCGCTGGTCTTTTCGCCGGGCCATCTTTTCACTGCCGTCAATTTCAGCCAGGAAGTCGGTGGCGCTTATCTGACAGTCGATGGCAGGAAGTTTGTCGTATGCGAGCCAACCTGTGTGAATGGCGCGCCGGTAGGTTGGTCGGCAGTCGGAAAGGAAGCGGAAGGCATCGAGCTTATCGTTCTCGACAAAATAGCGTGCGACAACGACTATATGATTGATCTTGGCGATAACCGCGGTACGCCTGACAGGTCGGATGCGGGCAACGCCGGTGCGGAAACAACGGATTATAAGAAATCGCTTTACCCTGTTTTTGCCGGAGGGAGATACGGCTACAAGGATGCTGCCGGAAATATGGTCGTTCCCTGCGTCTACGATAGCGTTTCCGATAATATACAGGGCGACAAGTTTATGTATTCCGCGTCCAAAGACGGCTTGCTGACGCTCTTCGACTCAAACGGCAAGGAAACTGTCCGGGGAATCGAGAAATATGTACCGCTGGATCTGAATATGATTAACGGAGAATGGCCGGATCTGTACGGAATTGTGAAAGCTGATAATAGCTGGACTCTTGTGGACTTCGCGACCGGGCCTCTCCAGGATGACTATTGCCTCGATGAATATGACGTGGATAGCGTGACTTACGATGCCAATGTCTATTGCGACCCCGACAGCGAGGATGGAAAGACAACGAAAAAGTATATTATTCTCAAACGACTTGACACTCAAAAATATGGTGTCATAGAGCTAATGTCGCACGCTGTCATCGTCCCGTTCTCATATCGAAGAATCATATTCGACGAGGCCGATAAATCAAAGGTGTTGGTCGCTGATTCAGATAAGGGGTCGTATATGCGAATCAGCTTGGACCGGCCATAGACATAGGGCAGCGCGATTCCTAATGAGTATAGCTGCGTTTTTCGTTGAAAAAAATCGGGGTGGGGCGGGGTGAAGGGCTTGCGGGAATTGGGGAAAACGCGTAACTTTGCGTGCAATAAAATTCTCTGATTCATATGTCCGATTTTATTGCTGACCGAGTGGCTATGGACGGTCTGACTTTCGACGACGTCCTCCTCATCCCCGCTTATTCCGAAGTGCTCCCGCGAATGGTCGACCTCAAGACCAAGTTCTCACGCAACATCGACCTCAACGTTCCGCTTGTATCGGCGGCGATGGATACCGTGACGGAAGCCAAACTCGCGATCGCCATCGCCCGTGAGGGTGGTATAGGCGTGATTCACAAGAATATGTCTATCGAGGAGCAGGCGCGCCAGGTGCATGCCGTCAAGCGCGCCGAGAACGGCATGATCTACGACCCGGTGACAATCCGCCTCGGCTCCACCGTCTCTGACGCGCTGAAAATGATGGAGGAATACCATATAGGCGGCATTCCGGTGGTTGACGACAAGGGTATGCTCAAAGGCATCGTCACCAACCGCGACCTGCGTTTCGAGCGCGACCTCAACCGCCCGGTCGACGAGGTGATGACCTCCGAGAACCTTGTGACCACTTCCCAGTCGACGAACCTCGAGGAGGCGGCGCAGATACTCCAACAGCACAAGATCGAGAAGCTCCCGGTGGTTGACCATGACGGCCGCCTCGTGGGGCTCGTGACATATAAGGATATAACGAAGGCCAAGGACAAGCCCAACGCCTGCAAGGACCGCCTGGGTCGCCTCCGCGTGGCAGCCGGCGTCGGTGTGACGGCCGATTCGATGCAGCGTGTCGACGCGCTTGTGGCCGCCGGGGTTGACGCGATTGTGATCGACACCGCCCACGGCCATTCCAAAGGTGTGATCGGCACTCTGCGGGCTATCAAGGAGAACTACCCCGACATCGACGTGGTAGTCGGCAACATTGCCACCGGCGAGGCAGCCCGCTTCCTGGTTGAGAATGGCGCCGACGGCGTGAAGGTCGGCATCGGTCCCGGCTCGATATGCACCACCCGCATAATAGCCGGGGTGGGCGTTCCCCAGCTCTCGGCTGTCTACGACGTGGCCAAGGCGCTCGAAGGCACCGGTGTGCCCCTGATCGCCGACGGCGGCATCCGTTACAGCGGCGACATCGTGAAGGCGCTCGCCGCCGGCGGTTACAGCGTGATGCTTGGCGGCATGCTCGCCGGTGTCGAGGAATCTCCCGGCGACACCATCATCTATAACGGCCGCAAATACAAGTCGTACCGCGGCATGGGCTCGCTCGAGGCTATGGAAAAAGGCTCGAAGGACCGCTACTTCCAGGGCAACGAGACCGACAGCAAGAAGCTCGTGCCGGAGGGCATCGCGGCCCGCGTGCCCTACAAGGGCTCCCTCTACGAGGTTGTCTACCAGATGCTCGGCGGCCTCCGCGCCGGCATGGGCTACTGTGGCGCACCCGACATCGACACCCTCCACAAGGCCCGCTTCACCCGCATCACCAACGCGGGCGTGAACGAAAGCCATCCGCACGACGTCGCCATCACCTCCGAGGCGCCCAACTATTCCGCCTCGGCTCGCTGATCGCGTGTAATTATGTGACATATGTGCGCATGTTCGCATATATGCATACCCGTCGACTGATTATCAGGTAATTATAGTAGATATTAAAAATATGTTAACCGGGCGTTGTATAAACATACGGCGCCCGGTTTCTTTATGCTTGTCATTTTGCTTTTCCGAGGGCGGCTTGGCTGGCAGTTTGCCCGTGTTTCCGGCCTATTTGCGGCAAATAATGCAAAATAGTGTTAAAGAAAGCTCTTTTTCTTGTCAAATCATTTGGCGGCATAAACGGAAACCGCTACCTTTGCAATGTGTTTTTCATGGTATTAGATTTAAGGTTAACTAAGATTGGTTGTCGGGAGACAATCAATTTTTTTTGTGTACGCACTGGAAAACATTATATCCTGCCGCGATGTTTAGATTGTTGAACTGAAAAACTGACAATTTAAGCCATTGTGATTGTATGGATAAGAAAAGACTCACCGCGGAAAACGGGCGCCCGATCGCCGACAACCAGAATGTACAGACCGCCGGCCTGCGCGGGCCGTTCTCGGGCCAGGACCCGTGGTATATCGAGAAAATCGCGCATTTCGACCGGGAAGTGATTCCGGAAAGGCGTATGCACGCCAAGGGTGCCGGCGCGTTCGGCACGTTCACCGTGACCGACGACATAACGGAATTTACCCGTGCGTCCATCTTCTCGGAGGTCGGGAAGCAGACACCGTGCCTTGTGCGGTTCTCGACCGTGGCCGGGGAGCGGGGCGCGGCCGACGCCGAACGCGACATACGCGGCTTCGCTATGAAATTCTACACCGACCAGGGCAACTGGGACCTCGTGGGCAACAACACTCCCGTGTTCTTCCTCCGTGATCCGCTGAAATTCCCCGACCTCAACCATGCCATCAAACGGGATCCGCGGACCGGGATGCGCAACCCGACGGCAAACTGGGACTTCTGGACCCTTCTGCCGGAAGCGCTCCACCAGGTGACCATCACCATGTCGCCCCGCGGGATTCCGGCGTCGTTCCGGCATATGCATGGTTTCGGGAGCCACACTTACAGCTTCATCAACAAGGACAACGAGCGCACATGGGTCAAATTCCATTTCCGCACGCTTCAGGGGATCAAAAATCTGACTGACCAGGAGGCCGAGGCCATAATAGCCAAAGACAGGGAGTCGCACCAGCGCGACCTGTTCGAGGCTATCGAGCGGGGCGATTTTCCCCGTTGGAAGTTGCAGGTGCAGCTTATGACCGAGCAGGAGGCCAGGGAATACGGCATCAACCCGTTCGACCTGACAAAGGTGTGGTACCACAAGGATTTCCCGCTGCGCGACGTCGGTATCCTCGAGCTTAACCGCAACCCGGAGAATTTCTTCGCCGAGATCGAGCAGGCGGCATTCAATCCGGCCAACATCGTGGACGGAATCGGCTTCTCTCCCGACAAGATGCTCCAGGGGCGCCTCTTCTCCTACGGCGACGCTCAACGCTACCGGCTCGGGGTGAACCATAACCTCATCCCCGTGAACAGGCCGAGGTGTCCGTTCCATTCATATCACCGCGACGGCCAGATGCGTACCGACGACAATTACGGAGCGACGGTCGCATATGAGCCTAACAGCTTTGGCGAATGGAGCGACACGCCCTCGCTTAAAGAGCCACCCATGGAACTGCATGGGGAGCTGTACAACTACGACGAGCGCCAGTATGACGAGGACTATTACACCCAGCCCGGTAAGCTGTGGCGCCTGATGAGTCCCGCTGACAAGCAGGCAACCTGCGACAACACGGCTGCGCAGATGGAGGGAGTGCCTCTCTTCATAAAACAGCGCCATGTGCGCGCCTGCCGCAACGCGGATCCGGAGTACGGCGAGATGCTGGCCGACGCCCTGGGCATTGACCTGGCCGAGGCGCTTGTGGCCGAAGACCCGGCCCATCCTTCCTGGGATAAGCGGTCGGTCCGCGGGTGACCCCTCGTCAGATGCGACAAAATAACATGGCTCTGTGTCGAAATTAGACACAGAGCCTTTCTTTGTACCCGGATGGGAGGGTGCTGTCAGAATGGTTCAGATGGTAGGAGCTTGGAGGTGAGGCCGACGGGAGCAATCTGAAGATTGTGACCGAGGCTGAATCCTTCAAGCGACGACCCAGATGGGCCATTATGACACACCCTCATAATTAATCAGCCAAGACTGGCAATTGGGCCTTACGCATCCATATGTTTAAAACCAAGCCGTTGCGTTTGGTGATTGTTGGATAGAAGCTTGAAATGTTATGTGGATTTAATCAAAATCGTGGCTGAGTTGTTATGTTATAAATTTAGAATCGATAAGTTATGAAGAAAGTGAAAGCCTTGTCCGACGAGGTTGTGAGAATCGTGGCGGTAATGCTGATGGCCGTCGTGGCTGTTGGCATGTACGCTTTTCCATTTGACAAGTATTCCTTGGACCGTGACGACCTGCCGGAGCCGGCGCGGGAGTTTCTGACGACGTATTTCCCGAAAGCGAAAGTTAGCATGATCAAGGTTGACAAGCATCTGCTGAAAAAGACCGACTACGATGTCAAGCTGGTCAACGGCACGAAGATCGAGTTTAACAACAAGGGGAACTGGACGTCGGTCGACTGCAAGAAGCGGGAGGTTCCCGAAGGAATCATTATCAAGCCAATTCGCAACTATGTCGCGAAAAAGTATTCCGGCCGGAAGATAGTCAGCATAGTGAAGAAAGCCACCGCTTTCGAGGTCGGGCTTGATGACGGTGTACGGCTGATGTTCGACCGTCTCGGCATTTTCAAAAAAGTCGGCAGCGACTGACTGATGGAGCCTGGCGCGGATGCCTTTCCAAGTTGGGCAACAGTGGCTGTGCAATAAGGAAATTTTTCGTAATTTCGCGGCGTTGATTCATACAACCGCAAATTATGAGATACGCCGAGATTTCCAAGAAAGTCAGCTACATAGGTGTCAACGACCGCACGACGCACCTGTTCGAGAGTATGTGGCCGCTCCCTTACGGGGTGAGCTATAATTCCTACCTTGTGAAGGGGGAGGAGAAAGTGGCCGTTATCGACGGGGTGGAGGCTGCCAGCGCTCTCCGCCAGATAAGCCATATCCGGGAGGCCATAGGAGATGGGCGGCAGCCAGACTTTTTGGTTATCAACCATATGGAGCCTGACCATTCCGGCGCTATCGCCATGCTGCGCCAGGTGTTTCCCGAAATCACGATAGTTGGAAACGCGCAGACCATATCCATGGTGCGCGGCTTTTACGGAGTGGAGGGGAACACGCTGACAGTGAAGGACGGCGACAGGCTGTCGCTCGGGCCGTCTACCACGCTTGAATTCCATCTTACGCCGATGGTCCACTGGCCGGAGACGATGATGACCTACCTCGCCGAGGAGCGTGTGCTGTTCAGTGGCGACGCGTTCGGCTGCTTCGGCGCGCTTAACGGCGCGGTGGTCGACGACGATATGGCCACCGACCGCTATTTCCCCGAAATGGTGCGTTATTACAGCAACATAGTGGGTAAGTACGGGAAGTTCGTGCAGAGGGCGTTTGACAAGCTCCGTCCGCTGGCGATTGATATGATATGCTCTACCCACGGCCCTGTGTGGCGCTCGCGGGCCGCAGAGGTCGGCGCGCTCTACGACCGCCTGAGCCGATATGAGCCGCTGGATAACGGAGCCGCTATCCTGTACGGCTCGATGTATGGCAACACCCAGCTCCTCGCCGAGACCGCCGCTGAGGCTCTGGCCGGGGCCGGGGTGAGGGAGATCGAGGTTATCAACCTGGCGACCACGCATCTGAGCTTCGCGCTTGAGGCTGTGTTCCGCCACAAAGGGCTTGTCATAGCCGCGCCTACTTACAGCGACGGGCTTTTCCCGCCGGTCCGGGCCGCCGCGGAGGCGCTTGCCGTCCGGGGTGTGACAGGCCGCGACGCCGTTCTCCTGGGCTCTCATACCTGGTCGCCCCGCGCGGTCGCTGAAATGCTGTGCGTCCTCGAGCCGTGCGGGCTGAATTATGTCGCGGAGCCGGTGGTTGCGAAGCAGGCCCCGGGCGTCGATGTGCTGGCCCAATGCCGCCAGGCGGCAAAGTCTCTTGCCGCCAGTCTGAGAGGCTGATTTCCCGATTTGAAGAATCGCGCGTAGATATAACAGCGCCTCCGTCGGCATTGCGACGGAGGCGCTGTTTCGTTTGGCGGACGCGGGAGCATCCGCGGTGGGGAAATCTTACTTGATAACTACCTTGTCAACTTTGTTGCCGCGGACGCGGATGTAGAGCCCCTCGGCGGGGTTTTCGACGCGCACGCCCTGGAGGTTGTAGTAGACGGCGGGAGCGTCGGCTTCGGCAGCCACGTCGGCCACACCTACCGTGCCAGTGTACTTGGTCAGGAGGATGTCGTGGAGGTTGAACTGGTTGCCGTTGTTATATATGCGGAACTTCACAGGAGTAGCGGCTTCCACAACGTGCTCGAACTTGAACATCTTCTTGTCAGCGGTTGTGCTGAAGGTGGCGATGGCGCTTTCCGAGTTAACGGCGTCGCGCAGGGTGAAGTCGAAAGCCTTGGCGGTAGAGTTGCCGATCTTGAGGGTCAGCTTGCAGGGGCCGAGAACTTCGGGAAGCTCCACATAGAGGCCGTCGGCACCGCCGCCGCTGATCTGGGCGCAGCGCTGGGACGCGTCTACTCCGTCGGGATCCTCCTGGAGGTTGGACTTGCCCATGGCCACCACGCGGCCGGCGGTGGGGCCTACGACATAGGTCAGGCCGGCGATTTCCACGGTCTTGTCTGACGAGTTCTTGGCGAGGATGTCGCCGTTGTCAGCGCCGTCGGCGGGGTACATGTTGTAGAGATTCCAGTAGGCGTAGGGGAAGAACGCGTAATCGGTGTAGTAAAGAACGTCGGCGGCCACGGTATTGATGGTCATTTCGGAAGCGGGCAGCTCATTGCCGGCCTCGTCGGCCACGGCGGGTATGTTCACAATGTAGGTTTTGCCGTTCTCAAGGCCGGAGTAGGCGATGGTGGCTTTATTGCCGTCGACGGTGACGTCGGTCTCGACTCCGTTAACTGTTGCCTTGCCTGTTATTACCACGGTCTCGCTGTATTCGAGCACGATGGAGCCTTCAACGGGAGCGTAAGGCGCGTCGGAGGGCCATGCCTTTACCAGCACGGGGGCTTCCTCGTCCTTGATCACGGGCTTGTCGATGCCCTCGCCCTCGCCCTTGACAATCATGGCGTCGTTGATGTTGATCTGGTTCTTCATATTGTAGAGGCGCAGACGAACGGTGCCCTTATAGGGGTAGGTGTAGGTAAATTTCGACATGCGCTTGGCGGCGGGAAGCTCGAATGTGGCCAGAGGTGCCTTTGTGTCGCCGAGTTCGTCGGTGAGGGCGATTGTTCCAGCGGTTGTTCTGGCGTTGGCGATGAAGAATGTCACGTCAACCGGGCCTTCGACTTCCGGGAACTCCACATAAAGGCCGTTGCCGCCGTCAATGAGCTGAGCGGCGCGGACAGACGCGCCCTGGTCGGCTTCTGTGTTGGGGCCGTAATCGGCCTCGGTGTCGGTGGACATGCAATTAGCCTTGAGGGCGACCACTCGGCCGCTGGTTCCGCTGAAGAATGTCATGCCGCCGGCGGTGGCAGTCTTGTTGGTGGATCCTTTGGCGAGGATGTTGACGTTGTCGGTAATGAACGGGAGGCCGTATTGCTCGTAGTAGCCGTAGGGGTACTCGTTGAAGTCGGAGTAGAAGAGCACGTTGGCCGGGCGGGTGGTGAAGGTGTAGGTCAGTGCCTCGTTGGCTGCCTCGGCGTTGCCGACGGTCTTGGCGGGGATGGTCAGCGTGTACTCGGTGGAAGCGGCCAGTCCGGTGTAGGGGATGGTCACGGTGGCGCCCTCGGCTGTCATGTCGAGCTGGGTGCCGTTGAGATCGGCCTTGCCTGCCACGGTAACGTCAGCGGCGAAAGTGAGCTTGATGTCGCCCTGGAGGGGGAGCATGGCGTTGCCGTTGGTCGGCCAGGCGGCGGGAGCGGCGAGCGCGTCTTCGCCGAAGCCGGGATCAACCGGAGTCTCGTCCGCTACCAAACCTGTGACGGTGACGTTGGCGAGGCCTATTGTGCGAGCTTTTGTCGCATCACCATACATATAAAAGCGGAGTGCCAAGGTCTGGTTGGCGCTTGCTACTTCTAAGTCTTTGGTGAAATGATAATCCTTGTCTGCATCGGCAGTCGCATCTTCGTTAGTGCGGGCGGGCTTCTGTGCGTTCGTGATTGAAACGGCGTTCCCGTCGATCAGAAGTTCGACATCGACCATACCTGATGTATGCTTGATTGATGCCCAGTCCCAGGAAACATTTGTAACGGTAAGCGGCTTTGTCACGCTCATAGAGAACTCGACGTAAGATGCGTTGTCAACGGTTTTTGACATCGCGGCATTATAGCCTGTCATGGCGATATCTCCAGACGCGGGTTTGGCGGTACGTTTTTTCTCCGTTCCGATTGAGCCGTTGTAAGTGACATCGGATGCCGTGAAAATCCCATCAGGAGTAACATCGGCCGGAATGTTGTTGAACACTGCTGTGCCCAGCGCCCATTTAGCTGATGCTGTCGTTTCGGCATATGCCGAACCCGCTGTCGCCGCAAGCAGCGCCAGCGCGAGAGTAAAGTAGCACTTCATAAGTGAACTGGATAGTTAATAGATTTAGGTTGTAAATGTATCGTGGTTGTAAATGATGTCGGTTGTCCTGTTTCGCAACATTGCGACAAAGGTAGTAAAAACAAGCCGATTGGCGGCTCCGCGAAAATATGTTTTACAACACGTTTTTCGCGGGGCCGCCAATCGGTAGGCGCTAGTATGACGGGTTAACAGCTCGTTTTACAGATTGTCACATTCCGCCAGCCACAGGGTCGCGGCGGCATCGGACGGCATGCGCCAGTCGCCGCGGGGCGACAGGCTCACGGAGCCGACCTTGGGGCCGTCGGGCATGCAGGAGCGCTTGAACTGCTGGCTGAAGAACCGGCGGCAGAACGTGCGGAGCCAATGCGCGATTTCCTCGGCCGGGCGCTCTGGGAACGCCGCGCGGGCCAGCAGGAATATGCGCCGGGGAGAGAATCCGAAGCGGAGCATGTAATAGAGGAAGAAATCGTGCAGCTCGTAGGGGCCCACGAGGTCTTCGGTCTTCTGGGCTATCCTGCCGTCTCCGTCGGCGGGGAGCAGTTCGGGCGAGATCGGGGTGTCGGCGATGTCGAGCAGGGCGCGGCGTATGGCCGCGTTGTCGGTTTTCGAGGCCGACCATCGAACGAGGTGCCCGACGAGGGTCTTCGGCACGGAGGCGTTCACGCCGTACATCGACATGTGGTCGCCGTTGTAGGTGGCCCATCCGAGGGCGAGTTCCGAGAGGTCGCCGGTGCCGAGCACCATGCCGCCAAGCTGGTTGGCGAGGTCCATGAGTATCTGCGTGCGCTCGCGCGCCTGGGAGTTCTCGTATGTGGCGTCGCGGAGAGCCGGGTTGTGGCCTATGTCGGAGAAATGCTGTTCGACGGCCTTCGCGATAGGGATTTCGCGGTATGTGATTCCAAGAGCTTCCATAAGTGTCAGAGCGTTGGAGTGCGTGCGCCCCGAGGTGCCGAATCCCGGCATGGTCACTCCGACTATTCCCTTTCTTTCGAGGCCGAGGCGGTCGAAAGCGCGGGTGGCCACGAGCAGCGCAAGGGTGGAGTCCAGTCCGCCGGATATGCCGATCACCAGTGTCTCGCATCCGGTGGCCTTGAGGCGCTGGGCGAGACCGGCGGCCTGGATTTCCAGCACTTCGGCCGACCGGCTGTCGAGTTCGGCGTCAGACGAGGGGACGAAGGGGTGCGGGTTGACGTCGCGGAGGAGCGACCACCCGGCAGCGCCGTTGCCGGGTGTGGGGGCGGGGACGGCCTCTGCCCCTCCCGGGGCTATGCGGCGGGCGCAGTCGGTGAATGTGCCCTGGTGCATGCGGTCGTGGCGCAGCGCCTCGATGTCGATGTCCCGTATTATTATCTGCGGGTCGTTGCTCCACCGGTTTGTTTCGTCAAGGATCGCGCCGTTCTCGGCGATGAAACCTTTGCCGTCGAACACGAGGTCGGTGCTCGACTCGCCGAACCCGGCGGAGGAGTAGACGTAGCCGCACACGCACCGGGCGCTCTGCTGCGCGATCAGGCGCCGCAGGTATGCGTGCTTCCCGGTCAGGTCGTCGGAGGCCGACAGGTTGGCTATGATCTCGGCTCCCCCGACCGCCTGGAAACTCGACGGCGGTATCGGCACCCACAGGTCCTCGCATATCTCCATGCCGACTTTCGCGCCGGCGACATCCGCCAGCGCGGTGGTGCTGACGAGGGTCGGCTCTCCGGGGATGCCGGGCAGCGCTACGCGTTCTTCGGGCAGCCCGTGCCCGGTGCGCCATATGCGCTTCTCATAGAACTCGTTGTAGTTGGGTATGTACTGCTTGGGCCGTATCAGCGGGCATCTTCCGTCGGCCAGGAGAGCGCCGCAGTTCAGCAGCATGCAGCCCGAGCGCAGCGGTATGCCAATGACGGCCGCGACGTGCAGCCCGCGGGTAGCGGCCGCGATTTCGGCCAGGGCGCGCCCGGCCGCGTCGAGCAGGGCCGCGTTGTGGAAGAGGTCGCCGCAGGTGTAGCCCGTGACGCACAGCTCGGGGAACACCGCGAGGTCGGCGCCAGCCTCCTCGGCCTTGTTTATCATTTGTATGATGTGGGCGGTGTTGGCCTTGACGTCGGCCACCGCGACAGAGGGCACGCACGCCGCGGCGCGGAAAAATCCATGCTTCATCTGATGTCGTTTTTACGTTATGCGCCAGAGGGGACGGACCACTCCGGCTGGTGTATGTCGGAGGCGGGGCGTCGGCTCTCCGCGCCCTGCCACGCGAATGTAGCAAAAAGAAATTAACCGGCAAAAAATTTGGCTGTTACGGGAAAAATAGCTTACTTTGCACTCTGATTTGCGGCACCTCCGAAAAAAGCCCCTGGAAAAGATGCGTCCGCGGGGTGATATGAGTTATGAGATGGCGGCCCCAAGTCGCTCTACGCTAAGAACAAAGAAAACAAGAACCAAACAGCCATGTCAAAGATTTGTCAGATTACAGGCAAAAAAGCGATTACAGGAAATAACGTATCGCACTCGAAGCGCCACACCAAGCGCCGCTTCAATGTGAACCTCTTTAACCGCCGCTTCTACTGGGTGGAGCAGGATACCTGGGTGCTTCTCACCATCTCGGCTGCCGGCCTGCGCAATATCAACAAGATGGGGCTTGACGCCGCCATCAAACAGGCTATCGCAAAGGGTTATTTAACTGAAATCAAAACTTTAGACTTCTAAACAATGGCAAAGAAAGCAAAAGGTAACCGCGTACAGGTAATCCTCGAATGCACCGAGCACAAGGCGAGCGGCATGCCCGGAACTTCGCGATACATCACCACCAAGAACCGCAAGAACACCACCGAGCGTCTCGAGCTCAAGAAATACAACCCCATCCTCAAGCGCATGACAGTGCACAAGGAAATCAAATAATCACCGAAACCTCACCCCAACCATAAATATTTGACTCGATATGGCAAAGAAAACCGTCGCATCTCTTCAGAAAGGTGAAGGCCGTACCTACTCCAAGGTTATCAAAATGGTGAAGTCGCCCAAGACCGGCGCTTACACCTTCCAGGAACAGATGGTTCCCAACGACGCCGTCAAGGACCTCCTGAAATAAGCCTTTACCCAACAAGGCCCGAAAAGAACAGGGCGCTGTGTCATATGATCAGACACAGCGCCTTTTTTCGTGCGCGTGTACGGGAGTGGCGTCCGCTGTTACTGATGGTCGCCTATGACGCGCCCGCGGTGCCGTATCGGTTGTTTTTGAGCCGGTTTGGCGATAATCTCGGAAAAAATTTGTAACTTCGCGTTTGAGAGATTGCCTATGGCCAGCCAAGCCGCGACAGCCTGTCGCTAAACAGCCGTGGCAGCTCCAACCAGAAACAGTCTGCGCCCCAGGCGGGCGCCGCGTAAGCCATAACACCTTGATGAACAGCAAGCAAAAAGTACTCTACATCTCCCAGGAAGTAACGCCTTACCTCCCCGAAACACACTTAGGCCATCTATGCCAGTACATACCCCACCGCGTGCAGGAAGAGGGATTCGAGGTCAGGACGTTCATGCCGAAATACGGCTGCATAAACGAGCGCCGGAACCAGCTTCACGAGGTGATACGTCTCTCAGGGCTGAATATCCCGGTTGACGACAACGACCACCCGCTGATCATCAAAGTCGCGACGCTCCAGAGCTCGCGCATGCAGGTCTACTTTATCGACAACGACGACTATTTCCGCCATCACGGGGTCAGCGACCTCGAGATCCGCGAGACTCCCGAAGAAAATGACGAGCGCCTTATTTTTTTCATGCGCGGAGTTATGGAGACTGCCAAAAAACTCCGGTGGGAACCCGCGCTGATACACTGCTCGGGCTGGATATCCGCGCTCGCGCCGCTATACTTGAAAAAATCATATTCTGAGGATCCTACGATCGGCCGGGCCAAGGTCGTGTTCTCGATTTTCAATGACGTTTTCGAGGGCACCCTTAATCCGCGTTTCCAGGAAAAGCTCCGGATGGACGGTTTTTCGGAAGAGGAAATCGCGACCCTCGGCGCCGGCCCGGTAGACTGGGTTGCCCTTAACAAGCTCGCTGTCGACTATGCCGACGGCCTTGTGATAGCCTCGGAAGGCGTGCCCGCCGATCTCGTGGAATACGCCAAGGCTTCCGGCAAGCCCGTTCTCGAATCCTGGTCCGACGAGGTTGAGGGCGCCCCGATGGTCGAATTCTACAATTCCCTCTAATTCTCCCGCGAATGACAATGAAGCTATACGCCGCCATGATTCTCCCGGTCGCCGCTCTGTCGCTGCTGACAGGCTGCAAGGACACGACGGAGGATATCGGTTCCTCTCTCGTCACGGACAAGTCGGAGGTGGTGATCGAAGACTCCTTCACTATTGCCGGCAGGGTGGTTGACAACACCAAGGTGCAGTCGCGCACGATTACCGAGATACTCGGCACCATCAATGCCGACGGATATGGCAGATTCAGCTCCGACTTCGTGACGCAGTTCATGCCGGCCCAGAACATCGCCTTGCCCGAGGTGACCGTTGACGACATTGACTCGCTCAACCTGGTGCTGACCATGCCGATCGGGGCGTTCGTCGGCGATTCCGTGGCTCCAATGGGGCTTGAGGTGTTCCGGCTGACAAAGGCGCTCCCGTATCCGATTTACAGCGACTTTGACCCCGTGGCGGACGAGTGCTTCGACCCGTCAAGGCCTATCGCGTCGAAAATTTACGCTGTAAACGCCCTGGGGCAGACGGATTCGGTAAAGAAGCTCTCATACCGCCAGGTAAGTGTGAAGCTGCCGCTTTCGCTGGGCAGAGAACTGTTCACGCTGTATCGCGATAATCCGTCGGCGTATGCTTCGCCGACAGCTTTCGCCAAGCATTTCCCCGGCATATATGTGCGCAATTCATACGGTTCGGGCCGTGTGACCCGCTTCGAGTCGGTTGTGATGCGTATGCATTACCATACGATGGGCACTGACGACGACGGCAAGGAGGTGAAGGTGCCTCAGGCCGGCACTTATTACGCCGTCACGCCGGTTGTGATTACCAATAACAACATCAGCTACACCATGGCCGAGTCTCTCAGCCGGCGGATTGACGACGGTGAGGCTGTGATCGTGGCTCCCGCCGGGCGCGACGTGGAACTGACTTTCCCGCTGCTCGATGTCATCAAGTCATACAAGGACCGTTCCGAAGGCATGGCTGTGATCAACTCCCTCAGCATGGTGATACCGGCCGAGGAGATCGAGAATGATTACGATATCGCGCCTCCCTCGCAGCTGCTTATGCTTCTTTCCAAGAACAAGGAAGACTTCTTCGCAAATAACGAAATCACCGACGATGTCACCTCGTTTGTGGCCGCGTACAATGCCGCGGACAATTGCTATACTTTCAGCGGCCTGCGCTCATATCTGCTGCGCATGCTCGACGAATACGACAAAAACGGCGCTGTTGACGCAGCGGATTACACTTTCACGCTCACGCCTGTGACAGTCTCCACCGAGACAAACTCGTCGGGCTATTATTCCACCACTACCTATATAAGCGCGATCACGCCGTATGTGCTTACCCCGGCTATGACGGCGCTTAACCTCAAGGAGGCCAAGCTGACTTTCACGTTCACCAAGCAGACGGTCGACTGACAGCACCCTCCCATCCGGATACAAAAAGACGTTGTGTCAGCGTTTTGACACAACGTCTTCAAGTTTACGGTGTTGTTTACTGTATGCCTGAAATGGCGGCGCCGCATGCGATTTTCGCGACCATTCCCTGCAACGCTTTGCCGGGGCCGACCTCGACAAATTCGTCGGCACCGGCCTCGACCATGCGCCCCACGCTCTGCGCCCAGCGTACCTGGCCGGTGAGCTGCGCGATGAGGTTGGCCTTGATTTCGGCGGGGTAGGTGTGGGGCATGCCGTCGACGTTCTGGTACACGGGGCATACGGGTTCCTTGATTTCCGCGGCCTCGATGGCTTCGGCCAGTTCGGCGCGGGCTGACTCCATAAGGGGGGAGTGGAACGCTCCGCCGACTTTCAGCTTGAGGGCGCGCTTGGCACCAGCCTCGGTGAGGGTGGCGCACGCGCGGTCTACCGCGTCGATTTCGCCGGAAATCACGATCTGGCCCGGGGTGTTGTAGTTGGCGCATACGACAACGCCTTCGGTGGCGGCGCAAACTTCCTCGACTTTCTCGTCTGGGAGGCCGATGATGGCGGCCATTGTGGACGGATTGGCCTCGCAAGCCTTCTGCATGGCGCGGGCGCGGATGCTCACGAGTTTCAGGCCGTCCTCGAAGCTCAGCGCTCCGGCGGCGGTCAGGGCCGAGAACTCGCCGAGCGAGTGGCCGGCGACCATCGCGGGCTTGAAGTCGTCGCCGAGGGTTTTTGCCAGAATCACGGAGTGGAGGAAAACGGCAGGCTGTGTCACCTTTGTCTGTTTGAGATCCTCCTCTGTGCCTTCGAACATAAGATCAGTGATGCGGAAGCCGAGAACCTCGTTGGCTTTCTCGAACATCTCTTTCGCCACGGGATTGTTGTCGTAGAGGTCTTTGCCCATTCCTACGAACTGGGATCCCTGGCCGGGGAACATGAATACTTTCATAATCAATGAAATGGTGTTGAAATTCTGAGTCTTGGGTCGTCTGCGTGTCTCTCAGGCGGCAGACGCGTGGCGGAGGCATCGGCGCGAATAGCCCTATTCCTGGCTGCCCGTGCTGTTTTTCAACAGATTGCGTCGGGGTATGCTGTGAGAGAACCGCGGTGCAAAGTTAAGGATTTTAATCGAAATTTATGTTGCAAAACATATAAAGAGGTCAAAAAAATCCGGTTTTTTTTTGGTGACTTGAAAATAAGTCGTAACTTTGCAGTGTTTTTGAAGCACAAAATATTGTTTTATTATTTAACTCACAACACGAAAATGAAAAAGTTATTCCTTTCTTTCGCTGTTCTCGCAGGCTTCGCCATGGTATCCTGCGGCAACAAGGATGAGAACGCTGAAGCTGCTGAGGCTCAGGACACCGTAGCCGTAGTAGAAGAGACCGTAGCCGTAGTAGAAGAGGTTGCTGACTCCGCTGCCGCCGCTACTGACAGCGTTGCCGCTGCCGCTACTGAGACTGCCGCTGCCGCTACCGAAGCTGCTGCCCAGTAATCAGCAAGCCTGTTTACGACAGAGCTGAAAGATAACAGCAAGAAATAAAGAGGAAGTGTCATTCGTGACGCTCCCTCTTTTCTTTTTTCTCGCACGACTGTCTATTATTCAGCGATTTCCAAGCGTGGGTGTGTTTTAGGTTGTAGGGACGCACGGCTCGTGCGTCCCTACAAGATTATGGCGTTTGAAGGTGATACCTGTGGCTGGATTGCCCTTTGGTTTCAACCACCCGACTGCCATTGAGGGCGGGTGGGGACGGCCGCGGCTCAGTCAAGCGAGTGGATTACCAGGCCGGAGCGGAGTTTGGGCTCGAACCAGGTGGTTTTCGGGGGCATTATGTTGCCGGTGTCGGCGATGTCGATCAGCTGCTTCATTGATACGGGATACAGGGCGAGCGCCATGGCCATCTCTCCCGAATCAACCCGGTCGCGGAGTTCGCCGAGCCCGCGTATGCCTCCCACGAAGTCGATGCGCTTGTCGGAGCGCAGGTCGGTGATGCCGAGTATGTCGCGCAGTATGAGGTCCGACGAGATTGTCACGTCGAGCACGCCGATCGGGTCGGCATCGTTGTAGCGCCCCTCGCGTGGTGTCAGTGAGTACCAGCGGCCGCCGAGATAAAGCGAGAAGTTGTGCAGCCGCTCGGGATGGTATATCTCCGCGCCCTTTTCTTCCACGACGAAGTCCTTCGCGAGCCGGTCGAGAAACTCTGCCGGCGACAGGCCGTTCAGGTCGCGCACCACACGGTTGTAGTCGATGATGCGCAGGTGCGACGCCGGGAAGGCGACCGCGAGGAAATAGTTGTACTCCTCCTCGCCGGTATGGGCGGGATTTTGTTCGGCCTTTTCAAGCCCGACGCGGGCTGCGGCCGCGGAGCGGTGGTGCCCGTCGGCGATATACAGGTGGGGCATTCCCTCGAATTCCTCGGTTATCGCGCGCTCCGTTTCGGGGTCGTCGATCACCCAGAAATGGTGTCCGAAGCCGTCGGGAGCGGTGAAGTCGTATTCGGGATTGCCCGAGGCGACTTCGCGGATTATTTTTTCAAGACGTTCGTTGTCGGGGAAGGCGAAGAACACCGGCTCGATGTTGGCGTTGTTGACGCGCACGTGTTTCATGCGGTCGTCCTCCTTGTCGCGGCGGGTCAGCTCGTGCTTCTTGATCACCCCGTTGACATAGTCGTGGACGTTGGCAGCGATAACGATGCCGTACTGGGTGCGCCCTTCCATTGTCTGGGCGTAGATGTAGTAGTGCTCGCGTTCGTCCTGCACCAGCCATCCGTTCTCGCGGAAGCGGCGGAAGTTGTCGACGGCCTTGTCATATACTTTCGGGTCATGCTCGTCGGTCCCCGGCTCGAAATCGATTTCGGGTTTGATTATGTGGTACAGCGACTTCGGGTTGCCTTCGGCCTCTCTCCGGGCCTCTTCGGAGTTGAGCACGTCATAGGGGCGCGACGCCACCTGCTCGATCATCTCTTTTGGCGGCCGTATGCCGCGGAAGGGTTTCACTTTGGCCATGGTTTCAGGGTATATTTAAGGATTGGTGTTTATATCCGCAAATATAAGCAATCAGTCGGCACTTTTCCAAATTTCGCTTCAAAAACAGAAATAAAAAAGAGTGGGGCTCTCACGAGTGCCACTCTCTCCATTCATCACATTATGCTTACAATTAAGTGCTCTTTCAGTTTCTATTACTCTTTCAGTTTCTACTATAAGAACAATAGGCGGCTGTAAGAGGTTGAAAGCGCTTGGGTTAAATTCCATTAAGAAGTGTTGGGCTGATGCCTTCATCGACAGGCATCAGTAACGGCCTTCGACTATGGGCCAGTCGATGATGTCCCATAGGTGCTCAAGGGCATCCTTGCGGAGGTTCTGGTAGTCGAGGTAGTAGGCGTGTTCCCACACGTCGAACGCCAGTATGGGGGTAAGTCCCTGCGTCAGCGGGTTCCCGGCGTTTGACTCCTGGGTTATGAAGAGCTTGCCGTCGCTGTCGCGCGACAGCCATACCCATCCTGAGCCGAAGAGCTTGACCCCGGCGTCGACGAATTCTTTCTTGAAATTCTCGAACGAGCCGAAGTCGCGGTCTATCGCCTCGCGCAGCTCTCCGTCTGGTTCTCCGCCGCCGTCGGGCGAGAACGAGAAGAAGTAGAAGATGTGGTTCCACGCCTGGGAGGCGTTGTTGAAAAGCGGGCCCTTGGCGTCGCGGATGATCTCTTCAAGGGGGAGCTCCTCGAACTCTGTGCCCTCGATCAGCTTGTTGAGGTTGTCGATGTAGGCTTTCTCGTGCTTGCCGTAGTGGTAGTCGACGGTGCGGGCGGAAATCGCCGGTTCGAGCGCGTCATGCGCGTAAGGGAGCTCGGGCTGGGTGTATTTCATCGTTTTTAGTATTTAGTTTTACATATCAAGAGCCGCGGCCGGGGCAACGTCGGGGTTGCCTGCCGCGGCTCTAATATCAGAACGCCGTTCAGCCCGAATGGTTCACCGCAGGGCGCCTTTATGGCGTTGCCCCGCGGGAGAGGGCCGGTATGTCGCGCCGGGTGTGTCGGCGGGATCGCGCCGTCCCGGTCTGTTTTCAGAAGCGGTAGCCTATGGTGAATACGAGTTGCGAATTGCCGTCGGTGACTTTCGCCGATGGGCCGTCGTACCAGTAGCCGTCATAGTCCTTGAACGATGTGAAGGCGCGGTAGGTCGACTCTCGGTGCTTGTAGACATAGGCCAGGTCGGCGTAGAAGCCGCTGAAACGGTATCCGAGGCCGCAGGTGATGTACTGCGTGTTCGAATCGAACGTGTAGGAGGGGTTCGTGCCAGAGGTGTATACCTCGAGGTTGCTGTTCTTGACGTCCTCTTTGATGTTGGAGGAGGTGTAGCTATAACCGGCGCGGATGCTGAACTGGGGGGTGACGCGGAACTCGGCACCAAGGCGGATGGTGTTGGAGGCCTTGAAGTAGTCCTTTATGTCGCCGTTGAAATAATCCAGCTCGGTGCCGTCGGCATCGCGGACGTTCATTCCGTTATAGGCCTGATACTCGTAGTCGGCGCTGATGATGCCGCGGCCGCCGATCACGCCTGCCACGCCGAACATCAGCTTCCATGGCGAGCGTAGCTGCCAGTCGTATGTCGATGTGGGGGTCTGGTTGTAACCCTCGAAGCCCGAGGTGAAGCGCGAGCTTATGTCGGCGTTGTAGGAGGTG
This sequence comes from uncultured Muribaculaceae bacterium, assembly GCA_910579105.1. Classification (GTDB taxonomy): domain Bacteria; phylum Bacteroidota; class Bacteroidia; order Bacteroidales; family Muribaculaceae; genus UBA7173. Next base: position 10,276 of record CAJTRT010000029.1, on the reverse strand, counting down.
GTCATTGACCAGTAGGTCGGGGTATGCACGGCCACGCCTACGCGCAGCTCGTTGATCGGTTTAAGAATCAGGCCGAGCTTGACGTTCACCCCCGTGCCCGAGGTGTGCTTCCAGTTGGTTAGCTGGAAGCCGCCGTCGCCCACGGTGATGCCCATGTCACCTTTGACTGGAACATCGGCGCTGGCAAGGTTCTCGGTGTATGTGGAGTTCTGCGTGTAGCCCATGTCGGTGATGCCGATTCCGAGGCCCCAGTAAACCACGTTGGAGACGTTGCCTCCGAAGTTTATGGAGTATTCGTCAGTGTAGCCCGATTCGTTGACGGTCATCGATCCGGCACCTGTGGTGGGTGGTATCGTGCCTCCCGCCCCGTCGTCAACCGCCTGGTATTGGAACAGTCCGTCGTAGATGTTGCTTTCGTAAGGCTTCCCCTCGTCGTCAATCTGTACCTGCGGCGTGACGATTCCGCCGTTGAAGGCGAGGATGCTCAGCCAGTTCGGCGCGTTGGCGGAGTAATCCTCGTAGGGATTGTTGCTTGATCCGTCATCGAAGAGCGCTCCGGGGTCGTAGCCGTCGGTGAACGTCGTGATATAGTTCGACAGTGAGGTCTGCAACGGCATCCCTATGCCTGAGTATTGCCGGTTGAAGGAGTTCACGCGCGCATAGCTCACGCCCCAGGAGATGGTCTGCAGGCCGCTGCTTCCGAGGTTGATGGTTCCAATGTAGCCGAAATTGTTGACGTCGCATTTCGTGAAGCTGTTGTCACGCGCTCCGGCGAGGTTGCCTGAGGTCTTTGAGTTGAGCATGTTCACGTCGAACGTGAAACCTATGTCGCTTCCGCGGTACACGCCTATGCCGCCGGGGTTCTGGTTCAGGGTCGATATGTCTCCTCCGAGGGCGGTGAAAGCCCCGGCCATTGACATGAACCGCGCCGTGCCGCGGAGCTCGGTCTGCGACATGTTGTAGGCGTCGACCGCGCTCTGGGCGCTGGCTCCGGCGGCGCAGGCGGTCAGGAGGGCCGCCGCGAGCATATGCTTGTTCAATCCGTGATTGGTGGATGTCAGCTTTTTCATAGTCGGAATGTTGTGGCGTTGTAGTTGTTAGTTTTCCCCGACAAGGGATGTGCGTCAGCGGCGTCCGCGCGATCCGGAGTAACCGCCTCCGCTCGAACGGTGGGAGCCTCCGCCGCCGGAAGAGTATCCTCCCCGGCTACCGGAGTAGCTGCCCGACGAGCTTCCTCTGCTGCCGGAATAGCTTGGGGTTGACGACGGGCGGCGCGAGCCTGAGTTGTTGTAGTTAGGGGTTGGCTGCTGCCTGTTGCCGGTTGTTGAGGAGCCCCCCCACTGGTAGGTCGACGAGGCGCGTCCGCGGCCGCCTGAGTAGCTGCCTGCGGGAGTTGAGCCGGTGGTCGGTCGGCTTATGGGCGAGGAGTACCCCGGACGGCTCGTGTTGGTCGGACGCGTCGCGGTGCCGGAGGCGCCGGTTGCCGGGCGTCGTCCGTTTGAGTTATATATGCTTCCGCGGTTGGCCGATGAGCCGTAGCTGCCATAATAGCGGTTGCCGTTTGAGCCTCCCGCGAGGGGGCGGTTAGGCCGGGTGGCTCCGGGAGGGTCGTTGTAGTAGCGGCCTCCGCCCCAGCCCCATCCCCAGTGGTGGTGGGGAGGGTAGGGCGCGCCCCATCCGGGGCCCCACCCCCATGACCACGACGGACCCCATGCCCAGGAAGGACCCCAGCCCCATCCGGGACCGTACCAGTCGTTCCAGTACCATGAGTTGTATGGCCATGAATAGCTGTAATAGGGCCATCCGCCGTACCAGGAGTTATAGTATGGGTAACCCACGCCGAAGTTGAAGCTGACCGACGAGGTCGGGACGGCTACAATCGTCGTCGTGCCATTGTTGCCTGAGCCATTGTCGTAATACTCGTTTCCGAGATCGTTGTAGCTTATCGACGGATCCGCCTCTTGGGCTGCTTCCGAATCGTGGAAGCGCGCCAGGCGTTCGGTGTTGCTCATAGCCGACATCTGCTCGAACTCGGCCAGCGAGATCGAGTCGGGGCGTTCCGCGGAAGCATAGCTGCCCTGGCGGTTGTATTCGTCAACATCGCGTGTGGATGACCCTGTCGGCTGGTATTCCGAGGCGGCTGGGTAGATGCCGGCCTGGGTCCAGGGCACGTAGTCGGCTCCGTCGTAATAATACAGCGTCTGCTGCTGCGATGGTGCCTGCGATTGCCGCGCCTGCGGCTTCTTAGGCTCTTTCTTGGTGGCCTTTGAAGCGTCGTAATAGATATCGTCGTCGTAATAGCTCTGGGCCACGGCGCCGGAGACCCCCGCGAGGGCCGCCGCCGCGACGAGAGAAAGCTGGCGAAGTGTGGCTGAGAAGCGTTTCATTTTAAGATTCCTTATATCTGAGTTTCAACAATTAGACGGCGGCAGCCCCCTTAGGTTTAACCGCACGCCCTTGAAACTACAAATATAACACTTCTGCGCCGGTTTTTTCCCGCACTTTCGGAAAAAACTTGTTGGTTGAAGATTGTTTTTTAGGCTTTTATTCACCCTCCGCCAATTTGGAAATCATATGGATTGAAGTAGCCCCTTGTGGCGGTCGCGACATGTCGCGACCCTACGACAAACAGCGCTTCCTTCTCCGATTTCGTTTGACATGTCAGATGAACAAGGCGGTCGCGAACCGGGGTGGTTCGCGACCGCTTGTGTTGTCGGATGTGTGTCGCGGTGGTTACGAGCGCGGTGCGGGTTTCATGTCGTAGCTCATCATTGCGACGGTAAAGCCCCAGTAGATGAAGGCGAGGGCGCTGAGGAAGGAGACCATCATCATATCCTGCAGCCAGCCGGCCTCGAGGAAGAAGAATCCGATGATCATCAACAGGATGCCGTTGATGAGGTACATCCACCAGTAGCGGTGCTGACGCCCGGAAACGGAGGCGATAATCGAGGCGATGCCCCAGAAAATGAACACGATGGCGAGGAAGTAGGGGAAGACGAGCTCGGAGAGGATCACGCTGCGCACAAGCATGAAGCCAACGAACATGTCAATGACGCCGCCGGCGATCCACCATCCCCAGCCGCGGGGGCGGTTGGTGCCGGATGAAACGCAGAGCTGCACGATGCCAGCCAGGATGAGCAGCCAGCCGAAAATCTGCGACGACACGGCGAAGCCGGCCGCGGGCCAGAACCAGTAGCAGAAACCGCCGAGCACCAGGAGAATCCCTACGAGGAGGACGACCCACCAGTATTTGGTCTGTCCCCAGAAGTTTAATGATAAGGCTTTCATAATCTTATGAAATAATTAGTGAAACATTTTCGATTAGCAACCGGTGTGGGCGGGAATGGTTCCCGTTAATTATCGGTTTGATAATATAACACACCTTAACCGAAAAAGGTTGCTAAGTGTCTCAAAGAATTACGAAGGCGTTTCGGACGCACGGGCCGTGCGTCCCTGCGTCAGGGGGTGGTTACAGCCAGGGGAACTGTGTTACAGGGTCAGGGTTATGAGGCCGGTGCTGTCGAAGCGGGGTAGGGCGACGAGTTGCAGCGGCGCCGAGCGGTCGTAGGGTGAGTTGGAGCCGTTGCCGACACGCACGCCGACTGCCTCCAGGGCTTTCTCCACGGCGCTGAGGGCGATCTCGGGGCGGTTGTTGTCGCGGCTGAGGTGGCAGAGGAATATGTTCCTGAGCCTTGAGGTGTATATTCTGGCGAGGTATTCCGCCGTGACGGCGTTGTCGAGGTGGCCGCTGTCAGACCTTATGCGTGCCTTGAGGTATTCCGGATACGGGCCTGACGCGAGCATAGCGCTGTCGTAGTTTGCCTCGATCATCAGGTGGTTTGCCTGGCGCATGTAGTGGTCGGCGCGGTCGGAAACGCATCCAAGGTCGGTGGCCACGGCTATGGAGTGGTTGCCGCGGGTTATGAAGAACCCGGCGTTGTCGGTCCCGTCGTGCTGCACTTCGAAGGCGGTTGCCTCGAAGCTGCCGATTTTGAACGGATGCTCCTTGTAGATGGGGCGGTGGTAATCCTTTATGCGGTTCGAGATGTTGTGGCGGCGCAGGATGCCGTTCAGCACCCTGGGTGTACAGTAAACGCCGATGTAGGGGCGCTTGCGCACCAGCGGGTAGACGTAGCGCACATGGTCGGAGTGGTCGTGGGTCAGGAGGATCCCCTTTATGTGGTCCATCTTTATGCCGTAGCGGCGCAGCTCCTCGATTACGTTGTCGGAATTTACCCCCGCGTCGATCAGAAGCCCTGTGGAGCTGTCGCCGATATAGGCGCAGTTGCCCGAACTTCCGCTGCCGAACGATATGAAGTTGAGCTTGTCGGCGGGTTTGACCTCCTCCATCGGGGTGAGGTCGTCGGCGCCGTTGTTGAAGATTCCTTCGCGGCGTAGCCGTTCCACCTCTTTTTCAATGTCGCGAAGCCCCGCGGCTTTCTCCCTTGGCTGGAAGAAGCCGGTATCCTCCATATCGTCAAACAGCCCCGGGAAGAGGCTGCTGTCGGTGGATGGTTTCTTGTACCGGGCTGCTGACATATCAGTGGGGATGTTTGTGTTGTTTACGAGAATAACAGGAATATCGCCGGGGTCTTGGAGAAATCATAAGGTGTCTTGGCCCATTTCGAAAGGGGCATCGTGCGGGCCGATTCGCGCGGTCCCGTGAGGTCGAAGCTGACGCTGAGCAGCATCTGTCCCGGCAGCGTGCGGCAAAGTTCGTCAACAAGCCGGTTGTTGCGGTAGGGGGTCTCGATGAAGATCTGCGTCTGGCGTTCCGAGCGGATTCTGCGCTCCATTTCGCGGAACTTGGCGGCGCGGGCCTTGGCCTCGATCGGTAGGTAGCCGTTGAAGGCGAAGCTCTGGCCGTTGAACCCGGAGGCCATAAGCGACATGAGGATGCTTGACGGGCCTACCAGCGGCACCACCCTGAACCCCTTGCGCTGGGCGGCGGCCACCGCGTCGGCTCCCGGGTCGGCCACCGCCGGGCACCCGGCTTCGGAAATGACACCGATTGATTCCCCTCGTTCGAGCGGCTCGAGCATCGCCGGGACTTCGGCGGGATCGGTATGCTCGTCGAGCACGGTGAACGTCAGCGAGTCTATGTCGATGTCCCGGCAGCACTTTTTCAGGAAACGCCTGGCCGAGCGGACGTTCTCGACAATGAAATGCCTGATCCCGCGGAGAACCGCCGTGTTTTCCGCGGGGAGCGAGCCAGCGATTGTGGCTTCCAGGCTCAACGGAACCGGGAAAAGATAGAGCGCCGGTGTTTCTTTGGGGTCAATCATCTCACAAAGTTACGCAAATTATTCCGTTCGTCGGCATTGCCGCGGGGCAAAATGCGGTTAAAAGTGTTAACTTCGCGGTATGAGATATTTTGTTTCGGCCGGGGAGGCTTCCGGCGACCTGCACGGGGGGGCGCTTCTGAGGGCGCTCCGCGACGCCGACCCCGGGGCGGCCTTCGAGTTTCTCGGCGGCGACGAGATGGCGTGCGCCGCCGGGCACGCCCCGCTGATTCACTACCGGAGGATGGCTTATATGGGCTTTGCCGAGGTTCTGAGGCATTTGCCGGATGTCGCCCGTAATCTCTCTATCGCCCGCGGCGCGCTTGAAAGTGGGAACTTTGACGCCTTGATACTGATTGACTATCCGAGTTTCAACCTCAAGCTCGCCAAGCATGCAGCGAAGCTCGGAATTCCGGTCTATTACTACATTGCACCGAAGGTGTGGGCATGGAAGGAGTGGCGCGTGAAAAGCATAAGGAAGTTGTGCCGCAAGGTGCTGTCGATCCTTCCGTTCGAGGTGGAGTATTTCCGCGGCAAGGGGGTGGAGGTGGAGTATGTCGGCAATCCGTCGGCCGAGGAGATTGCCGAGCGCGGGCGTGCGCTTCCGCCGAAAGAGGATTTCCTGCGTTCCAACTCCCTGTCGGGGAAGAAGCCGCTGCTGGCGATAGTGCCTGGCAGCAGGGTGGGGGAGCTGCGCAACAATCTCCCTGTAATGCTTGAAGCTGCCGGTGAATTTCCGGGTTGCCAGCCGGTGGTGGCTATGGCTCCGGGACTCGACGCTGAGCTTTACGACGGTCTCGCCCCGGGAGTCCCGCGCGTTGAGGGGCAGACTTTCCAGCTGATGGCACATTCCGCGGCGGCGCTTGTCACATCCGGCACCGCCACTCTCGAATGTGCCCTGCTCGGCACCCCGCAGGTCGTGTGCTATCGCGGGAGCGGCAGCAAGGCTTTTTACAACATTATGAAACATGTGCTGAAATGCCCGTTCGTCTCGCTGCCGAACCTGATCGCGGGGAAGCCTGTGGTGGCCGAACTGCTGATGCACCACTGCAATCCGGCGGAAATCGCGGCGGAACTTAAAAAAATACTCCCCGGGACCTCGGGCCGCGGGGAGATGCTTAAAGGTTACGGGGAGATAAACGCCGCCCTGGGCGGCTCGCGGGCTGCCTGTGTCGCTGCGGATGTCATCGTCAGCGACCTTCGGTGCGGATAGCCCGAATAGTGCTTATAGGGATAGGCTGTATGGCGTTTATTTAGTCAGGATGTAGGTGCGGTGTGGCGCGAGCGCGCCGGTAAGCCGTCCTTTCCTGACCTTGAACTCCTTGCCATATACGGCGTCGCGGTATGTGCCGTTTGGGAGCCCGGTGGGCAGGTCGATGAAGTTGGCGTGGTCGGATATGTTGACCAGCGCGGCGCCTTTCCTGCCGCGGTTCACCAGGAGGACGCTCCCGTTGTCGCTCACCCGCATATCCTCTTTTTCGCCGGCCATGGCCTTGCGGAACTTGTTGGCCGCCACCACTTCCTGGTGGAAGAACTCGTCGTTGCCCCGCGCGCCCGAGAGGTTGTCGCCCCAGTAGTTGTCGCGTGTCGAGCCGTTCGGGCGGCTGAAGAACAGTGGCACTCCGTTCTGCCGGGCAGTCAGGAACACCCATCCGGTTCGGATCTGCTCGTCGGTAAGCGCGGCGCTCTCGTGGGCGTTGCAGTAGGTGTCGTGGCTTTCGACCCAGGTGGTGAGGTATTCGGGTGCCGCCTGGTGGTGCCATCCGGCGAGGTCCAGTCCCTTGGCCGAGCCTTTTTCAAGAGCCTCGCGGAGCACGTGGCCGTAGCCCGAGGCTGTCTGCCCCATATAGGAGGCGTATTCGAGTTCCGGCACGTTGCGGTCCTGGAGCACTTCGCCGTAGACCCACAGCGAGTCGTATGGCACGCTGAGCCTGACCCCCTTGACGGCTTTGCGCCCCGTGGCCACGTCCCAGAAATCGTTCTCCTTTACCCCGGCGGCGGTGTCTACCGGGTCGGAGTGCACGCCGATGTGCTTGGCCGTGTCATAGCGGAATCCGCGCACCCCCATGTCGAGGAGCTGGTTCACGAACAGCATGTAGTAGCGTTGGAAATCGGGGTTCTCGGTGTTCACGTCGGGGAGCCCGGTGAGCGATTCGAGCGTGCACTGGGCGCGGTCGTTGTAGTCGGTTATAGGGGTCAGACCGTCGGAGTGGAAGAGCTTTTCACGGCCTCCGGCGGCCGCGTACATCTCGTCGCTCACGGCGTCGATGTCGAAAGCGGTGTGGTTCGGGAGCACGTCGACAATCACCTTTACGTTGTATTTGGCGGCGGAGTCCATCATCTCCTTCATCTGGTCGGGCGAGCCGACAATCTCATTGCCTATTTTCCAGTCGGTTGGCTGGTAATAGTAATACCAGTTCCCCTCTTTGTGCGATGGGTCGAAAAGTTTTTTCGTCACGGAGCCTTCGGGCTTGTAGCAGTTCTGTACCGGAGAGGTCTGCACCATCGTGAAGCCAGCGTCGGCTATTTGTTTCATGTTTTTCGCTATGGCCGGGAAGTTCCAGCTCCACGCGTGCATGATTATCTGCTCGTTGGTCGCGTCGGGATTGTGGGTCATACGGTCGACGGCTCCAGCGGGGAGCGCGGCTCCGGCGAGAACGGGGAGCGCGATAAATAGTTTGTTCATTTCGGTGTTTAAGGTATGGATGATGTAAGTATCGTTCAGCGTTGCGCGGCCTGGTTGAACAGACTGTCGAATTCAGGGAGCGCTTCGGCGAGCGACGCGCGCCAGAACTCCCAGGTATGCGCTCCGGGACGCATGCGGAGGCGGCCGTCGATGCCCCTCCCGCGCAGGGCCTTGTAGTAGTCGAGGTTGATGTCGCGCAGGAAGTCGTTGTCGCCGCAGTCCTGGTACCATTTCACAGTTTTCAGCGTCTCGATTGTTTCCGGCGCCGCGTCAATCAGGAACCTGGCACAGTCGAGATCGCGTACCGAAATGTAGTAGGGGCGCACTTTGGAACCCTCCGGCAGCTGTTCCGGGTCGCGGTCGGAGGGGAGCGACATGAGCGCGCTCATGGCCCAGGAGGCGGTGAATATGTCGGGGTGGCGCTGCGCGTAGGAGGTTGTTCCGCCACCACCCATCGACAGGCCCGCTATCGCACGCCTCTCTTTGGAGCCTCCGGCTCTGAACCGCCGCTCGACCTGCGGCACCAGTTCCTTGAAGAAGAAATCCTCGTAGGCCCATCCGGGAATGTTGAAGTATCCGTGCTGCTGGATCTTGGGGTCGGCGCCTCCGGCGCAAGGGGTGACAATCACCACATCGCCGAGTTTCCCAGCGGCGGCCAGGCTGTCGCATATGGCGGCGGCATGTCCCTTTACCGCCCAGTCCTCGTTGTCGCCGTACATTCCGTGCAGCAGGTAGACGATAGGGAAGCTGGCTTCGGGCCGCGAGAAATACGCTTCGGGCACGACCGCCGTATACGCTCTGGGCGCTTTGAGAATTTCGCTGTGGATCGTATCGGTCAGAACGCGGTATGCGCCCGCCGCGTCGCAAAACAGCGGGGAACACATAGCCAGTATGGCGATTATGAGGTGACGTGGCTTCATGGCAGTTGGTTTGCCCGCGAAGATACGAAAATTTTGGCGCTGTGTCAAAATAAAGACACAGCGCCAATTGTATCTGAATGGTTGTGCGGGGCCGTAACGGTCACTGCTTGTCGGTTGCGGGCGCGATCAGCTTGTAGCCCTTGCCGTGGATGTTGATGATCTCGATGGAGGGATCTTCGCGCAGGTGCTTGCGCAGCTTGGTGATGTATACGTCCATCGAACGTGCGTTGAAGTAGTTGTCGTCGATCCAGATTGTTTTCAGGGCGTAGTTGCGCTCGAGGATCTCGTTGAGGTGGGCGCAGAGAAGGCTCAGCAGCTCCGATTCCTTGGTGGTGAGCTTCGTCACCTTGTCGTCGATCAGGAGCACCTGTTTCTGGGTGTCGAAGGTGAAGCGGCCGATCTTGTACATCGTGACCTCCTTGCCTTTCTTGCCCTTCACGCGGCGCAGGATTGCCTCGATGCGGAACACGAGTTCCTCCATCGAGAACGGCTTGGTGATATAGTCGTCTGCCCCTATTTTGAAACCTTCGAGAATGTCTTCCTTGATGGTCTTGGCGGTAAGGAAGATGATAGGCACCTCTGAGTTCACTGCACGGATCTCCTGGGCCAGCGTGAAGCCGTCCTTCTTGGGCATCATCACGTCGAGCACGCAGATGTCGTATTTCCCTTTGAGGAACGCCCTGTAACCGGCTTCGCCGTCGGCGTAAAGGTCGGCGTTGAAGCCTTTGGCCTGGAGGTATTCTCTCAGCAGCATGCCGAGGTTTTCGTCGTCCTCGCAAAGGAGGATTCGCATACGGTCGTCCATAGTTAATAAGTTTTGTTATATTATTATAATTTTTTTCACAGGTTAATTGTTCACTCGCGGTGTCGCGGAACCTCACTTTTTCAGTTGTTGAGCAGCGGCATCGTGATGTGGAAAGTTGTTCCCTTGCCCAGGTCGCTCTCAACCTTTATGTTGCCGCCCATAAGCTCCGTCATTTTGTTGACGTATGCCAGTCCGAGGCCGAAGCCCTTGACATCGTGGCGGTTGCCGGTAGACACGCGGTAGAACTTCTCGAAAATCTTCCGCAGGTCTTCTTTCCGTATCCCTATGCCGTTGTCGGAAATGGTGATCTGCAGCCTGTCGTTACCCAGGTCGCGGGTGGCGATGGAAAGCTCGAGGGGGACGTCCTCCTTGCGGTACTTCACGGCGTTGTCGAGGAGGTTGAATATGACGTTTGTGAAGTGCATCTCGTCGACGTTGATAATGGCGTCTGGCGCGTCGAGGTTGGCCGACAGCTTTCCGCCGTACTTTTCGACTTTGAGCCTGAATGTGTTTATCACCTGTTGTATCACCGAGTTGGCGTCGACTTCCTGGAATCGGAGCGTGGCTTTTTTCTTGTCGAACA
>CAJTRT010000028.1 GCA_910579105.1 uncultured Muribaculaceae bacterium | reverse complement strand
GTTGGCCCTCACCACCGGTCGCCAAAGTGTTAAATTTTTTCTTGGGACAGCAGTGCCGCCCGTGCGTCCGTTAGCCAATACGATAGTTAGGTGCCGCTATTCGGACGCACGGGCCGTGCGTCCCTACGATTCGGAGTTTCGCCGCTCCATCGGAACGCTGCGTAATGCTGCGTGATATTGTGTAGAATTCACATAGGAGGTGGGGTGTGGTAAAATAGATAAATATAGGCCGCAGGTGCTTGCAGGGGCGGTTTTGAACAATTGTTGTATCAAATTCAACATTTGAGGGTGGGGCGTAGCGGCCTGTCGCGCTAACTTCGCGACATTAGTTTTCATATCGCTTTACCGAAAACCGCATACCCATGAATAAACGCCTTTACGCATTTCCCGCCCTGGCCGCGCTCCCCGCGGCACTGGCTCCGATTGCTTCGGCCCGGCAGCCGGCCAGCCAGACTGACGGGCGCCGCCCCAATATCATTGTCATGATGACCGACGACCACACCTGGCAGGGGATAAGCTGCTACGGCAGCAGGCTGATGCGTACTCCGAACCTCGACCGTATCGGAAACGAGGGGATGCGCATGGACCGCGCCTATGTGGCAAACGCTATTTCCGGGCCGTCGCGCGCCTGCATCCTTACCGGCAAGTACAGCCACAAAAACGGATTCACCGACAATTCGCGCACCTTCGACGGCTCGCAGCAGACTTTCCCCAAGCTGCTCCATGACGCGGGCTATCAGACCGCGATGATCGGCAAGTGGCACCTCAATTCGGCTCCCCAGGGATTCGACACTTACAGCATACTGGTGGGTCAGGGAGAGTATTACAATCCCGTGTTCATCGAGGACGGCGTTGAGCGCACGGTGCCCGGATATGTTACCGACATAATCACCGACAAGGCGATTGACTTTCTTGACAACCGCGACAAGGAGCGCCCGTTCGCGATGCTCTACTACCATAAGGCGCCGCATCGCAACTGGATGCCCGCGCAGCGCCATCTCGGCGCGTTTGACGATGTCGTTTTCCCCGAGCCGGATAACCTGCTTGACGATTATTCGGGACGCGGAAGCGCCGCCCGGGGGCAGACAATGGAGATAGGGCGCGACATGTGGCCCGAATGGGACCTCAAACTGATGTCGGCTGAGGATCTCGAGAAGGACTACCACATAGAGAAGTCGGGCGACGCCAACAAGGATGATGTAAAGGCCGCTAACGACTGGCGCGCGAGCGTGATGCGCTACCAGAGCGTGTACAACCGTATGACCCCGGAGGAGAAAGAGCGCTGGAACGCCGCGTACGCTCCCCGCATAGCCGAATGGCAGAAGGTGAAAAACGGTACGCGCGAGGAGATAACCCGCTGGAAATATCAGCAGTATATGCGCGACTACTGCTCCGTGATAAAGGGGGTCGACGAAAACGTGGGGCGTATGCTTAACTATCTCGACAGTATCGGCGAACTCGACAACACCATAATAGTGTATACTTCCGACCAGGGGTTCTTCCTCGGCGAGCACGGGTGGTTCGACAAGCGATTCATGTACGAGGAGTGCCAGCGCACCCCCATGATGATACGTTACCCGAAAGCCATCCCCGCCGGAAGCAGTTCCGAGGCGCTTGCCATGAATATCGACCTTGCCCCTACGTTCATCGACATGGCCGGACTCGCGGTGCCTGGCGACATACAGGGGCGCTCGCTCAGGCCGGTGTTCGAGAACGCCGGGAAGATTCCCGCGGGATGGCGCGAGGGGGTCTACTACCATTATTACGAATACCCGTCATGGCACTCGGTCAAGCGCCACTATGGCATACGCACAGCGGACTACAAGCTCATACATTTCTATAACGACGTTGACGAATGGGAGCTCTATGACATGCGCCGCGATCCCCGCGAGATGAGGAACGTGTATGACGACCCGGCTTATGCCGAAGCGCGTGCCGACATGCACCGGCGCCTCGAGGCTTTGCAGAAAGAGTGTGACGACACCGACCCCCGTGAGCATGAGTTTGAGTTCTTCCAGGGAGTCGACAAGCTGTGAGCCATAGGCACATCCATATTGAGCCGCAGATCCATCCAAAGTGCGAATCGAAGGCCATATGGCTGAGTAGGGACGCGGCGTGCCGCGTCCGTACAGATGTACGCTCATATCAAGGTATGTGTTTGTCGAAATAGCTGAATCAATATCACGAAAAAAACATATTTGTAATGGACAGAAGGAAATTTTTAAAACGGTCGGGATGGACCCTCCTCGGGCTGGCCGCCGCGGGAACCGGCGCGTCGATGTTTGCCCGTTCCAACGACAGCGACTCCCTCCCCGACGATATCAAGCGGAAGATGCCCTCGATGAAAGACTTCAAGGTCTTTTGGGGCGACATCCATAACCACTGCAACGTGACTTACGGCCACGGCGACCTGGCCGACGCGCTCGCTGCGGCCGAGCAGCAACTCGATTTCGCATCGGTCACACCGCATGCCCTGTGGCCCGACATCCCGGGGGCCGACGACCCGCGCCTGTCGTGGGTGATCGACTACCACACTGACGCTTTCCGGCGCCTACGCGAGGGTGGATACGAGAAGTACCGCCGCGCCGTCGAGGCCGCCAACCGCCCCGGCAAGTTCCTTACCTTCGTATCATACGAATGTCACAGTATGGAACACGGCGACCATGTAGCCCTCTTCCACGATTTCGACGTGCCGCTGGTCGAATGTAACTCGGTGCCCGACCTTATGGCGAAACTCGCGCCTTACAAGTGCTTCGTCACTCCACACCATATGGGTTACCAGACAGGTTTCCGCGGCTTCAACTGGGACAAGTTCGCCAACAACCGCATCACCCCGTTCGTGGAAATGTTCTCGCGCCACGGTCTCGCCGAGAGCGACCAGGGGGATTACAACTACCTGCACGATATGGGTCCCCGCGTATGGGAAGGCTCCATTCAGTGCGGCCTGGAAAAGGGGCTGAAATTCGGCCTGATGTGCTCCACCGACCAGCATGCCGGCTATCCCGGCAGCTACGGCGACGGCCGCATAGGCGTTTTCGCCCCCGAGCTGGAGCGCGGCGCCCTTTGGGACGCCATGCAGGAGCGTCACGTCTGCGGCATAACGGGCGACAAGATCAAGGTCGATTTCCGCATCAACCAGGGTCGTTCCGGCGACGTGATCAAGGCCGGCAAGCGCGAGATCTACGTCAATGTCGAGGGTATGAACCAAATCGACTACGTCGACATCATAAAGAACGGCGAGAGCATAGCGCGCCTTAACGCCCCCCACCGCAACGTCCTTCCCGACTCCGACATCGTGCGCGCCAAGCTCAAAGTGAACTTCGGATGGAACCGCGAGGAGGAGTATATCCACTGGCTCGGCAACCTGCGCCTTACCGACGGCCGCATCAACGACATGCAGACCTGTTTCCGCGGTGCGGCCTTCACTTCGCCCCAGCCCGGCGAGACGGAGTTCCACACCCGTGTCAACCGCGTGGCCGAGCGCGGCGACCGCTATGTTGCCCTCGATATGTACTCGTCAAAGAACCCCAATGTGCTGACCCCCGCAATGCAGGGCGTGATTCTCGACGTGGAGATGCCCCGTTCGGCCAAGGTGGTTGCCGACTTCAACGGCCACAGCTACGAGCACACCCTTGACGAGCTGCTTCAAGGCTCGCGCGCCCACTTCCTGCGCGGCTGGCTCTCGGAGGCGATACAGTTTGAGCGAGCCACCGCGGAGTCCGGCTTCCTCGCCGGCCACATCATGACCGATGAAAAGGCCGAGCGCGATACCGACTACTATTACGCCCGCGTGCGCCAGCGCGACGGCCAGTGGGCCTGGACTTCCCCCATCTGGGTGGAGCGTGTCTGAACGCGCGGATTATTGTCTGATTCACCTATATGCCCGCTGCGGAACTTGTCTGATGTTCCGCGGCGGCTGCCATATGTTCGCATCCGTATTTGGAACGTTTTCTCAGAATCCTTGTAACTGATTGGAAACGTTCCCGTTAAGATTGGAAACGTTCCCGTTGATTTTTTCCGGCTATTTTGAGAAACGAGTGTTCTTAACGCGTATCTTTGCGGTGTCTAAATGACAATCCGACCTCGAATCTAACAACAAATCAATACCTGTCCGATGAAAAAATCTTTACACTGGTAACCGCGGTGGTGGCTTTTTCCGCCACTTTGCTCAATGCCCAGGATTCCGCCACACTGACGACCCCCGAGGAGATTCTCGCCAATTCCGTGGAAGACGAAGCCGGAGCCAGGGCTGCGTTTGAAGCCGTGCTGAACAACGCCGAGGCCACTGATGCCGAGAAGACCGAGGCAGCGCGCCTCTATATGACCCTCTCCACTCCCGCACCCGGTCACGCCTACGATATGTCATTCTTGCTGGATTATAACGCCGTGACTGCGGAGAACCAGGGAAAATACACCCAGGCTAACCTCGCGCAGACCTGGCATTGCGATATTCCCGGCGTTGAATTTGGCTCGAACAGTGTGCTGATCTCGTTCACCAACAGCGGCACTCAGGAAACTTATATGCGCGTTGCCGCGAGCGCTCTCGCCTCTGAGGAGTCGTATGACAAGTTCGCGGTATATCAGAATGTCGAACTGGCTGCGGGGTCTTACAAGCTGTCGGCCCGCGCGTTTGTTGCCGGTCTCGCTTCGTCCGCCACACTGTCTGCGGGTGCCATCGCCGACAGCAAGGCCATAACCGGCGGAGGCAAGCTTTTGGATTACAGCGTTGACTTCAACACCAAGGAAACCGGTGTGGTCAAGCTCGGGTTCAAGCGCAATTCCGCTCCTGGCAAACTGACACAGATCGCTTTCAACGATATGTATCTCTACAAGGTTTCCAATATCGTGGAAATTAACAACGAATCGGGCGAACTCGCGGCCGCGACCGACGTGAACGTGATTCTCCAGCGCGAGTTCCAGGCCGGTGTATACTATCCCATCTGCTTGCCGTTCGTAGTCGAGAACTGGCGCGAAGTGTTCGCCGACCTGCTCCTCTGGACCAACTACGACAACGGTGTCTGCGAGTTCAAAACCGTGGCCGGAGCCAACACGCAGGCCCGCAAACCATACATGGTGAAGTTCAACGACGACGTGACAGCCGAGAACTATATGCGTTTCAACGGCGTGACCATACAGAAGGGGAACGCCGGTTCCTGGGTCAAGACCGTGGCCGAGGGCGAAGAGGCCTTCCCCGTGAAGATGCAGGGTAACTGGGCTGCTATGGAGCTGCCGGAAAAGTGCTACTTCTTTGAGGACGGCCAGTGGGTGCTCGCCAATGCCGGTTCCCGCGCCGCCGCCACCCTGGGCGCTTTCTCGGCCTACATCGACGCTTCCAGCCTTGAGACAGCTCCTGAGAAAATGTCAATGAAGGCCAACAACGACGTGGTTACCCTTATCGAGGTGGCCGAGGCTCCCGCCGCACCCGCGGTTGTGAACGTGTACAATCTGCAAGGTATGACCGTCAAGACCGGTGTCTGCGAGGCTGAGGCTCTCGAAGGGCTTCCCAACGGACTTTATATAGTGAATGGTAAGAAGATAGTTAAGTAAGGTTTAAAGTAGGTAATTTGTAAAGGTGTGAAGTCTTGCGGAGACGCGATCGCTCCGCAAGACTTTGCTGATATAGAGATATATGGTGAAGCCCCGCGTTTTTCTTTCACTGTCGGCGCTTGCGGCTGCTCTTGCATCAGGCGCGCAAAGCTCGATTCTCGTTGAGGCCGAAGCGTTTCAGTTCAAAGGGAAATGGGTCGTGGAGAAGTCGTCCGACTGCCTTGCGACCGCCATGTTGCGCGTCTACCAGGATAACGATTTCGCGCCGGAAAGTGACGCGCTTACCGTGGTGGATATCACCGAGGGAGGGGACTATAATGTGTGGACGCGCTCGCAGGATTTCGCTGATTCCCAGCGCCCCCGTTCCTTCACCCTGACTGTCGGGGGAACCAGGATGGATGCCAGCGGCACCCATGGCTATCCAGGTTTCCGGTGGGAAAGGGTGGGGGAGGTCTCCCTCGACAAGGGGCAGACTTTGCTGCGTCTCCACGATACCGGGGGGTATTATGGTCGCTGCGACGCGATACTCCTGACGAAAGACGCGTCACTCGATCCCAACTCGCTTACCAATAGCGAGGTCGCCCGCTGGCGTCGTCAGCCGGTCGTTATGGAATATACTACGGCCTCGGCTCCGTCGCTTGGCGCCCCCCGTGGCATAGACGCGGGTTACACCGTGCTGGCGACAGTCTCCAATCCCGATCTTCGGATTAGTTTTGTCAGGCTCGCCGATGGCGCGATAGTGTGCAAGACTGACTTTTTCGCAGCCGGTTCGTGGAGGCGTTTCGTCTCGGCCGCCGAGGATAACCGCGTCGCGCTGATTAGCAACGAAGTCCTTCCGGCTTTCAATCATAATCAGTTCTACCCCTCATGGGATTATTGCGCCGCACGCCGTCAGTTCACATTCGATGGTGCGACATATCCCGTGACAATCGACGGTGACAATGGCAATCCCTTTTTCACCGGGGAGCTTAGCGAGCCGCGTCCCGTCGAAGTGACGAAAACCGCCGCCAACACTATAAAAGTGACTTATGACTGCGGCGGCAAGGGCGAGCTTACGGGCTTTTGGACCCTCGCCGAGCAGGGAGCGCACGCTGTGGTACGACTGGTGTTCAAACCTTCGGCCGACGGCGCTTATTCCTTGGCTCTGCACGCCTTGAAAGGTATCGGCGAGGAGGCCGTGAGCGGGGTGCTGATGCCCCCGATGTTTGTCGGGAGCGGTTTGCCCTCCACCCCTTTGATGCTTTTCTCGTCAATGATGCCGCAGTGTGTCTCCGCCGTCGAGACCGTTATGCCTTTCGGAAAGGCGACGGCGTTTGTCGCGGCCGACCTTGACCATTTCAGTCAGGATTGGGGCGGTTGCGATTATTCCCCGATCGGTTTCACACTCCGCGACAGCCGCGGCGATGTCGGGCCTGTGGCGTTCGCCCCGCTTCCCGGAATGGCCGATTCACAAGTCAAGGCAGGGAAGCGGATAGAGGCTCATTTCGTGGTGGGAGTCCGCGAAGGTGGTTGGGGCGACGCGCTCGCATACGTCAGCGGCAATGTTTTCGAGGTCGGCGACTACCGCCGCCAGGAGTCGGTGTCGCTTAACGCGGTATATGACAATGTCGTAGAGTTGCTGAAAGATCCGGTCGGCAGCGGATGGAACGCTGATATGAAAGGATTCTGGGATATCGAGGCCGACGGCAACAAGGCTCCGACAGTTGTGCAGTCGGCGCCCCTCGCTCTTCTCGGAGCGGCCGTGGTCACCTATGACGAGGATCTCTACCGGTCCCGAGCCCTTCCGGCTATCGAATACGCCCTGTCGCGCAACGGATTCCGAACAGTCGGCAATGCGCCGCAGGCATTGAAGCCTATGGCGTCGCAATTCCCGACGACATTTTACGAAGGTGTCAACCTCCTGACCGGCGGCCTCAACCCCTGGCTCGCGGCGCAGGCACTCCCCGATGGCGGGACGCGTTCGGCTAACGGGTATTTCGCGTCCGTGCAGCCATTCAGGCAGGCTCTCGCTGCATACCGCCTGACAGGTGACGCAGCCTGGCAAGAGCGGGCGGTCGAGCTTGCCGACAGGTATGTCGGTGAAATTTCCGGCGGCAATGCGCTGGTTCCTGCTCCCGGGACATTCTATAACAGCCAGATCGCGCCTGATTGGGCGTCGCTTATTGATATTTACAAGGAGACCGGCGATGAGCGCTATGCCGAAGTCGCCGCGGAAGCCGCGGCGTATACCCTTGCCGGGGTTAAAAGCTGGCCGAAAGTCGCCGCCGGGGAGCAGACCGTGCATCCGGGGGGAAGGTATGACGGTGTTACGACAGTCTGGTGGAGGGGTGCCGAGCCTTACCGTCTCGGGTTCCCCCGGAAGGACGGCGACGCTCCCGAACATGCTGTTGACGCGTGGCTTGTGGCGGCTGTCGGCCTGGGGATGGAGCAGCCCGCGACCTATTTCCCGCGCACGTCGGGAAAGAGCGTGCGCCCCGTTTATATGAATTCCTGGGCGCCGCGGATGCTTGAATTGGCTGGAGTCTCCGGCAAACCGGTTTTCGAGACTTATGCCCGTAACGCCGTCATAGGCCGGTCCGACAACTATCCGGGCTACTACGCGACCGGCTATACCGATCTTAACCTATCGGCCTCTTTCCCGTATGAAGGCCCCGATGTCAGCTCGATTTATTACCATCATATCCCAGCCTACCTCGCGATGATACAAGATTACCTCGTCGAGGAATTCAGGACGCGCAGCCGCGGGGAGGTTGATTTCCCGGCGGCGCGGCAGGAGGGCTTCGTATGGTTCGCCAACAATGTGTATGGCGGAGCAAAGGGCACGGTCTACGGCAACGAGGCCCGGCTGTGGATGCCCCGCGGCGCTGTGTCAGTTGATAATCCCTCGGTAAACGTGCTGACAGCCCGCGACGCCTCGCATCTGTACATACTTCTGACTGGCGAGGATGACGCGGCGGTCAGCGCCACGGTCACTATTGGCGGGGATGCAGCAAGGCAGCTTGCCGAGCCGGCGGGGAGTTTTATGGTGGATGTGCCGTCACGCGGGGTGAAGCTCGTGACTCTGGATGCCGCCTGGGAGGATTACACCGAGATTCCCGAACTTGCCGAGGGTATGGCGGTAATCGACACGCGCACTGTCGCCGGTAACCTGTACCTGTACCGCGTGCGCTCGCCGTTCGGCTGGGATTCGCTCTACGGGTTCGCCGATTGCGGGGCTGTCACTGGGTTGGAGATTCTTGCGGAGTGCGGCTCTGCCTACCGCGCCGCCGCAGCGTGGCCGTATGAATGGAGCTTTCTTCCGTTCGGTTATGACGAAGAGGCTGCTATGAAGATCATCATCCGCATAAATGGTATGGAGCTGAAGACGATAGAACATTCGTTTGACCCCGGTCTCACGGGAGTGGAACCGGTAGCCGCGGACCGGTCTGCTGGCAAGCGGGGCCGCATATACAGGATTGACGGAATCCCGGTTGACCGCGTTGACGCCCCGGGCATCTATATCTCCGGCGGCCGCAAAATAATCAAAAAATAGCGCGTTAAAATTGTTAACGCCGCGAATGGTTGTGAAACATATGCTATATTTGCATATATAAATTTGCGCATACGGGCATACCGAAGTCCTCAGGCGCGATTCCCTTAATTCTGATTCACATGAGCAACCATATAACTATCAAGGATATAGCCAAAGCGTTAGGCATATCGACCTCCACGGTTTCAAGGGCGTTGTCGGATGCCTGGGATGTTAAGCGCGAGACACGCGAGCAGGTGCTGGCGATGGCCCAGAAACTGCATTATCATCCGAATCTCAACGCCAAGAACCTTCAGAACAAGCGCACAGGCACAATCGGCATAATCATTCCCGAGTTTGTCAACAGTTTCTTTCCCAATGTGGTCCTCGGCATACAGGAAGTACTGTATAACGAGAACTACCATATGTTCATTACCCAGAGCAACGAGAACCGCGGGCAGGAGCTTGACAATCTCCGGCTGCTCCAAGAGCATAATGTAGAGGGTATAATAATGTCGATCACTAACGAGGGGGGGAACGAGGATGCCTATAAGGAGGCAATGGACCACGGCATGCCGCTGGTTTTCTTCAACCGCTGTCCCAAAACCCTTGCCGCTCCGAAAGTGCTTATCGATGATTCGCTGATGGCAGAAAAGGCAGTCGGGCATCTGATTGACACCGGCCGCAGGAACATATGGCATCTTGCCGGCCCTATAAATCTCGAAATAAGCGCTATGCGCGCCGAAGGGTACGCCAACGCGTTGCGAAAGCACGGCATGGAGCCTGACGGGAAGGCTGTGACCGCCGGGATATTCATCAAGGACGGCCAGGAGGCCATGGAGCGCCTTATAGGACAAGGTGTGGAGCTGCCGGATGCGATTTTCTGTTTCAACGACCCGGTGGCGATCGGCGCTATGAAGGCGTTGAAGAACGCTGGGAAGCGTGTTTCAGAGGATGTGGCTATCGTTGGTTTCAGCGAGGGGTCGATGGCAACCGTCGTGGAGCCGCAGTTGACCACCGTGCTCCAGCCGATGAAGGAGATGGGGCGCGAGGCGGCACGTCTGCTGCTCGACCGAATCCAGGCAAAGCGTCCTGTCGCTCCCCGCACAGTATGCCTCGACGCGAGGCTGAACATCCGTGCGTCCTCTTCTCCGCAATAGCGTTTGTAATGGCGAAAAAATAATCGGCGCGGCTTGTCCGAAAGTCGGGAACGTTTCCAAAAAGTATCGAAAACGTTCCCGCTAATTTTCTTGTAAGTTTGGGAAAATCACACGTTTATATTTTCTAAATTTGCATTGTACTTAAATCACGACAATACCTCGAAACGATATGGGTAACCTCGATTTCATCACGATTCTGCTCTTTTCGATAGGAGTGCTGTGCACCGGCATCGCCTTCTCGCGGACCGGCAAGGATATGAAGAGTTTCTTTGCCGGCGGTGGCAATGTCCCCTGGGCGATGAGTGGCCTGTCGCTGTTTATGGGCTTTTTCTCTGCCGGGACTTTCGTTGTCTGGGGCTCGATAGCCTATTCCTACGGCTGGGTGGCCGTTATGATACAGATGACTATGGCGCTTGCCGGTTTCGTGGTCGGCACATGGATCGCCCCGCGCTGGCAGCGCACCCATTGCCTGACCGCCGCGCAGTACATAAGCGAGCGCCTGGGTGTCAACGTTCAGAAGTTCTACACATATATATTCCTGGCCGTGTCGGTGTTCACCACGGGTAGCTTCCTCTATCCCGTGGCGAAGATAGTGGAGGTTTCGGCGGGGATTCCGCTGACAACTTCCATACTCGTGCTGGGGGTGTTCAGTATGATATATGTGTCGGTTGGCGGTCTGCGCGGCGTTGTCGTCACCGATGTGCTGCAATTCGTCATATTGTTTTCCGCCGTCATCATCGTGGTACCACTTTCGTTTGAGAAAGTCGGAGGTGTCGACACCTTTCTTGCCAATATCCCCGAGGGGTTCTTCGAGCCGGTGCGAGGGGAGTATTCCTGGTGGTTTCTGCTGGCGTTCTGCGTCTACAACTCGTTTTTTCTCGGAGGCAACTGGGCTTATGTGCAGCGGTATACCTCGGTAAAGACTCCGGGCGACAGCCGGAAGGTCGGATGGTTGTTCGGAGGGCTTTATCTTGTGAGCGCTGTTCTGTGGATGCTCCCGCCGATGCTGTACCGCGTGTACGACCCATCGCTCGCCGGGCTTGACAACGAGAACGCCTATCTGCTTATGTGCAAGGAGGCTATGCCCAACGGGCTGCTGGGACTGATGCTCGGAGGTATGATTTTCGCCACAGCCAGCTCGCTGAACGCCACACTCAACATTTCGGCGGGTGTGTTCACCAACGATATTTTCAAGCGCCTGGTACCTTCGGCATCCGACAGGACGCTGATGCGCGTGGCCCGTTTCTCGACCCTCGGTTTCGGGGTGCTGGCCCTTGTGGTCGCCCTGCTGGTCAAGAGTATGGGCGGCATTGTGAACGTGGTGATCAGCGTGGCCGCGCTCACGGGAGTGCCTATCTATCTTCCCGTTATCTGGTCGCTGTTCAGCCGCAGGCAGAATGCCCGCACTATTCTTTCGGTGACGCTTATAAGCCTCGCCGTAAACCTGGCATTCAAGTTCATAGCGCCGCTGTCCGGCCTTACGCTTTCCCGCGGGGCCGAGATGGGGCTGGGCGCGTTCGTGCCTGTCGCGCTTCTGATAATTACTGAGCTATGGCTCATGGCGAAAGGCTACGAAGATCCACGCTACGGCGAGTATAAGAAGATTGCCCGCAAGGATGGCGCGCCGACAGAGACGGCGGCCGAGGGAAAAGCGGCGAACCGGTTTACCCGCCGGGTGCTCGGCCTCAGCATAATCGCAGCCGGAGTGCTTATCGTCGTTCTCGGAATGATGGCCGGCAGCTCGCGGTGGGTGCCGGTGACGATGGGCGTTATCGTGCTGTCGGTCGGAGCGGTCATACGATATAGGAAATGATTCAAGGTAAATAAAGGATATACACGCATATGAACAGCCAAGGATTTGTCGCTTCGCGCACAGCGCGCTGCGAAAAAGTTTCCGGCGACGTGGTGGTGGTCGGCGGCGGCCTTACAGGCGTTTGCTGCGCGCTGACTGCCGCGAGGCGCGGCACGCGGGTGGTGCTCGTGCAGGACCGGCCCGTGCTCGGGGGCAACGCTTCCAGCGAGGTGCGCCTTTGGGCGCTGGGGGCTACCTCCCATATGGGGAACAACAACCGCTGGTCGCGCGAAGGCGGCGTCATCGACGAGATTATGACAGAGAACGTCTACCGCAACAAGGAGGGGAACCCGGTAATTTTCGACACAGTACTCCTCGACCTGGTTATGCGCGAGCCAAATGTAAAGTTGCTACTCAACACGGTGGTCTACAAAGTGATTAAAAGCTCAGACGACCAGATAGACAGCGTTGTGGCATATAACCCTATCAACGAGACCAGGTATGAGATCAGCGGGCGGTTCTTCGCCGACTGCTCGGGCGACGGCCTGGTCAGCTATCTCGCCGGCGCTCCGTACCGTATGGGTTCGGAGGATCGCGAGGTCTACGGCGAGGGGTTCACCCCCGACAGGCAGACCTACGGCGAGTTGCTCGGCCACACGATTCTCTTCTATATGAAGGATACGGGCAAGCCGGTGGAGTATGTGGCCCCGGACTTCGCTCTCAAAGATGTCGAGAAGCATATCAGCAAGATACACAACGATGAGTATTTCTCCATACACCACCACGGTTGCAAGTACTGGTGGATTGAATACGGGGGAAGGCTTGACACAATCCACGATTCCGAGGACATCAAGCGCGAGCTTTGGAAGGTGGTCTACGGAATATGGAACTATATAAAGAACTCGGGCAGATTCCCCGAGATGGACACCTATACCCTTGAATGGGTGGGGACGATACCCGGCAAACGCGAGTCGCGCCGTATGCGTGGTTTCTACACCCTCACCCAGCAGGACATAATCGAGCAGCGCTCTCATTACGACGCGGTCTCCTACGGCGGCTGGGCCATCGACCTCCATCCCTCCAACGGGGTGTATGCCGACGGCCGTGCCTGCAACCAGTGGCATTCCAAGGGTGTTTACCAGATTCCCTACCGCTGCTATCTCGGAGCGAATATCCGCAACCTTATGTTCGGAGGGCGTATAATGAGTTCGTCGCATGTCGCCAATGGCTCTACCCGGGTCATGTGCACTTCGGCCAGCGGCGGCCAGGCGATAGGTATGGCTCTCGCCCTCTGCGTGGAAAACGGCCGTATGCCGGCCGACTATGTGCGCCCGGAACTGGTTGGCGAGTTGCAGACGGCGCTGGTCGGGAGCGGGCAGTATATCCCTGGAATAAAGGCGCGCGATGACGCGAACCTGCTGTATTCCGCTAAAATCACAGCGAGCAGCACGTTCTGTTTCAGCGGGTATGCTCCCAACGGCGCCTATCGCCCTCTTGTGTTCTCTACCGCCGCGCTTTTCCCTGTAAGGGGACAGATGCCGAAACTGACGCTCAGCGTAAGGGCCGAAGATGCCACCGAGCTGAAAGTGGAGCTGCGTGTCGCTCTCCGAGATAAAGGCTATACCCCCGACAGCACGATTGAGACGCTTGCGATACCCTTGGTAAAAGGGGAACAGGTGGTCACGGCGGAGTTCGCTGCCGCGTTTGACGAAAGCCGATACGTCTTCGTATGCTTTATGGCCAATGACAAGGTGTCGCTCGCCGAGAGCGACGACCTCGTGAGCGGTACGACAACGGTACTTAACCAGATCAACCTCGCCGTGTCGAATTACGGACGACAGGATCCTCCGGCAGAAATCGGCATAGACAGTTTCGAGTTCTGGTGCCCGCTTCGCCGTCCGCAGGGAAAGAACATCGCGTTCTCGGTGGAGCCAGCGCAGGAGATTTTCTCTCTCGAACTGCTGGCCGACAGCCTGACGCGTCCCGTCGGCGCCACCAACGCCTGGGCCGCGGCCCTTGATGACGAGTCGCCGGAGCTGACGCTTGAATGGGACGGGGCTAAGATGATAAACGGGCTGAGGCTGTTCTTCGACACCGACTTCGACCACGCGATGGAAACCGTTCAGATGGGACACTCGGAAAACGTCATGCCCTTCTGCGTCAGGGAGTATGAGGTGGCCGATGCAGAGAACCGCGTCCTGGCCAAGGTGTCAGACAATTACCAGGCGGTTAACCGGATTCTGTTTCCCAAGCCTGTGGCAACCGATAAGCTCCATATCCGTCTAAAACATCCGCGCCAGCGTATACCGGCAACGATTTTCCATCTTGTAATAAAGTAACCAGAATATATGAAAACCAATCTTGAATCACATTCATCCATGAAAACCGTCATGTCACTCTTGCTGGCGGCTGTGGCCGCGTTCACGAGTTTCGCGGCATCAGCGCAACATACGATCAGCGGCGTCGTTGTCGATCTTGACAATGGCGAGCCGGTGATTGGCGCGACGCTGGCTGTCGGGGGCAAGGGCGCGAGCATGATCACGGATGTGAACGGCGAGTTCACATTCAGTTGCGCCACGCCGGAAGCGAGTCTCGAGATCCGCTCCATAGGCTACGAGCCGCAGACAGTGAAGGTATCCGCATCGAAGCGTAACAGCATCCGCATGCGCCCCTCGACCGCCCTCCTCGACGAAGTCGTGGTCCTGGGCTACGGCACCACCACCCGCAAGGATGTCACCGGCGCTGTGTCGAAAGTCAACGTCAAGGATATGCAGAAAGCCCCTGTCTCCAACTTCGAGGAGGCGCTGGCGGGCCGCGTGGCCGGCGTGCAGTCGACCAGCGGCGACGGGCAGCCGGGCAGCGACCTGAACATAGTCATCCGAGGCAATAACTCAGTTACCCAGAGCAACGCCCCGCTGTATGTGGTCGACGGCTTCCCGCTGGAAACCTCGCTCGGCAACGTGCTGAATCCCGAGGAAATAGAGTCGATGGAAATTCTCAAAGACGCATCGGCCACCGCCATTTATGGCGCAAGGGGTGCCAACGGCGTCATCCTGATAACTACCAAGAAAGGCAAGGTGGGACGCCCGGTCGTAACCTATAACCTCAATATGGGTGTACAGCGAGCCATAAAGCGCCAGGAGATGCTTTCCCCGTACGAGTTCGTGCGCTACCAGCTCGAGGTTGATCCGACGCTCTACTCATCGATGTATCTCGGCACTGAGAAAACTCTCGACGACTACCGCTCGGAAAAGGGTATCAACTGGCAGGACGAGGTGCTCCGCAACGCGTTCGTGATGAACCACAATCTCGCTGTGCGCGGAGGCTCGGAGAGTACCCGTTACTCCATATCGGGCAGCGTGGCCCATCAGGATGGTGTTATTTCCAACAGCGGTTTCCGCAAATACCAGGGACGCCTGAATCTCGAACAGACCCTCAGCCGCAAGGTGAAGGTCGGTCTGAACCTAAACTACACCTACACCAAGAAGTTCGGAACCATCGCCGCGGAGCAGAACAGTTCGCCGACGGCCTCGATAATGTACAGTATGTGGGGCTACCGGCCTGTCGGTTCGCTCTGGCAGGAGAATCTCCTTGACGACCTCTATGATGATTCGCTCGACCCTTCCCGCGACTACCGCATCAACCCGGTCATGGCGGTGGAGAACGAGCATAACCCGATGTACACCTCTACCTTCATTTCCAACGCTTTCTTTCAGTGGAAGATACTCGACAACCTTGTACTGCGTATAACAGGTGGTTACAGTAAAATCGGCCAGAAACGCGAGATTTTCAACAACTCCAAATCGCGCCTCGGGCATCCGAGAACGAATGAGAAGGTAAACGGTTCCATAACCCACTACGAGCGCACTAACTTCCTGAACGAAAACACGCTGACGTACATATTCAAGCTGAAAAAGGGCCATAACCTGAAGCTGCTCGGCGGCTTTACCCTCCAGGATAACCGGTACGCCGTCGACGGTTTCACGTCGATCAACGTCCCCAACGAGGAGCTTGGCATCGCCGGTCTTGACGAGGGAACTGTAACCAAGTCGCCCGTGAGCCGCACGGATAACTCGCTGATGTCGTTCCTGGCCCGCGCCGACTACAATTATAAGTCGCGCTACATGCTGACAGTTTCATACCGCGCCGACGGCAGCTCGAAATTTCCCAAAAAGAACCGTTGGGCATCATTCCCCTCGGCGGCGGTGGCGTGGGGCTTCGGACAGGAACCGTTTATGAGGAATCTCACCTGGTGGAACTCCGGCAAGCTCCGTTTCGGTGTAGGCTCCACCGGCAACAACCGAGTGAGCGACTACGCGTCCCTTACCTCACTGGTGATTTCGCCGACCAGCGGATACTCGGTGAACAATTCCCCGCATAAAGGAGTCATACCCGGATCGCTCGGCAACGCCGACCTCAAATGGGAGACCACGGTGCAGTACAACGTCGGCCTGGATCTCGGCTTCCTCGACGACCGCGTAAACTTCACCGCCGACTGGTACTATAAGCGCACGAAGGACCTCCTGCTCAATGCCACGCTCGCTCCATCGATGGGTTTCCTCAACGCGTACCGCAATATCGGCAGCGTTTCAAACAGCGGTCTCGAACTTACTCTGAATACCGTCAACATCAAGAACCGCGACTTCCAGTGGGATTCGTCGTTCAACATCTCGTTCAACCGCAACAAGGTGATCTCCCTCAACGAGGACGAGCCGTCGCTGGCGACGCGCGTCACCTGGGGCAACTTCAACAACGCGTATCCCTATATCGCGATTCCGGGTCAGCCGATCGCTATGTTCTATGGCTACCTGTTCGACGGCATATACCAGTACTCCGATTTCGACAAGGTAGGGAACGACTATGTGCTGAAAGCGGGAGTGCCGAATAACGGCAACGACCGCGCGAACATCAAGCCCGGCGACATACGCTACCGCGACATCAACGGTGACGGCCAGGTCGACAGCTACGACCTCACGATTATAGGCAACCCAAACCCGAAGTTCATAGGCGGTTTCACAAACAATTTCCGCTACCGCGACTTCGATCTGTCGGTGTTCCTGCAATTCTCCTACGGAGGCCAGATCCAGAACGCCAACCGCATAGAGTTCGAGGGTGGCGACCCGACGGCGCGCACTTCGCTGAATATGTTCGCCTCCGTGAAGGACCGCTGGACTCCCGAAAATCCGTCGAACACTCTTTTCCGTGTCGGGGGCCAGGGCCCGACGGCCTATTCCGACCGCACGATAGAGGATGGCTCTTACCTGCGTCTGAAAACCGTCACCCTGGGCTATACGCTCCCGGCGGCGATAACCAGGCGTGTGGGCATCAACTCGCTCCGCTTCTACGCCTCCGCACAGAATCTGCTGACCTGGACCAAGTATTCGGGTCTGGATCCCGAGGTGTCGACCTACGACACGGCTCTCACGCCGTCGTTCGACTGGTCTTCCTATCCGCGCTCGCGCACGATGACACTCGGCCTGGAAATATCGTTCTAATCTCTTAACAACAGGAATACCAAGATGAAAAAACATATATCGGCACTGGCCTTGGCCGCGGGACTGCTGTTCTCCTCCTGCGACGACTTCCTCGAAAAGGAGCCTGACTTCCTGTCGCCCGACAATTACTATAATACCTCGGAGCAGGTAGAGGCCGCGCTTGACGGCGTTTACAACCGTCTTATCGATCCCAACGGCCGTATGTACTCCAAGGCTCTCTACTCCTATTTCGCTATCAGCGACGAGGCATTCTATAAGAACATCTCCATCAACAATATCCGCGTCATGCAGTTCGATGCCGGCAATCTCGACATAGGGCGCTTCTGGGAAGTGCTTTACGAGGGAGTCAGCCGAGCGAACTATCTGCTCGCCTACACAGACGAGTCGGTGCTTGACACTCCTGAGAAAAAGGCTATGAAAGGAGAGGCTCTATTCCTCCGCGGTTACTACTATTTCCTGCTGACCTCCTATTTCGGGGAAGTCCCGCTCAAACTCACGCCCACGGTCTCTCCCAACGAGAAGCCGAAAGGCAAAGCCTCGCTTGCCGAAATCTATGCCAGAATCGAGAAGGATATGCGCGACGCGGAGGAGCTCGTGCTCGACATCGACCAGCTCGGAACTAACGAACGGGTGTCAAAGACCGCCGTGCAGGCCGTGCTCGCCAGGGTCTATCTGAAAATGGCGGGTTACCCGCTTAACGACCAGTCGCGCTATGGTGACGCTCTGACGTATGCCGACAAAGTGGTGAAATCCGCCCGTCACTCGCTCAACCGCGACTATAAGCAGATTTTCATCAACCACAGCCAGGATATAAACGATCCGCGGGAATGTATATGGGAAGTGGGTATGTATGGCAATAAGATAGGTTCCGAGGATCTGGCCGGAAGTGTGGGTGTGGAGAACGGTATTCTTTGCCGTGACATAAACATAGGTTATTCCGGTGGCGCCATGCAGGTGACAAAGCGTCTGTACGACGCTTTCGAGGAGGGAGACCTGCGTCGCGACTGGAATATCGCCCCGTATTGCTACGAGACCGATGCCAATACCGGGGTCACATCGCCTAAGTATTTCACGGAAAAGCAGATCTACAACCGAAATCCGGGCAAGTGGCGCCGCGAGTACGAAACCGGCGATAAGGCGCAATACTACAATTCTACCAATTTTCCCGTTGTGCGTTACAGCGACGTGCTGCTAATGAAGGCCGAGGCGGCTAACGCCGTCAACCACGGGCCGAACGATGAGGCATACGAGGCGCTGAACCAGGTGCGCCGCCGCGCCTGGGGGCTGGATCCGATGGTTCCCGCTCCTGAATGTGACCTCGACGCGCTTGGCGGCGAGCAGGAGTTCCTGGAGGCTGTGCAGAGGGAGCGGTTCCGCGAGCTCTGTTTCGAGGGGCAGCGCAAGCTCGACCTCATACGCTGGGGCATCTATGTCTCGACAATGAACGATTATGGCCGCGAGGCGGCTGCCGACGGCGGTTCGTTTGCCTATGCCGGCAACTCGGGCAAGAACATAACGGCCCGCAACGTGGTATTCCCTATACCCAACAACGAGCTGACCATCAACAAGCTGATGACGCAGAATCCCGGTTGGTAAATACTTAAATCCGAAAAACGATGAAACCATATAACGTGATTTTAGCCTCCCTGATGGCTCTTGGTGCCGCATCCTGCTCGGAGGAGGCACCCGACTCCAAAATCTC
The DNA here is from genome assembly GCA_910579105.1 of uncultured Muribaculaceae bacterium. Classification (GTDB taxonomy): domain Bacteria; phylum Bacteroidota; class Bacteroidia; order Bacteroidales; family Muribaculaceae; genus UBA7173. The sequence goes on along the minus strand of CAJTRT010000028.1, from coordinate 12,672 downwards.
GGTGGCTCTCTCACAGAACGAATACAAGGCCGGAGAGCCTGTGAAATTCAAAATCAGCGGCGATGCCGACAATATCGTGTTCTATTCCGGCGAAGTCGGCCACGAGTACGGCCTCCGCGACCGCCGGTATGCCGACAACGACCTGATGATCGACTTCGTTTCATACACCGACCAGTCAACCGGCATACATCCCAACTTCCAGGTGCTTGTCAGCAGCGATTTCAACGGGATCTATGACGCGGAGAATGTCCGGGCCGCCACGTGGACCGATGTCACCGGCGAGTTCGCCCTTCCTTCGAAGACCGGCGCCAACACTCCTTCCGGCGAGGTTAACCTCAAGCGTTTCGTGGGTGAGGACAACGACGCGCTCGTTTACCTGGCGTTCCGCTATTATGATCTCGATGGCGCGGCGCAGAAAAACCGCTGGGTGGTGAGGAGTATGAATATCCGCAAGGTGTCGCCGGAAGGGCAGGTGACCTCGCTGGCCGACATAAAGACCGCCGGGTGGCAGAATGTGGCTGTCTCCGGCGATATGAAGTGGACTCTGCCTGGAACCCAGCTCCTGGCGGCGGGTAACGTAAGCACCAACGACAAGGATGCCTGGGTCGTGTCAAAGGGGTTCAACCTCCGCGCCGCTGAGCCTTCTACCGGGATTGTGCTGAAAAATATCGCTACCGATCTGTCGGAATATAGCTATGTCTATGAGAAGCCTGGAACATACGAGGCTGTATTCGCGGCTACCTCCGAATGGTACAACAGCAGCTCATCTTCGATAACATCCGTGAAAGTTACAATAACAGACTAAGGTATGGGGCGTGTCAGCTACATATCTCTGGCCATTGCGGCAATCCTTTTCCCGGTTGCCGCCCATGGAGGCAGGCAGGTAACACTTGCCAATGACAGCGTGTCTCTCACCTGGCAGCAGACATCTGCCGGATGGAGGCTTTCCAAGCTCTCCTGTTCAGGCGTGGAGGCCGCTCCGGCCACCCGCGGCCATTCCGTGCTGTTCAGCGGCAGGAAGCCATCGACAGAGGCACTGAATCCCGCCGAATTCGGAGGAGAGGAGGGCTTCCCGGAAGCGGAGTACCGCTATGTCATCCCCTCGTGGAAGGAGGCGACTACCGCCGTGGCTCTCAACAGGGCGGGGGAGGAGTTTGTCTACCTGCCGGGCAAAATCGAGCGGGCGGGCGAAAATGCCCTCGCGATGAGCTATTCTGCCGATGGATTTTCGGTAGTCGAGCAATGGAGGCTTTGCGGCGGCAATGATGTGTGCGTCCGGGTGAGACTGCGTGCCGGTCGGGATGGCTGGTACTCGATTGCCACCCCGTCGCTAGCGGCTGCGCAGCCCGCCGACGTCGAGTTCGCTATGATACCCGGCGTGCTCCACGGCCACGAGGTGAGCGATGACTTTTCCCGCGCCTACGCCTATGGATGGGGTATTCCCGCGCTCCCGGTACTTTTCCGCGAGCGGTCGACATCTACCCTTACATCGATACTCTCCTCAACCGACGGTCTGACAATCGCTGTCACCGCCGAGCCTGGAACCGCGGCCGAGCCGTGGGGAACCGACAAACGGAACACTGGTGTCTGGCGGCTTGGCTTGTCGGCCATGAACCGCGGCGGCGAAATCTCGCCCACGCTCTACCATCCCGTGCTTGGCGAGGATGGGTCTTATATGAAAGCCGGCGAGGAGCGGGAGTTCGCCTTCCGTTACACTATTTCAAAGAGCGGATGGTGGCCGGTATTCAACCATGCGGCCAACGACATCTATCGTTTCGGCGACGCTCTCGCGCTTCGCCATAACCGCCGCTCGCTGACCGACCGCCTGTATGGCATACACCGCTATGTTGTCAACGACAGCACATCGAAATGGAGGACTATCGAGTTCGAGGGTGACACTATCGGCGCGCAGGACTATCTCGGCGGTGTTTACCTGGCGAAGAAAGACGCGGTAAAGAATGCCGACTACGGAGCGATGTGGATGCTCGGGGCGCTTACCGGCGACACGCTGCTTACCCGCAAGCGTCTTCCCTACGCTTTGAACTTCAAGATCAGGCAGCAGCACGCGGATGACGGATTTACGCGCGGGGCTTCCCGGGGGCAATACTACCTGCGCGGCCTTGGCCGATTCGTCGAGGAGTGGGGGCCTTACACCGAACCTGTCGCCACCACTTATTACATGCTTGCCGACCTTGGCAATATCGCCTTGTTCGAGCCTGAAAACCGGTCGGTAAGGGAGCGTATCCGCGATGCCGCGGAATGTCTCATGCGCTGGCAGAAGGCCGACGGCTCGTGGGCGGTGGCATATGATGACGCGACAGGAACGGAGGCATTTGACGATCTGAAGGATTATCGCCCGACATTCTACGGCATGTTGATCGCTTACCGTATTTTGGGCGATGAAAGATACCTTGATGCCGCGCGGCGCGGCGCCGACTGGCTGGTGGCGAACGCTGTTGACCGCGACAAGTGGTTAGGGGTGTGCGGCGACACCCGCTTCGCGCCGGATTTCGCCACCGCGCAGGCGGCTGAGGCGTTGCTGGAACTTTTCGAGCAAACCGGCGAGGAGCGTTACCGCGACGCGGCGGTCCGCACGGCTCGCTTCTATACAGCTTCGGTGTACACCCATCCGATAGCTGCCGAGCGCGATGTTGCCGTCAATGGCACGCCCAGGAAGCAGTGGGAGATAACTACCTCGGGATTATCTTACGAACATGGAGGCATTATCGGTTCGGCCAACCTGCACGGGCCGATTCTGCTGGCGTCGCACGCCGGGATGTTCGTCAGGATGCATCGCCTTACGGGCGACCCCCTTTTCCTTGACATGGCTCGTGCGGCGGCCATAGGCCGCGACGCGTTTGTGGATGATGAGACAATGGTGGCTTCCTACTACTGGAACGCGATGAACCGCGGCGCGGGGCCATATCCGCATCACGCCTGGTGGCAGATGGGGTGGATAACGGATTACCTGCTTGCCGAGCTGGAACTGCGCAGTGACGGGCAGATTCTCTTCCCGGCCGGGTTCATCACGCCGAAAGTCGGGCCCCACCGCGCGTTCGGCTTCCGTTCCGGCAAGGTCTACGGCCAGGATGCCCGGTTGGTAATGATTCCCGGGTTCGTCGTCTCGGATAATCCCAATGTCGAGATAATAATGGCTGAGACCGATAAGGAAATATTGCTGATGCTGATGAACGACCTCCCTGTTCCGCAGACTGCCGGCATCGCTGTCAAGGCTGCGGGGAATCACGTTGTGAAACTCGCTCCTTACGGACTTGAAATAGTCAGAATACCAAACGAAAAACGATGAAACACAAGCATATCCTTTCTGCTCTGTTTGCCGCCGCGGCGTATGCCTCTCATGTCGCGGTCGCCCAGGAGTCGGTTATTGTCACTCCGCCCCTTGTTATCAGTTCCGATGCCGAAAGTGCCGCGTCGCTTTCCAATGACAATATCCGCCTGAGTTATGCGCGTTGCGGTGATGGCGGCAAGGCGCTCGGCTGCCGCATGGAGGTGAAGGTCGATGGCCGGTGGCTTCCGTTCCTTTCCTCGATGGAGGATAACAAGGTTTTCGTCATCACAGGCCCGGAGAAGCTCAAACGACCTAACTACAAGCAGTATTATCCCGCATGGGCTTCGGGTGACACCTTGTCGATGAACCCGTTCGCGAGCGGATCGGTCTGCGAGGCGGTTCCCGTAAACGCCCGCAATATCGACAAAAACACAATCGAGGTTGACTACGTTACGGCGGGCGACCATATCGTCCGCGGCGTATGGAGGCTCTCGAAGAGCGGCCGCAGCGCCGACCTCGCCTTGGAATTTACCCCATCCAAGTCGGGGTGTTATTCGCTCGGCGTGATGGGACTGCACGCCCCGGTTCCGTCGGCGGTTACCAATGTCATGCTTCCGCCGATGTACCAGTATCGCCGCATCCCCGCCGAGCGGCAGATGCTGCTGTCCGCGATGATGCCGCTTCCGGTGGCTATGGTCGAGGTTGAGGCCGGAGGCCGTAGGATGTCGGCTTTCGTCAGCGGAGATGACACGGTATTCCCTCTCGACTGGGGCGGGGTGGACTACTCGCCTATGGGTTTCTCGCTGACAAATCACGCCGGAATGGTGGAGCCCACGGCTTTTTCGCCTGTGCTCGGAATGGCAGACAGCGAGATGGCGGCCGGGCAGACGGTTACACGCAAATTCGTGGTCGGGCTGACGGCGGAGCCTTGGAACGAGATCGTAGAGCATGTGGCGCGGGAAGTCTATGCCGTGGGCGACTACCGCCGTCAGGCCGACAAGTCGATCACCGAGACGATGTTCAGCATAATCGACCTTATGAATGATGATGACAACGGCGGATGGGACTACTCCATGCGCGGTTTCTACGACATCGAGGGGAAGCCGACAAAGGCGCCCACGGTGGTGCACTCGGCCCCCCTGGCGATTATCGCTGCCGCGATAAATGCGGCTGACGAGGAAATGTATCTTAAACGGGCGCTCCCGACCATCGAATACTCGCTTTCGCGAAAGGGGTACAGATGGAGCACCCGAACTACCGACGACGGATACAACAAAGACCTTGAAACACTGCGCTTTTCACCTTTCGGCTCGCAGTTCGCTACGACATATTTCGAGGGGCTTGACCGTTTGCTCGGAGGGCGTAACCCCTGGATCCGCGATATAGCGCTCCCTGATGGCGACATACGCGCCGCCCGGGGATACGCCACCCCGATTCTGTCGTGGACGCAGGCGCTTGCCGCCTACAAGATGACAGCTGACCCCAAATGGCTGCGCCAGGCCGAGAGCGTGGCCCAGCGTGACGCTAAGATGCACATATTCACCAACAGTCCGAAGCCCCAGCGTTACCAGGCGTTCTATAACTCTACAATCTACGCTCCCTGGTGGGATTTTGTAGACTTGTACGAGGTGACGGGCGACAAACAGTATCTCGAAGCGGCCAGGTACGGCGCGGCGCATACCATTGCCGGAATCCGCGCGTGGCCGGCAGTCCGCGATTCAGTGCAGACAATCCACCCAGGAGGCGTCTACAACGGAAACACCGCTATGTGGTGGAAGGGCTCGGAGCAGTTCCGTCTCGGCTTCCCGCGAGTGGAGGGTGACGCTCCCGAGCACGATGTGGAGCAGTGGCGCGTGTCGCCCGTGGGGCTCGGCTTTGAGCAGCCTTCGACCTATTTCCTGCGTCAGAAGGGGAAGCTGACGCGCCCGGTGTTCATGAGTTCCTGGGCACCGTCGTTTCTGCGCCTGAACCAGTATACCGGGCTGGATATTTTCGACACATATGCCCGCAACGCCGTGATAGGGAGGTTCACCAATTATCCAGGCTATTACGCGACGGGTTACACCGACATTACGATGGCCGAGGATTTCCCCTACAAGGGTCCCGATGTCAGCTCAATCTACTACCACCATATCCCGCCGCACCTGGCCTTTACGGCCGACTACCTTGTGAGCGAGGCCGTGCAGCGTTCCGGGGGGAGGGTTTCGTTTCCCTACGGGAAACAGGAGGGCTTCGTATGGTTCTCAAACCGCGTGTTCGGTGGCGCTCCCGGCGTTGTCTGCGATGACAAGAACGTGCGCCTGTGGTTGAAAAAAGGGCTATTGTCAAGCGGCAACCCGGAGGTGAACTATCTCACCGCTGTTTCCGACAGGCAGTTATGGGTGCTCCTGTGCAACGAGAGCCAGCGGGAGGCGGCTACCGTTATCGAACTGGGCGCTGAAACTGCGGCGCTTGTCGATGCGGCGGGAGCGGGGATTAACGGCAAGTCATCGCGGCTGGAAACGGGTGATGGCACGCTTAAAGTGACGCTTCCTGCCAAAGGGTTCGCCGCCGTGGCAATCCCGCTTAAAGCAGGGGCGGCCGAGAGTGCCGCGTTAAGCCCCATCCTCCGTGTTGACGAAGTGCCGGCGTTGAAAAATGGCTGGAAAGTGACCGACAGCGGCACCGCGGCAGGAAAGATCTACACGTTCCGCATCCGCTCGCCGTTCGGCTGGGATTCGGTTTACGGTTTCTGCGAGACACCGCCCGCCGACGGCATATCTGTGGAAGTTGTCTGCGGAGACAAGAGCACCGCGATAGGGGAGTACCCTTATGAATGGTCGTTCGCCAAGTTCCAACCATCCGACAAGGTGCAATTATCGGTAAAGGTTTCCGAAGCCGACGGAAAGGTGACAACGAAAGACATTGAACTTTAACAGACTGAATATAAACGACAATGAAACGATTTTTGATAGCAGGCGTATGGCTCGTCCTGGCGGCTTTGGTATCGATGGGGCAGACGGCCCGGACTTTCGACCAGCCCGGATGGGAGGGTGTTAAGATGTATGCCCCAGAGGAGGTGTGCCATAAGCACGGCCTTTGGAAGAACGTCGAGGCTGCCCGCGACTCGCGTATGAAGCAGTTCGCCGACAAGTTTGACTACGTTATGACCAGCGGTCACCCGAATTCGACCCTTTCTTTCTCGTTTGATGGCGACATGTTCGGCCTCTACGACATCGCCGGGCCTGAGATGGGGAAATTGGAGATATACGTCGACGGCCAGATGATACGCCTCAAACAGGCTGAAAACAATGGCGCGCCATATTTTCAGGCTACCGACCTCGTCGGCTCTCATTTTCTAAACCGCAAGGCCGAGGGGCGGGCGGTGCGGTATGCCTTGGTCAAGGTGGAACCTGGCAAGCACCGGGTGACGCTGAAAATCAGCGATGCCGATGGCGAGGAGAAAGCGTATCTGATGCTCGGACGTCTGCTTGTGCGCGGCGAGATCGGCCAGCCTGAGCGCCCGATCAAGGGGCTGCCGAAGATGAAGCAGCAGTTGAAGTGGGAGAAGAAGATTTCCGACTATATGGAGCGCGACGCGGAGCAGGCGGTGTTGAAGGACGCCACGCTTGTCGTCGGCAGTTCGTCGATTGATATGTGGAAGAGCCTCGAGACGGATTTCCCCGGCAGGAACGTGATACGCCGCGGCGTGTCGGGTACGAAGGCAATCGACCTCTACAACTACCGCCACCTGCTGATCGAGCCGTTCAACCCCAAACGGATCATAATCTACGAGGGGGATAACGAGATCGGTTTCAAATGGGAGGTTCCCGAGATGATGGACGCGATGGAGAGGCTCTTTTTCGAGGTGCGCTGCATGAAGCCCGATGCCGAAATCTGCCTGGTGTCGGTGAAGCCATCCCCGGTCAGGGTTAAGAGCCTGCCGAAAATCCAGGAGTTCAACCGACAGCTCAGGGAGTTCGCCGAAAGTCAGCCGAATACGGCGTTCATAGACATACACACCCCCATGCTCGATTCCGAGGGAAACGTCCGCCCGGAGCTTTTCCTCAAAGACGGGCTGCATCCAGCCGAAGAGGGCTATGACATATGGCGCCGTGAGTTCGGCAAGGTAATCAACAAGTAAAACAACGCTAACGCTCGCTATACAACGTATTATGCGCAAGACATTATTATCGGTTTCCCTGCTGGCGGTTTCGACAGCCGTTTCCGCGCAGGTCTACAAGGACGCTTCCGCCGATGTGGAGGCGCGTGTGGAGGACCTGTTGGGGCGTATGACCCTTGAAGAAAAGATTGACTATATCGGCGGATACAACGGCTTTTATATTCGTGCCGTCGACCGCCTCGGAATCCCTGAGATCAAGCTGACCGACGGCCCTGTGGGCACCCATAAGGACGGGAAGAGCACGGCTTATCCCGCCGGGGTGCTTACCGCCTCGACCTGGAACCGCTCCCTGGTGCGCGAGCTCGGGCGGCAGCTTGGCCGCGACAGCCGTGCCCGCGGGGTGCATGTGCTTCTCGGCCCCGGTGTAAACATACTCCGCGCCCCTATGTGCGGCCGCAATTTCGAGTATTTTACCGAGGACCCGTATCTCAATGCCGAGACCGCCTGCGCCTATGTCGCAGGCCTTAAAGACCATGGGGTTGTGGCCACGCTCAAACACTACGCCGCCAACAACCAGGAATGGGACCGCAACAATGTAAGCTCTGACATAGACGAGCGCACGCTCCACGAAATCTATTTCCCGGCGTTCAAGGCCGCGATCCAGAAGGCCGGGGTCGGAAGTGTGATGGATAGCTACAACCTGGTGAACGGCGTGCACGCCACCCAGAGCGACTACCTGAACAACAAAGTGCTCCGCGACCAGTGGGGCTTCACAGGGGTGGTGATGAGCGACTGGTCGGCTACCTACGATGGTGTGGAAGCCGCCAACGGCGGCCTTGATCTCGAGATGCCCCGGGCCAAGTGCATGAACCGCGAGGTACTGATTCCGGCCATCAAGGATGGCCGGGTAAGTGAAAGGACAATCGACGACAAGGTGCGCCGCCTCCTGCGCCTGATTTTCGCCAACGGGTTCTTCGAGAAACAGCAGCTCGACACGACTATACCGCTGGATAACCCCCAGGGTGCCGCGGCCGCATTGCAGCTCGCGCGGGAGGGTATCGTGCTGCTGAAAAATGAAAACGGGCTGTTGCCTTTGAAACCGTCGGTCAAGCGGGTGGCCGTGATCGGACCGAACGCCAACAGCTACATTTCAGGAGGTGGTTCCTCATACACGTTCCCGTTCCACAGCGTGTCGCTTATCGACGGCATCAGGGCAATGGCTGGCGATGACGTGGAGGTACTTTATTCTCCCGGACTGCCGACTCTTCCCGAGACGGTCGCTTCGTCGGTGTTCTATACAGAAGCCGGTTCAGACCAACGCGGCCTTAAAGCGGAGTTCTTCAACAATCCCCGCCTCAAAGGGGAACCGGTCGAGACCAAGATTGACACTATCGTGAATATCGCCAACGGCTACCACATCGCGACCGAGCGCCGCGGCCTCCCTTACGACCACTGCTCGATGCGGTGGAGCGGTGTCGTGCGCCCCGGGAAGAGCGCTGACTACCGTTTCGTTGTGCGCGGTTTCGACGGCTTTCGCCTCAATGTCAACGGCGAGAGGGTGATTGACGAGTGGCGCGACCAGGGTATCACCCGCAAGGAGGTGGTGCTCCCCCTCGAAGCGGGCAAGGAATATCCTGTGGAACTTGAATATTTCGCTAACGTGCATCCTGTTGATATCGCTTTCGGATGGCGCGAGGAGAAACTGCTGTTTGACGAGGCCGCCGGTCTGGCGCGACAGGCCGATGTGGCCATTGTCTCCGTAGGCTTCAACGAGAGCCTTGAACGGGAGAGCAACGACCGTCCTTTCGAACTGCCCGAGTACCAGGATTCGCTCGTCAGCCGCGTGCTTGCCGCCAATCCCAACACCGCCGTCCTGGTCAACGCAGGGGGGAACGTTGACATGCGCCGGTGGCAGGATGCCGCTCCCGCCCTGCTTTATCTGTGGTATCCCGGACAGGAGGGTGGAACCGCAGCCGCGGAAATTCTGTTCGGCAAGACCAATCCCAGCGGCAAGCTCCCCGTGACTTTCGAGAAGCGCTGGGAGGATAATCCCGCCTACCCGTATTACTACGACCCTGACGGCGACAAGCGCGTGGCCTACGGCGAGGGGCTGCTGGTAGGCTATCGCCACTACGACACAAAGGGAGTGAAGCCCAATTTCCCGTTCGGCTACGGACTGAGCTATACGACTTTTGACTACTCCGGCCTCCGCGTCAAGGACAAGACCGAGAAAGGCGAAATCCTTTACCGTGTGACTTTTGATGTCGCGAACACTGGCGCGGCAGACGGCATGGAGGCAGCGCAGTTGTATGTGCGTCCGATCAATCCCAAGGTGTTCCGCCCGTACAAGGAACTCAAAGGCTATGACAAGCAGATGATCAAGGCCGGAGAAAAGGCACGCTATGAGATTCTGCTCGACGAGGAGGCTTTCTCATATTACGACCCCGCCGCCGGGCGTTTCGTGGCCGATCCGGGCAAATATGAAATCCTTGTCGGCCCCTCTTCTGCCTCAACCCCGCTGCGGGCCACCATCACATTGAAATAGCAGGCATTTGCCACACCTTATGACCGAGGTGTGGCAAAACGCCAAATTGTAGGGCCGCACGGCTCGTGCGTCCGAGTTATCCAGCTTGATTAACAGGCGGTCAACGGACGCACGGCTCGTGCGTCCCTACAATTTGATGTAAGTACTGCGACACCCTTGTCCGACTTGTATGACCCGTCCGACGGAAACTATAAAGCCTCGTAGGCCGGGGTGAAGGTGTCTCCCTGCAACGGGTCACCGGTGCGGATCCCCTTCGACAGCCAGGCCATGCGCTGCGAGGAGCGCCCGTGGTTGAACGAGTCGGGCACCTCGCGGCCGGTGGCTTTTTTCTGCAAGTAGTCGTCGCCGATTTTCGAGGCGGCATTGATGGCGTTCTCCACGTCGCCCGGCTCAATGGAGTTGAACATAGCGTTGTCGCGGTTGGCCCATACCCCGGCGTAATAGTCGGCTTGCAATTCCAAACGCACGCTCACGCGGTTGGCTTCCCGCTCCGACACACGGCTCATCAGTTCGTGCGCCTGGTCGAGGGTGCCGAGCAGGTACTGCACATGGTGCCCGACCTCGTGGGCTATGACGTAGGCGTAGGCGAAATCGCCGCTCGCCCCGATCGACTTCTGCATCTGCTTGAAGAAGTCAAGGTCGAGGTAGACCGTCTGGTCGGCCGAGCAGTAGAACGGACCGGTCTGCGATGTGGCGTGGCCGCACCCCGACTGCACTGCGCCGGAAAACAGAACCATCTTGGGGCACTCGTATTCGCCCCAGCCCTGGCGGCGGAACTCCTCGGTCCACACGTCTTCGGTTCCGGCCAGCACCTTCGATGCAAGGTCGGCCAGGCGCTCGTCCTCCGCGTCGGGCTGGTAGTTCTGCGCGTAGCTGCCGCGGGCCTGCTGCCCGACGACGTTCTGCAACACGTCGCCCACGCTGCCGCCGCTCATAAGCGTCACCACCGCCACAACGATGATTCCCACTATTCCGCCCCCGATACCCGCGGCTTTCCCTGAAATCCCGCGCCGGTCGCTGACGTTGTTGCTGTTCCTCCGTCCGTCAAGTCTCATAACAGATAGCTTTATAATTATTATAACTTTTATAGTCCGCCTTAGGTTTACGCGTCATACAGCGGCGGCATATACAGTCGTTCACCACTAAAACGACTTATGCTTGTAATTATTTTTACACCATAATGAAAATGCGCCTATTCATCCTATGAAATGGCGTTATGGCTTGTAGGGATGCACCCCGGTGCATCCTCCGCTACACACTGGATTTTTTAGTTGTGCTGCGGATGCACCAGGGTGCATCCCTACCTTGGAACCCAAGGCATTGAAGCAATTTATGTAGTTGGATACGCACAAGATTTTTGGAGTTTTATGCGGGATTTACTACCTTTGCGTCAAGGTGTGAGAAACATAATAAGCGCAGCATAAAATGAAGAAACATATATCCGTATTCCTGCTTTTGGCTTTTAGCGTAATCGAGTGTTTTGGTGTTAATTTCAGCGATTATAAGGGCGTTTGGGCCGATGATGCCGCCGAGGCCGTGGTGACGGATTCGGTTTGCATCCTTTACGAGAGCGTCGATTCAGCGATGCAGGCTACATTGGAAATTCCGGGCTGCGGTTACAGGCATCAGACGACGTTCGCACCGAACGGCGAGGTGTCGTTTTCCGACTCGGTTCCTCCGTTGGATATGGAGCGCGTGGACGGCAAACTCCGTGTCGGCTCCCGTTTGCTCGCCAAGGTTGAAGACATTGTGACGACCGAGCCTTACGAGATGAGGCATTGCGCCTCGAAATTCGATGTGGGCAACTGCTTGCAGGAATGGCGGCTGGGCGTGAAGTACGGCGAAGGCTACTGCGAGGTGGTCACCAACAGGCATATGTTCGTCTATATGGTCAATCCGGCGATGGTATATATCCGTGCCGCCGCGACGAGGAACAACGACAACGGCACGCTCTTCTTCCAGAACATCCGCATGATGAAGAACGCCAACACCGGCGAATACACCATGCATATGCCGGCGAACAACCTCGCCATAGCCCGCGCCGACCTTGAGATTGACAACTCAAAGTTCAACCCCGCGGCCTGTACCTTCAGCCCCGACGGCGGCATCTACTGGTCCCTGATTTCCTTCACTCCCGACGAAATCCTCCTCAACGGCTGCGGCGAAACATACACCGTCCCCCGCCCATCCCCCGCCGCCCCGCTCCGCGAATGGATCAAGTTCGTCCCGTATTAGGAAGGTCATTTATATTGAATAAACCAGGGTTCCTTTGTTGCTGAAAAAGTATTATTATGCTAATTTTGTAACGAATAAATAACAATGTGAAAAATGAAAAAATATTTTGGCTTTTGATGACGCTGTTCGTGACTGTCGCAATGGTATCATGTGATGGCGATGACAGTGATGGCCCCAAGATTCCTAAAAATGCAATGGATGGGGTGGAGACAATCTATGGCAAACTGAACCCTACCGGGAAGAAATCGTTCAAGCTCTATCTTGATGAAAAAGATGGCCCTACAAAGTTATCCATTCCTGGGTTTCCCGACATCCGCATTTACAGAAACCGATACGTTGACGAGGTGCCTAATCCTGTTCCTTATTATGGATGGGGATTGACACCGGAGGAAGTCGGTGCAATTGAATTCTGTGACTTTGAGCGTTCGGATGTTCCTGCCAATCTTAACGATTTCAAAAAATACTGGTTCGTGTGCAATAACGGGCATATGTATAAGAATT
>CAJTRT010000027.1 GCA_910579105.1 uncultured Muribaculaceae bacterium | reverse complement strand
AAAGACAAAATCCATATGGCTCGTGGCGGCGGATTCGCAATTTCAATAAAACCAGAAACTTCTCCACAAAAGTAAAAAAGCGGCAAGTATATGATTCAATATTCCATATCCTTGCCGCTTAATCATGTCCACTATGGGCGGTATATCGGTCGTTGAATGGTCGGCGGGAATTGGTATTGCTGCCTCGGTTCGGCCACCATTGACTCCTTGCTGTCTTGTGATTTGTCAGGAGGTTTGGTAGCGGCGACTGAATTTGTCGCTTGCTGCTGCGGCTTATCCGGCTTGATTTCCTCGCCGTCGGTGGTGTCTTCCTTTTTGGGTGCAATCTCGGCGCTTATCTTGCGGTCAAGGGCGGCAAGGTCTGATTTCAGGGCTTTCAGTTCATCTTCCTTGCCCCATGTCTTTGCAACAATGGCCTGCAACTGAGGAATGTCGGCACGCATTTTCTCGGCGCGTTTCTCAAACTGGCCGATGATGTCGGGCAACCTTTCAAGTGCGTTGGCGAAGTTCATGCAGGCGGCATGTGTGTCGCTCATGGCGATATAGCCGTTGTTGTACTTGTATTTCAGACCGCCGTCAACGACAAAGCGGTTCTGCCGGGATTCAACGCCGTCAACCAACGTTTTCTCTGAATATATCAGTATCGGTAAGCCGTAAACCTCTCCGACACGCTGATATTGACCATGTGTATCAGCCGATTTTGCCAGCTTTTGCAGATATTCGCCCATGACCTTCTCATCGCCGGAATCGCAGCCGTCGAGTTTGAGGCCCGGCAAGGGATTGCCGTCGCTGTCGCGGTGCACCGCCGCCTGATAACGGGCAAGGTCGGCTTTCATCTTCGCTATGTTGGATTCTTCGGAAGCGAGGTCGCCGGATATGGTACGCAGCCTATATTCGCTGTCAGCCCTGCCTTTGCCGAATGCCTTGCGCTCACTCTCAAGGGCAGCTATACGCTTTTCAAGTTTCGCCTTCTCAAGAAGGTCTGTATTGCCGGAGAGAATGGCCATGTATTCGGAGAAATTCATGCCGTTCTTCTCGTCCATCGCTCCCTCGTCGATGGTTCGCGCTCCCAGCGCACCCCGTTTCAGCTGCGAGATAAAAGTCTGCTTGCACATCAACAAGTTGAACTTATAAGAATCCAATGTTTTCTCAACCGCATAGATGATTACGGGCAATTCGTTGTCCTCATACAGCTTGGCTACCATGTTGCCTTGCCGTTGGCCCCTGCCGTCGCGCTGCTCCAGATCTTTCGGCACCCAGGGAATATCGAGGTGATGGATCGCCACACACCGTTTCTGGGCGTTTATCCCGGTACCCAACATCTGTGTTGAGCCGAACAGCACACGGACATTGCCGTCATTCATGGCGTCAATCACGGATTTTCTCATCTTGCCGGTCTTGCACTCCTGAATGAAACGTATCTCATGCGCCGGTATGCCGTAATCCTCCATCAGTTTGCGTTTGATTTCGGAATACAGGTTCCACTCACCGGGTTTGAATGTGCCCAAGTCGCTGAAAACAAACTGTGTTCCCCTGTGTTCGTCAAACCGATGATAATAATCGGCGATAAGCCGGGCGCAGTGTGAGGCCTTGTTGCCGGGGTCGTCACCGCAGGCGGGGTCAATCATACGCATATCCATCGACATCTTGCGGGCATAGTCGGTGGCGATGAGCATTTTCGCCTTTTCTTCGGTTTCAGACAATGGGGCGCGGCCCAGTATTGTGGCGTCGCCGGTCTTGGCAAACTCCATCAGCTTTTGGATAAACGCCTCCTGCTGGGGCGTAGGCGGGATATGGTAAAGGATTTCCTTTTTCTCCGGCCGGTCAACGCCTACATCCTCTGCCGTGCGGTAATCCGTTATCTCATTATAGAAGGCCGCCAGCTCCGGCACCTTGATAAAGTAGCGGAAACGCTCCTTCTGCACTATACTGTTGGTAACATTGAACTCAAAATCGGTGGTCTTTTTGGCGAATATCGCCGCCCAAGCGTCAAAGCACCGAATATCTTGGCTTTCAAGCGCTTTCGGACGCAGATACTTGAAAAGGAGGTATAACTCCGTCAGGCTGTTGGATATGGTGGTGCCGCTAAGGAAAGTGGCACCGAGGTCCCTGCCAGTGCGTTCCTGAATTGTGCGTATCGCAAACAACAGGTTCAAAGCCCTCTGGCTGCCCTCGCTGTTGCCCAATCCGGCCACACGGTTGTGGCGCGTGTTGAACATAAGGTTTTTGAACTGATGGCTCTCGTCAACAAATATATGGTCAATGCCCATCTGCTTGAAATCCACCACGTCATCCGTGCGGTTCTCAATCTGATAACGTATCTTTTCGAGTTTTGCCTCAAGGTTCTTCTTGCGGGTTTCCAGACCTTTGAGCATACCACGGGTTATTTCCTTGCCCTGCTCTTTAAGCACTTTCAGGTTCTCTTCCACAGTGTCAAGCTCAATCTGCAATATCTGTTGCTGCAACTCCGGCGACTGCGGTATCTTGCCGAACTGGTCGTGCGACATTATCACGCAGTCATAGTCGTTGTTCCTGATATTGTTGAAGAACCTGACACGGTTGGACGCCTGAAAACTTTTCTCGTCGGCAAAGAGTATCCGTGCGTCGGGGTACGCTGTCTGATATGTCATGGCGATGTCGGCTACGTTGGCTTTCAGCCCGATAATCATCGGCTTGTGCGCCATCCCCAGACGCTTCATTTCGTGGGCGGCTATGCACATTATAAGCGTCTTGCCGGTCCCGACGGCATGGTCACATATCCCGCCGCCGTTCTGCTTGAGCATCCAGACACAATCTTTCTGCGACTGATATACGGAGCGTATGCCGTAGCGGTCGCCCAACATCTTCATGTTCAGTCCGGGGAAAGTCTGGTGCGAACCGTCATAGCGGGGTCTTACAAAACAGTTGAACTTGCGGTTATACAGCCCCACAAGCCTGTCCTTGAATTCCGGCGACTGTTCGGCGAGCCACTCGGTGAACCCGTTGCGTATCTCGTCAATCTTGGCGTTGGCAAGCTGTATCGCCTCGGCGTCCGGCACCTTGATGTCGTTGCCGTGCTCGTCCTGCCCGATACATTTCTTTATCTCCGGCACGGTGTTGTGCAGGGCGTGTTTCAACAGGCTCATGCCGTCATAGCGGCGGTAATGGCCCTGCACGCAGTATTCCTTCCATATCTTCATGTTGCCCCCCTTGTTTGTCACAGAATACTCGTCAAGCGACGGGGAGTAGGCAATATTTATCTCTGTTTCATACAGGCTGCTCATATAGGCGGAGTACATGCCGGTAGGTATCCACCGCTCACCGAAATTGAAATCCAATTCGTCGAATGTTATCTTTCGGGGGAATGATTCACGCAGGGCGGCGAGTGACTCATCTATGCGGCTGTCGTCCGCCTCATGGTCGGCCACCCACCGCTCGATCTGCTCGGCTTTGCTGATTACATTGCCGGCTATGAAACGGTCGGCAATCTCGTATCTGTCAACAAGCGGGTTGTAGAAGATATGCCCCTTGAGGTTATCGACAAGGGCGTTCTCGTCTATATCCACAAGCGAGGACATATATCCGATGTCAACAACGCCGTATTTGTTCAGCGACGCGGATAACGCCTCCATAGGCGTATCTACCGATGTAACTTCGTCAACGGCGAATGATACGGGGTGGTCGAAGATGTCTGCCTTGACAAACAGACCGTTCTCGCCACGCTCCAGCGCGAGGGCGTCACGCCCGTTGGCGTCCATCATTATTAAACGCACATTCTTCCGCTCGTTGAGATGGCCGTATTTCTCCACAAACTCGTCATAATACTGATTAAGGTGTTCGCGCAGATGTTCGCTTGCCTCGTGTGTTTCGGCCTCATAATCGTAAAGCTGCTGATATGTTTCCGACAATGTTATATAGAGCATTGCACGTTTCTCCTGTTCGGGTTTGAGAGCCAGCGGCGTGAATGTGGCACCGAATTTCGTGACCTCCGAGAGAAAGCCCACCTGACCGTCGGCCACCACCATTGATCCCTCCTTATGGAAAAACTTTATATCCTCGGAGTATTTTCGCGGTGACATATCCGGCTCTATCCTTATAGCCGTGACCTTTGCCGGACGGTTCCTGCCGCCGGGTATATACTCACCCTCGGTCTTCTCTATATAGGTTTCTCCCTGTGCTATGCCGGCGGCCGCCGCAGCATTGTGCGACAGCCTTTCGGCCTCGGCCTTCTCGCGTTCTTTCGCTTGTTCCTCCAGCTGCCGGTGGGCAATCGACATCATGGTTTCGTAGAAGCCGTTGATGGGCGGGTTGTCCTCCCAGTTCAGAGAGCCGTAGAAAGCCAGTTCTTCATCGGTGAGCTTGCGGGGAGAGGTTTTTGACGGCGGCACATCATCGTCTGCCTTCTTCTCTTTTCGTTGAGGCTTTGCCGGTTTATCCGTCTGTTCCTGCGCTGTTTCCTGTTTTCGTGTGCGGTGTTTTTTCGGGGCGTTGATTTCCTCCAACTCACCGAAAAGATTATACATATACACACGGGGGTCGGGATTATGGGTATAATCCGGCGAGCCGGTTGTGTCTATCTCATCGGCATGGGCAACTTGTGACGGAGTATCGGGCACCGGAGTGTCGGTGATTTCCTCGGCCTCCACATCCTCAATCTGATGGTCTTCCCCGACAGTCGCTTTATGCGGCGCAGGCTCATTATCCATAATAAGGTGTGATCTCTTTGATTTGCCGTTATAGAGGTCAAGATTGAGCCTCTCTCCCAAAACGGCATACAGCACCTTGCGCATGTCGTCGCCTATCCCGTTCACTCCTCCGGCATGGGTATATATGATGGCCGGTTTGCCGTAGGGGTCTGTGTCAATCTTCATATCGGTGGATATGATGTTGCCGGGATGTTCGATGAAATAGCGGTTGTTGGGCACGCCGCTCCCACTGTCCTTGACCGACTGGATAAACAGCTCGTCATCTGCCGAAAGCCGTCTTTTATCGCTGTGTTTCTGGAGTATGACAAGATCGCTGCCCACCTCGGTATTGGCGGAGTCGCGGAATGTGTTGTTGGGCAGACGCAGCGCCGCCACGAGGTCGGCGTGTTTCACTATCTCGCCGCGCACAAGCGCCGATCCGTTGTTCATAAGGCCCTGCGAGGTGATGAAGGCGACAATGCCGCCCTCGCGCACCGCGTCAAGACCTTTCAGGAAGAAATAGTTGTGTATCGACGCCACCGCCTTGCGGTAAGCAGTTTCCTTGTGGGTGGCATATACCGGATCCGGCACGGCGAAATCCCCGAAGGGAATGTTGGACGAGGCGACATCGAAATAATTGTTGAAAGGCTGCTCGATTTTCTCAAACCCCTCCACACGCACTATGCTTTGGGGATACAGCTGTGACAGTATCCTGCCTGTGAGAGCGTCTTTCTCAAACGCCATTATCTCCGTATGGGGATTTACCCATGTGAAGGCGTCCACAAACGCGCCTATGCCGGCGCTGGGATCGAGAAATCTTTTCGGCTCCACGCCGACCTGCTGCAATGTCTGGGATATGGCCTCAACTACCTCCTTCGGGGTATAGAAGGCGGTCAGCACTGACGCTTTAAGGGAGTCCATATACATCTTGAACTCCCTGTCGTCCTTTGAATAGTCATGTATGAGCCGGCGCAGTTCTACCGTGGGGGCGAACAGCTCGATGTCCGATTTGCTCCATTTTGCGGCATCGTCCAGACTGTCGGCGTCGTTGAGGATACATTTCAGACCTCCGAACCCTGCATATTTCGTCATGGCCGTCCACTCGTCATCGGTCGGCGGCCGGCGCTCAACACCGAGGCGAAACGCCGTGCGTATCGCCTCGGTGTTGCCGCGCATCTTCTCCTTGCGGTTAAAGGCCATTCTCGCGCAGGTATATCGAGATTGCACCTGTCAGCTCACAGCGGAGCTGATGATATTTGCCGCTTGGTATGAAGCCCGCCTCCTGCAACTCATACCCCTCGAACACATCGTCTATCTCACGCTGTGCAAGCAGATGGGTGGTGAAGAATGGCAGCATTTCGGCGGAAATATCGTCCTTGAACTCTTCTTCCAGCACATCGTACACCAGTTCGTACTCGGAATAGCGGAATCCGTCAAGAAGCACGGCCAGCGACATACTGTGGGCCTCGTCAACCTCGGCGCCCTCAAGTCTGGCTTTCTCGTAGGTTTCTTCGGCTTGTTCGGCGCGGTTGCGGATGAAGTTGTCGGTTATGCCGCCGTCAAAACGGTAATCTTGCAGATATTTTTTCAGATAGAGGAAGTAGAAAGACAGTTCTTCCTCACGGGTCGGATTGTTCATAATCTCGTAGATTTTAGTGGGGTTTCTGTTTCGGGATAAGAAAAGCCGTCCGGGTATCCCTCCCGAACGGCGCCACTAAAATCCACAATCAAATGAATCAAAAACGATTTTATGACTGCGATTCAGTGGCAAAGGTACGAATTTTCAGCCACACACGCAACGCGCGGTGTCGTTTTCGTCCCTTTTACCGCCGGGAAGTTGGCCGGATAGCGGTGCCTAATTGTTGAGGAAGTCAAGGAATCTATGGCCTTCCTCGGTGATATGTACACATTCGTCGTCTATATACACCATCTCGTTGCGTATCAGCTGCTCTATAAGGGAGCCTATGCAGCCGTCGGCGACAAAAGAGGCCGAGGCGCCGGCAACCCAGCTGTCGGGTGATTTTGAAAGTATCTCGGCAAGCGGCAGACCTTTGTCGCTTTCATAAGAGGGGCACACCACCGTTGTCACATTGCCGCCTTTGACTTTATCGGTATGCTCGACGATAAGGGAATAGACGGCTGCGTCGCGGCTTATAGGTTCGTCGGGGGCGTTGATGTGGTCGTATGGCACACCGAGCATTGATTTGTCAACACTCCCGGCAGGGAGTATAGGCCCGACATGACCGAGGACGGCGCCGCACATGGGATTTTCGCCCTTGCAGTGGGTGACGGGGTTGGTTATCTTGCCTTTCTCGTAGAGGCTCACAAGGCTGCACATAATGGAGTGTAAGCCCATGCCGTATTTTGCCGAGAGTATGGCGGTGGCTGTTTCAAGCGACAGGTAGGTGCCGAATGTGTAGGTTCGCTCATTTTTCGCCTTGTCAGGAAGAATTTTGGCACCCGCCTCTTGGCGGTCTATCGCCTTTTTGATGTTTTTGAGCAATTCGCCTGCTTTGTCGGAGAAGGCGGGGCTGCCTTTCAGTTCTTCGGGCCGTGTCGTCACCATGTCGTAGGCGACGACACGGCGCATGGCGTTGTCGGACAGGTAGCTGTCGAGTTTAGGGGTAGGCATCCGGCATAATGCGTCGGATATGGCGTTTTCGGTCATCTCTTGCAGGACGATACGGCGGCACGGAGCCTGCGGCGAGAGGAAGGCAATCAATGCCTGCATGTATTTCTCGCCGTCATCCCACGGATAGGTGATGAAGATTATCTCTTGCACGAAGGAGGCCAGCTGCTCTATAAGGCGCAGGGCGGCATAGTCACGCGAGCTTATGCTCGGCTGCTCCCTTACGACGGGCGTGTAGTATTGCGCCGCGATCTGCCGGGCGTTGAGCTGCCCCGGAAAGTCGTTGTCGGTTATACGGTCGTTTAGGTTAAGACCCACCACGTCGCCGTGAGTCCAGACGATATGGGTGTCGCGGCTCACAAACGAGTCGGTGGTTTCCTCGTATTCACCTGTGGCGCCGGCAACTGCCTTTGCCATGTCGTATGTGGGTGTTATGATAAGTTTCATTGTCTATGTCTTGATTTTTTAGTTTTGTATTATGGTTGCAGGGGCCTGATTGCGACCCCTGCAACCGGGGTTAATGATTCACTCTTGGATTTTAGCGGCGGTATTTATGCGGGAGGGTTACGGTTTTGGGCCTTTCGGCTTACGCTGTTGCCGCTGCTGGGCCTCGTTCTTGGGCGCCGTCTGGTATTTTTGGAGCGGTTCCGCGACATTCTTTGTGGCCTCGTTGGTCTTGCCGTCGTTGTTGACTGCCACCTGCGTGGCGCTGTCGTTGGACGGGGCGACGGTCTGTTTCAGGTCGGGGTTGTCGGTGGTTGCGAAAGGACGCTGCTTTTCGGGATTGAACTTGACATACAGGGTGCATGGCTGGCCTTTTGAGTCCGTGGCGTTCTGCAACACTACGGTCTTGCCGTCCACATAGTCCTGTTTCTGTTGGTCGGTGAACTGTATCCCTTTCCATTTGCTGATGGGGCGGATGTTCCCCTCGGCGTCCGTCCAGCTGTTGCCACGGCTCTGCGCCTGCTGTTGCGGCTGGCCCTGCTTGTGGTTTTGCCACGCCTTCGGCACGAACTCGACGCAGCGGGCGTCGGCGTTGACCTGCAAGGTGGTCTTGAATGTCTTGCCGTCGCGCAGGGTGATTTCCTTGTCCACTACCGGCAGACCCTCCTTGAGTGTCTTGATCTCATCGGCTGTCAGCGTTGTCTTGCCGATGTTCTCCTTGATGTGAAGGCGGTTCACGGGCATACTCACGATTTCGTTGGTGAGGCGGTCGAGGCTCACGAAAGATGGTGTCTTCTCGCCGTTCCTGCTCTCCAGCTCCACGATACGGCCGAGGTTGCCGGTCTTCAACAGCTGCTCCTTGTCGGCGGCGGTGAACTGATGGCCCCGGTATTCCTTTTCAAGATTGGGTTCGAGGCGGATGAAGTGGGGCACCAACTTTATGTTGCCGTCCTGTTCCTTGCGCAGCGACAACCGGGCGTCCAGCTCCATCTTCTCGCCGGCGAGGGTGGGATGTACCTTCACCAGACCCGATTTGCCGTAGTTGAGCATCCTTTCGAGGTCTCCGGATTTTTCAAGCTGTTCACGCTCGACACCCCAGTTGGTCTTGAATGCCTCCCAGTCTATGCTGTCGGCGTTGATGGCCTGATAGCCGCCCTGTGCGGGCGTTTCTTCGGGCTGCGACTTGACCTCTTCGGTCTGTGACTGCTCCTGCGTGGGTATTTCGACCTTGTTGTCTTTAAGCATGTCGGCGTTGGCCTGCGGGTCTTTGATAAGGTCGGACATGGCCACACCCACGCTGTCGTAACGGTCGGCGGGCACCTTGAAGAATCCGAAGGTGGACGGATTTTTGCACTGGCGCACGAAGTTCGACATGAAGGCCTCCAGCGGGTTCTGCCCTTTGGAGAATCTCACGAGGTCGGAGAGCTTGGCCGACTTGACATCGGTGAGTTTCGGGGTGCCGTCGTCGTTCATTCCTGTGACGGCTCCCACCTGCCCGGTTTCGTTGTTGCGGGCGATGAGCACCTGCTCCTGTTCTTTGGTTTGATCCATTTGAATAAAATTTTAGATTTTAGTGGGTATTGTTTTTCTCGGACAATTCCGATTTCTTCATTTCTTCCATCAGGCCGGTATGGGTGAGCAACGCCGCCACCTCGTGCTCCCACATCTGGTTTTTGCCGCCTATCTTGCGCAGCGGGATAATTCCGCGCCTTTTCCAGCGGTAGATGGTGTTGGCGGTGACGCCGAAGACCTCGGCGAGCGCCGGCACATCATAGAGTTTTTCGCCTATCACCTCCGGCAGCGCCGGGTCCTTGTGCTTGGCTATGGCGTCCAGCTTGCGGTCATGGCGGTCAAGTCGGTCGAATATCATCCGCATCCACCGCTCAAACGTGCCTTTCTCAATCGTTATCGTTTCCATCATTTCACACGTTTGGCTACGATAGCTTTGAAATTGGTCTCAAACTCCCGCTTTGTTTTCGGCGATACCTTGATTGTGTTGCGGCGTATGGCGTCGCGCACGGCCTGTTTGGTAAACCTCACACAGCCACGGAGCACCACATATTCAATTTCGCGTTCCTCCTGCAAGCGGGCGACAGTCCTCGTGCTGCAATTCATCAACTCGGCTACTTCCTCTTTGGTCAGCAACAGGTCTTCCTCGTTCCTGAGCCGTGCCACGGCGTCATGGACAAAATTCCAGATACCTTCGGCCGTATCAATAAGGGTCATGACTTTTTCGTCGTAATTCATTCGTATTCTCGGATTTTAGTGTTTGCTGTCATTATTGACATTGCAAAACTACCGGGAATCCGCGAGGGCATTTCCTTATATATCTCCTTACTAAGGGGTAGTTTTAATCCTTGTTAACTAAAAGCCTGCGGTTTACGACTGAAAATCGACAAAAAGAGCCGCCAAAACGTGTCTGACGGCTCCTTTTAACATATTTTTTCCTTATATACCCCTTAGATTGAGCCAAAACAATGCCGATATTCACTAAATACAGTTGGTTTAGACTATGTTTAGGAATATTCCTTTAAGGTTTGTTAAGGATTGACACCGACGGAACGGCCATTACTCTTCATCTTTTCTGCGAGGGCCGCCATGTCACGACTGATTTTCTCATTGGTGATTCTGGCGTAAATCTGCGTCGTTTTGATTTGGGTATGACCGAGCATCTTTGATACCGACTCGATAGGTACGCCATGCGACAAGGTGACCGTAGTGGCGAATGTATGGCGGGCCATGTGAAAAGTGATGTTCTTTTCTATACCACAGGCTTTTGCCACATCTTTTAGATACTGGTTCATTTTCTGGTTGCTTAGGATAGGGAGTATGTATCCTTTCTTACTTTGACCGCGATAGCGCTCTATAAGCTCCATCGGAATGTCAAGTATGGGCACATTGACTGCGGTATCCGTCTTATGACGGTGTGTCATTATCCATTGATTACCGTCAAAAGATGTACGGATGTTTTCTGCACGAAGCAGTTTTAGGTCGATGTATGCAAGCCCAGTGTAGCACGCGAACAGGAACACATCGCGTACTTGCGCCACACGCTTGGAAGGAATGGGCGTTTCACGGAGCACTTTAAGTTCTTCTTCGGTGAGATAGCCTCTGTCAACCCTTTTGAGCCGGATTTTATAGTTGGCAAACGGATCTCCTTTGATGTATCCGTTATTACGGGCACGGATAATTATCATCTTGAATGTCTGGAGAAATTTTGCCGTGGTGTTCTCGTTGCACTTGCTCACAGTGCGGAGGTAGCACTCCAGATCAGTAATGAACTTGTGCCCGATTTCCACGAGAGGAATATCAGAAAGTTTGTATTTTGCTTTCAGAAACTCCTGAACACGGCGATAGCAACGGTCGTATTTCTGTACCGTCGCCTTTGTACGGCTTATGCCGAGCAACGAGCGGCACTCATCGACATACTCTTTGAAGAGCTGCATCAGTGATTCGGTACGGATATTGATACCGAGGAAAGCATTACGCACTTTCTCGGCGGTCACCAAAGCGTCGTAACGCTCCAGCTCATAGTAGTGGCTTCGGATAGCCGATTTCATATCCTCAAGTGTTCGGTTGAGTTCTTTGTCGGCTTTCGATTTTCCTTTGACACTGTTGGTGTCGGCATCCCAGCTATTCGGGTCTGCCGACAGTTTTGTGCTGAATACCGTGCGCTCGCCATTGACGGTAATTCTCACCATTATGGCGCAGGTGCCGTCCTTGTTGACATGGTTTGTGCGCAGGTAAAAGCGGATGTTAAGATTGCTCTTACTCATATGTTAAAGTGTTAAATTTTATCCTTTGCGTGTTGTGTAGCAGATTGTAGCCGCAAAGGTATTAACTACTTTAAGATTTTGAGCAGATAAAACTATGACAAATCATGCTATATCAAATAGTTAGTTAAATTTTACTACACGGTTTCCACCGCTGTGGTCGTGTAGCATGTGTGTAGCACGACTATGTCATTTCGGGGCGTTTTGGCGGCAATTTCTGGTAAATTCCCTAAAATGGAAATCCCTGTAAGTGAGCTACTTACAGGGATTTGGAAGATGCTTTGGCGGAGAGGACGAGATTCGAACTCGTGGTAGGATTGCTCCTACGTCAGTTTAGCAAACTGGTGGTTTCAGCCACTCACCCACCTCTCCGTGGTTATTTCGGATGCAAAGGTAGGGAGTTTTTTCGGAATGGCAAAATTTTCGGGCGGTTTTTCGTATATTCGCGTTGGATTTAATCAAAATCATAGGCAACAGATACGCCGCGGGCGCGTCAACCGTAATGGGTAGCCCAGGCAAAAGCCTCTGCGATATGGGAATACTGCTTCAAACTGAGAAACTGACGAAAAGCTACGGCGACAGAATGCTTTTCGCCGACGTGACTATCGGACTTAACGAGGGGGACAAGGTAGGACTTATCGCCCGCAACGGGTCTGGTAAAAGCACGCTGATGCGCTGCCTTGTCGGCCTGGAAGGCTATGATTCGGGATCCGTAGTCACCGCCGCCGGCACCAGGATCGCCTTTCTCGACCAGACACCACAGCTGCCGGAAGAGTTGCCTGTATGGGAAGCGGCCGTAGGTTACAGGCCGGTCGTCGAGGCGCTGGCCGCATTGGACACGGATGGCCGGGAGGAGCTGCTGTCGAAACTGCGCCGCCTTATGACACAGCTCGGCATCACTGACCACGATGCGCTGACAGGCACGATGTCTGGAGGGCAGCGGAAACGTATCGCCCTGGCGTGCGTGCTGGCCGCCGAACCGCAGGTGCTCCTGCTCGACGAGCCGACCAACCATCTCGACATTCCGGCGATCGAATGGCTCGAGCAGACGCTATCCCGTTCACGCATGACGCTACTGATGGTAACACACGACCGGTTCTTCCTTGACCGGGTATGTTCCCGCATCATCGAGATTGACCGGGGAGAGGTATACGCGTATACCGGGAACTACGCCAATTTCCTGCGCAGGCGACGCGAGCGCCTGGAGGCCGCGGAGGCCGGAGTGGCGAGAGCGCGCAACCTGCTTCGCAAGGAACAGGAATGGATGCGGCGGCAACCCCAGGCACGGGCCGGAAAAGCGCAATACCGCATAGACGCATTCTACGACCTCAAAGAACGGGCACGGAAACAGGCGGCTGACAAAGACGTGGTTCTTTCGGTAAAGTCGTCGCGCATAGGTTCCAAGATATTCGAGGCCGACACAGTGTGCAAGCGGTTTGGCGACAAGGTTATCCTTGACGGATTCAGCTATGTGTTCGCTCCCGGCGAGAAAATAGGCATAATGGGAGGAAACGGTGTCGGTAAATCAACCTTTGTGAAAATGCTTTTAGGACTGACAAGTCCCGACAAGGGCCAGTTCGACGTGGGCGAGACAGTGCGCTTCGGCTACTACCGCCAGGAAGGAATCAGCTTCAACCCCGACAAGAAAGTCATCGACGCCATCACCGAGAAAGCCGAGGAGGTCATAATCAACGACGGGGAGCGCGTCAGCCCCTCGCAGTTCCTAAGCCGCTTCCTGTTCACTCCGGCCGACCAGCAAAAATACATAGCCAAACTAAGCGGGGGCGAGAGAAGCCGCCTGCATCTCGCCTCGGTGCTGATGAACTCGCCGAATTTCCTGATACTCGACGAGCCGACGAACGACCTCGACATCGCCACACTGGGAGTGCTCGAAGATTATCTCAGCGAGTTCAAGGGGTGCGTCATCGTAATCTCCCACGACCGGTATTTTCTTGACTCCGTGGCCGACCACTTGTTTGTGTTCGAGGGAAACGGCGTCATAAAGGACTTTCCCGGGAGCTACACCGACTACACTCTGTGGCGCAAGGAAAGCGACGCCCGCGCCAAGGCCGCGGAAAGTGCCCGGCAGAGCGCGACGCCGCAACCCAAGCCGGCTGCCGGGCGCCCGGCGAAAATGACGTTCAAGGAGAAAAAGGAGTTTGAGACGCTTGAAAAAGAGATCCAGTCGCTTAACGAAGAAAAATCCGCGCTGGAAGCATTATTCGCTTCGGGCGGCGACGGCGCCGACATAGCAGCGAAAGCCTCCCGGTTCTCGGAAATCAGCCTGCTGCTTGACGAAAAAGAGATGCGGTGGCTGGAGCTATCTGAAAAGGCTTAGACGGCGGCCGCTGGCACCACCCTATCGCTGCGCCGTCATAACGCGCGACATCATAAACGGCGGATCACGCGGGCCGGATTCCCACCGACCACCACATCGGAAGGAACGTCCTTCGTGACCACCGCTCCGGCCGCTATGACAACGTTGTCGCCGATAGTGACTCCGGGCACAATCGTGGCGTTCCCGCCAATCCACACATTATCCCCTATTGTCACAGGCTCGGCCCACTCCGCGCCGGTATTTCTCGTATGCGCGTCAAGAGGATGACAGGCAGTATATATGCTGACATTGGGGCCGATGAAAGCGTTGTCGCCGATTCTCACCTCCGCCTCATCCAGTATGGTAAGGTTGAAGTTGGCGAAGAAATTCTCTCCAAAATGGATGTTGCAGCCGTAATCGCAACGGAAAGGCTGGTTGACGTGTATTTTGTCGCCGCAGCTGCCAAGCAGCGAGCGAAGTATGGCCTCCTGACCGGCAGCGTCCGAAGGCCGCAGGTCGTTGAACTCGCGTATCTTTTCCCGCGTGGCTTCCAGGCGGCGTATCAGTTCGGGGTGTAACGCGTCATATACTTCTCCGGCGAGCATCTTCCGCCATGTGTTTTCAAAATCCTCATTCATAAGTCGTGGTGTATGACAATGCTATGTTCCGTATCCGAATGGATTGGACAAAGTTACTTAATTCTTCCGAAACGGCGGCCATTATTGGGGACGCACCGACGGCAGGTCGACCAATTTGTTCAAGATAGCGAAAATGGTCAGCCCGGCACTCGAATGTATGCCTAATTTCGCCGAGATGTTGCGGCGGTGCGTGGCAACCGTATGCACCGACAGGCACAATTCGTCGGCAATCTCTTTGTTGGCAAGACCGCGGGCGACGCAGCGTATTATATCCTTCTCGCGCTCGCCGAGCGCTTCCAGCTGGCTGTTGGTTTCGACCTCATTCCCGCCGTCGTTCTCCGTCTCACAGCAAATTGCCGTCCTCAGCGAGTTTTCAAGCCGCTCCACAGCCGGCACGAACAGCCTGCTTTCCACCTCGAAATGCGCCATCAGGTCGCGCTCGCATATGATAATGTCGAAGAGCGTGGCGCTCAGGCGCGCGATATCCCGCTGCTTGTAGTGGTATATGTAAATATCTTTGAGGTCATTTAGTTTCGCGGCCATATGGCTATGGTTCATAGAGAATTTCGAGATAGAGAAACTCTCGTCCACCTGCCCTTCGAGCAGCCGGTCGACATACGAGAAAATAACATTGTTCTCATATTCCATATGTCGCTTGACCTCGAGCACATAGTCATCGAAAAACTTCATCAGCAGGAAAGCCACGTCATCGGTCTCAGAGTAGTTTATGGCCTCTATGAGGTGATGACGTATGTGAGGCAATGTGATATCGAGAAATGAGGTATGTGCTCTGCGCAGATAGCCCATCAGAGAGGGCAGGCTCACCTTTGAGGCGTCCGCCTCCGCATGGCTGAGCAAATCGCACACCGCGATAAAAGTGGAGGTATCCACCCCGTTGGCCTCGCATGTTTCGGCGATGGTGGAGTCGCCAAAGCCGAATCCGATGTCAAATCGGCTGATAGCCATAAGGAGCATGTTGTTGTCGCGAATAACATCCCTCATCCTGTTGCCCGGGAGATAGCTTTTCTGATTCTCGATCATATGTTGTGAAACGGGTTGTTTTCCCCATGCAAAGTTACGGCGAACCCGCAAGCCACGCAATACCTACTTTTTATTATTCGCCCTCCTGTAAATCGGCCTCCGAAGCCATACGGAGATGAAATCATCACAAAAATTCACTTTTTTCAGGTATTGCCGGCACATTCGTCCGTTTCTAATTTTGCACTGCGAAAAGTAAATAATTCACCGACATAATCACTAAACCGAAATGAAAACATCTATTAAACTTATCGCGTCAATGGCAATGATGCTATGCGCGGTCGCGTTCACCTCCTGCGATGATGACAACGACGACAAGACATCAAAGCCCGCGGCGAAAGAGGTAGCCGGCACCTACAAGGGTGACATGACGTGCGCCGTCGCCGGCTCGGAATCAGTGTTCGAGGATGTGACGTTCATCCTGACAGCCGCGGATGACGCTAAAACCGACATCACAATCTCAACTTACGGAAATCCTCCGATGCAGGTGCCGGGGTTCACAATCAAGGGTGTCAAAGTCTACGGCGAGAACGGCAAATACGCCCTCGCGCCTACCGAATACACCGAGACTCTCGCAAACCAGAAGGTCGCCAAAGGCGCGATCAAGGGTGATTACGATAACGGCACTCTCAACCTCACCTTCACGCTTCAATACGGTGCCATGCCTATGATAATGACCAATACTTTCTCCGCCACCAAGGAATGACGCCAAGCCGCCACATATTCTCTTTGCTCGGGCTGCTTCTTTCCGTCCAATCCGCATCCCCGGTTCCGGCGAAGAGGCCGGAACCGGGAGATGCGGAAGCGGAAGAGAATTTCAGCATCGACGAGAAATTGCTCGACGAGGTTGTGGTGACGGCGACGCGGACTCCCAAAGCGCTAAAAGAAGTGCCTGTCGTCACCCGGCTCATCTCCACCGAGGAAATCGAGCGATCAGACGCGAGCAACATACAAGACCTGCTGGCAGAAGAACTTCCAGGCCTGGAATTCGGTTATGCGATGACCCAGGAAACCACGCTTAATTTGAGCGGATTTGGGGGAAACGCCGTGCTGTTTCTCGTAGACGGGGAGCGTCTTGCCGGCGAGACCATGGACAATATCGACTACAACCGCCTGGACCTCGACAACGTGGGGCAGGTCGAGATTGTCAAGGGCGCGTCATCCGCCCTCTACGGAGCGAATGCCGTGGGCGGTGTTGTGAACCTTATCAGCCGCGAGTCAACCGATCCCTGGAATGTGAACGTCAATTCCCGCTACCGCGCGGCCGGAAAGGAATGGCGCAACGGAGCCAACATCAACTTTAACTCCGGGCGCTGGTCCTCCACAACCAACGTGCGTCAATCAACAGTTGAGTCAATTCGCCTTACAGGCTTATTCGACACCGAGTCCAAAATCCATGAGATTTATGGCGGAAACACACTCAACGTGAAGGAACGGCTCACATTCCGCCCCACCGCCAACCTGCGTCTGACGGCACGCGGCGGTTTCTTCCGCCGCGCCAGCGACAGATCGACCTATACCGACCGTTATACCGATTATACCGGCGGCATCCGTTCTTTGTGGACTATCGGCACGCACCGCAACCTCGAAGTCTCATACAGCTACGACCAGTACGATAAAGCGCGCTATGTAAACGACACGCGTACCCACGACCACGATTATTCCAACAGGCAACATATAGTGCGGGTGCTTTTCAACAACTTTTTCGGTAAGAACGCCTTGACAGTAGGCGGAGACATATTGCACGACTACCTCACTACCTACCAGTTCGCCGCCAATGGCGCGCGCCGCCAGACATCGGCCGACATATTCGCCCAGTTCGACTGGAACCCGAGCAGGGTTGTGAATCTGGTCGCATCGGTACGCGACGACTATTTCTCGGCATCGCGCGACAACGCCGTCACGGCGCGTCTGGCATCCATGTTCAAGTTCAAACAGCTATCAATACGCGCCTCCTACTCAGGCGGCTTCCGCGCGCCGTCGCTAAAAGAGATGTATATGAACTTCTACATGGCCGGCATACAGATGATTTACGGCAACCCGGACCTGAAACCGGAGCGCAGCCACAATTTCAATGCCGCCATCGAGCATTACGGCGAAATCCGCGGCACGATTTTCAAAGGCAAGTACAGCGCCACGCTTTCCGGCTATTACAACTACTACGACCGCCGGATCACCACCACGGATTTTCCAGGCGACGACACCCGGGAGGAGGGGGCCATATACGCCAACGAGAAGGGAGTAAAGGTAGCAGGAGCAGACATCGCCAGCCGTTACCGCGCCGTATGCGGGTTCGGCCTCTCGGCAAGCTACAACTACCTACACGTCGCCGGGCGCTCAATCGACTCGCAATTCACCCAGCCGCGCCCCCATTCGGCGACATGGCGCATCGATTTCCAGCACGAGATTGGCAGATTCTATCAGTTCTATCTCGGCCTTTCGGGCCGCTATCTGTCGAAACCAAAGAGCCGGTATGAGACAGACGGCGCCTATACAATGTGGAAACTCATCTTCCAGCAGTACGTCTGGAAAGGGGTTAAAGTGAATTTCGCCATCGACAACCTGTTCAACTACATCCCCGAGGTGTATTACTGGAACTCGGCTCCGACACCAGGGCGTACCTGGTCGCTGGGCATATCCCTCGACATCGACAGAATGTTCAGATAAAGAATATGAAGAAGAGAAACATTATAATTTCAGCTTGTGGCTGCGCGGTGGCTATCTGCGCTGGCATCACTGCGTGGACCCGGTACGCCTCTCCCACAAAAGTGGCGTTTGTCAACTACCAGGCCGTTACATTAGGTCAAATAGCGAAAGCCAACACCGGCAACAGCTGGATAAAGATCGCCGAACTCCCTGTTGAAGAGCTTGACTGCGCCGGCAACTATGACATGGTATTAGTAAACGGCATGGGACTGCGCATAACCGAGGAACAGCGGCAGGCACTCATTGAGGCTGCTCAAAGCGGGACACCCGTGCTGACGACGGCGGCCACCAACCCCCAGAACATGATCGTCTCGGTAGATTCAGTCGACCAGTCTTTCCTGACACAGTACCTTGCGGGAGGACGAGCCAACTACCGTAACCTGATGGACTACATAAGACGCTTCATTGACTGCAAAACCATTTTCGCCCCAGTTCCCGGCGACCCGCGGCTGTCGTCAAGCTCGTTGATATATTATCCGTCTGACGACGATGAACTTGCATTCAACTCCGTTCGCGAATATGACGCGTGGCTTTCCAGGCAGAAACGCACAGACAAGCAAACCGGGAGGATTATCCTAACCGGGCAGATGGGAGTGGCCGACCCGCTCGTCGCATCCCTCGAAAGCCGCGGATTCGCGGTTTACCCTGTCGGCAACATACAGCAGTTCATTATCAACGGGCATGCTGATTCCGTAGGAGCCTCTGCTCTTATAAATATGGCCCACGGACGAATGGGCGACGCGGTTGTAGAGTGGCTCTCTGAAAAGAACATACCGCTTTTCTCCCCGCTTAACGTAAACCGGCCCTACGATGAATGGATGGCCGACAAAATGGGGATGAACGGGGGCTTCCTCTCGCAAAGCGTGGTTACCCCCGAGATTGACGGCGCGGTACTCCCCTACTCTCTCTTCGCCCATTTCGAGGGAAAGGATGGTCTGCCACAGGTGGAAGCGATTCCCGACAGACTGGAACGCTTCGCCGAGACCATGGCCAATTATATGGCCCTGCGCGACAAGCCCAACAAAGACAAACGCGTCGCGGTGGTATATTTCAAGGGACCCGGGCAGAGCGCCCTGGTGGCCGAGGGGATGGAGGTGGCGCCGTCGCTTTATAATTTTCTGAAACGGCTTAAAGCCGAAGGCTACCGGGTTGACAACCTTCCTCCCGGCGCAGAATCGTTCGAGCAGCTGATTAACGCAAACGGCCGCGTTTTCAATGATTACGCAGTCGGCGCTAAAACCGAGTTCCTAAACACCGCGCATCCGCAGCTTGTAACTAAGGAGGAATACGACCGCTGGCGCGGCGCGTCACTTTCATCTGGAATGATCGCGGCAACCGACAGCGTTGACGGAGCGTTTCCGGGTCACTCACTCACCGACGGGGCAGGCAATCTCGCTATACCGCGCCTCAGCTTCGGAAACGTGGTTCTGCTGCCGCAACCCGCGGCCGGACTGGGTGACGATGACTTCCGTATTGTGCACGGCACCGACGCGGCGCCTCCACACCAATATGTCGCGGCTTATCTTTGGGCGAAACACGGGTTCGGCGCTGACGCCCTGATACATTTCGGCGCGCACGGTTCGCTGGAATTTACGCCCCGCAAGCAGGTGGCGCTCGGAAGCGAGGATTGGAGCGACCGGCTCATAGGCACACTTCCCCACTTCTATCTCTATTCGACATCGAATGTCGGAGAGGCTATGATAGCCAAACGCCGTTCATACGCCGGAATAGTCAACTATCTCACTCCTCCGTTCCTCGAAAGCGACGTCAGAGGCATATACAAAGACCTTGCCGACGCGGTTAACGCCTACAACGCGTCGAAAACGCATGGCGACTCGCTCCGCAACGCGTCTTTGGTGCGCAAGCACACACTCGCGCTGGGCATACATCGCGAGCTGCGAATCGACAGCGTAAAGCCGTTCTCTCCCGATGACATCCTCCGCATCGAGAATTTCGCGGAAGAACTCGCCAATGAGAAAATCACGGGAGCGCTCTATGTTCTCGGGCAACCCTATTCTCCAGAACACATAACATCCACAGTGGAGGCGATGACAGTCGACCCTCTCGCATATTCCTTGCGGAAACTCCGCGGCGGCGACCTCCGGCAGCATAGGGCCGAAGCGAAAAGGCTCGCGGCCTCAGACCTGTCTGTTGACGACCAAGCCCTCTGCCGCTTGGCCGGTATCTCGCGGACGGACCTCGACAGCGCCCGCGCCATAAACGCGGCAATCGAAGGTTCCAAAGGGATGTTTTCCCGTATGATGGTGATGGGAGCCATGATGCCGCCGACTAAACAAACCGTCTCACGGATAGCGGACCGCCCCGAAGCGCCGAAAGGCCACAAAATGATGCCGGGAATGAACCCGGACAAGGCAATCGAGATGGCCCGTAAAATGGGAGCGTCAGAAGAAGCTATCAAGAAAATGAAAGCCGCGATAAATGCGAAAAAGGATGTTGTCAGAGGCAGCTCTGGCAGTAACGCGGCATCCCGCGGAAGCCGCCGCGCGAAAACGCTGACGAAAGAAGAAATAGAGTTTGCCACAGCAGTAGCCGAAGTGGAACGCGCCCTCGGCAACATCAGCCGATACAGGGAGGCGTTGGCCAACAGTCCCCAGGCCGAGATAACGTCTCTTGTCAACGCCTTGAACGGCGGTTATATACAGCCCACCTCAGGCGGCGATCCGGTGCTGAACCCGGAAATCCTCCCTACCGGCCGCAACATGTATGCGGTAAACGCCGAGGAAACGCCATCGGCCGTGGCATGGGAAAAGGGCAAGGAACTGGCCGAAAACACAATAGCGATGTACCGCAAAGCACACGGCGACAGCATACCGCGGAAAGTGAGCTACACGCTTTGGAGCAGCGAGTTCATTGAAACAGAAGGTGCCACGATCGCCCAGGTCCTCTATATGCTGGGGGTAGAGCCGGTGCGCGACCCGTTCGGACGCGTGACTGACCTGCGCCTGATTCCATCCGAAGAACTTGGCCGCCCGAGAATCGACGCGGTGGTACAGACCTCCGGCCAGCTCCGCGACCTGGCCGCCTCGAGACTGTTCCTGATCGGCAAAGCTGTGAAGATGGCCGCGGAAGCCAGTGACAAGGAATATCCCAACTATGTCCGCGAGGGAGTGGTTGAATCCGAAAGAGTGCTCGTTGAAAAGGGAGTGTCGCCAAAAGAGGCTCGTCAACTGTCGTCGCAGCGCGTTTTCGGCGGTGTGAACGGCAACTACGGTTCAGGCATACAAGGCATGGTCGAAGCCGGCGACCGATGGGAAGATCCCTCCGAGATAGCGGAAACATACATAACCAACATGGGCGCGAGCTACGGTTCGGAAGAGGAGTGGGAACAGACCCGGCAACACGCCTTCGAGGCCGCCTTGTCGCGGACCGACGTGGTGGTGCAACCTCGCCAGAGCAATACCTGGGGCGCGCTCAGCCTCGATCACGTCTACGAGTTCATGGGCGGCATGAACCTGGCCGTGCGCGACGTTACCGGCAAAGACCCCGACGCGTATCTCAGCGACTACCGAAATCGCAATCGCGCGAAAATGCAGGAGGTAAAGGAGGCAATCGGCATAGAAAGCCGAACCACGATACTTAATCCCGCCTACTTGAAAGAGAAGATGAAAGGTGGCTCCGGCGACGCGTCAGCCATCGCCGATATGGTTAGAAACACCTATGGGTGGAACGTGATGAAACCTGAAGCCATCGACAACGAACTCTGGAACGGCATATATTCCTCGCTCGTCGAGGACAAGCACAACCTCGGAATCAAAGGCTTCTTCACGACGAAGTCGCCGGCAGCGATCGAGGAGATTACCGCCGTTATGCTCGAAACCTCCCGCAAGGGTATGTGGAAAGCCACCCCGGAGCAAATCGCCAAACTTGCCGAACTGCATACGGAAGTCGTGGCCGAATATGGCGCGGCCTGCACCGGGTTCGTCTGCGACAACGCCAAACTGCGCGACTATATCGCATCCAAGGCTCCGGCTAATTACGCGCAAGCCTACCAGCAAGCCGTTGCCAGGGTACGAGCCGAAACTGTTTCCGAAAAAGACGGCACCGTGATGAAACGAGAGGAACTAAACAGCATGCGGACAGAGACAACCAGGCTCGACGCCGCGGTTGTCACCGCGTCTGTAATAGCAGCCCTCGCCATTATAGTTCTCATCATCCGACGCAGGCGCAAGGAAGCTGCCAAAAACGCCAAGTAATTACCATGCAAGTTGTTGTGTTAATAATACTGTTGATTGTGGGCTTCACTTTCATAGTGAAGCTCACATATCACGGTCTCCCGGGCAAAATAGCACTTTCGGGAGTGGCGGCCATGTTCGTCGCATTTTCAGTAGACACAGCCGCCTCGCAATCGAAAACCCAGATTGCTTCCTGGCTCTCCTCGCCGGAAATGATGATTGACGCGGCGGTGTTCCTGACAATAGACATCGCGGCGCAGGTTGCTTTCTGTTTCCTTATGGCGCGCCGCCTTGAGAAACCGCTCTCACGGCAGCTCAACGCCATCCTCGAAACATTATTATGGTTCCCTGGACTTCTAATCTTCCCGACATTGCTGGCCCTCCTCACCGAGACACTTTTCTCTTTTCCCGGACTCGATTTCGAGACGGCTGGCTACCTGCTCGCCAGTGCGGTTCTGTTGGGCTTCCCCCTTGTCGCATGGTTCCTAAAATGGCTTCTTCCGGAAGACGACATACGTCTTGAGCTTCTGTTTCTCGGCTCGCTGCTCGCCGCGGCTCTCGGTGTTGCCGCCACTGTCAACGGCAGGACAGCCGCCGCCGGAACGAATTCCGTTGAATGGGGTGCCTTATGCGCCGTCATACTCATCTTCGCGATTGGTTGCGCGGCCGGAATGGTTTTGAACAAGTATTTATCTGACAAGAAAATAAAAAGAATATGAATGTCATATCTAACATCCTTTACTGGATTTCCACAGGGCTGCTCGTGCCTGTGATTGTGCTGCTGATATTTTTCTTCGTCCGTGCGCTTATAATGGTAGGAGCTTATTTCGGTCAGTGGAACCGCTCGCGGAAGGGAGCTGCCAATCTCGAAAGAGCCGTTTCAGCCCTCGACAAAGGAAACGCTGCCGAGGCTCTCGCCACCATTCCACAAAAGCCACTCACTCTTTCCGAAGCATATGGCCGCAGGTTGTTCGAGGCCGCGGGCGACGAACCGCGGCTCAATCTGCTGCTTAACGACTACGAACTGGCCGTAGAAAAGGAAACAGCCACATCCAAGACCCTCACCAAAATGGGGCCGATTCTCGGCCTCATGGGGACTCTGATACCTATGGGACCCGCATTAGCCGGACTCGCCTCAGGCGACATAGCGTCTATGGCATACAATATGCAAATCGCTTTCGCGACCACCGTGGTGGGCCTCACGATAAGCGCGATCGGGTTCCTGACACAGCAGGGCAAGGAACGCCAGGCCGCCTCCGACCTGTCGCGGCTTGAATACATCGCTGACACACTCGCAAAAACTCCCGCGCTATGATAAACAGACGCCAGTCATTTCTCAGGAGAAGCCGAAAGGATGAGAACGACCCGATGAGCGTCGTCAGCAATCTCTTCGATGTCGCGATGGTGTTCGCCGTGGCTCTGATGGTCGCTCTCGTCAGTCGCTACAACATGACCGAGATGTTCTCGCAGGAAGATTTCACAATGGTCAAGAATCCCGGCAAGAAGAATATGGAAATAATCACAAAGGAGGGTGAGAAAATAAACCGATACACACCCTCTGAATCTGACGACAACAATCCCGCGGCAACCCGCGGCGAACGCGTCGGCACCGCGTACCGCCTCCCCTCCGGCGATATAATCTACGTCCCGGAATAACACGGGGATGCCACTGATACGTCAGACAACGGGGACGCGCGCGTCCCCGTTGTCTGCTAATAATTTATTATCGCCTATGGAAGCAGGGCAAGCTCTGTCACGTGGGCGATTGTCGTCGCGTAATGGAATGTCAACCCCGCGAGATAACGCCGGGGAATCTCTTCGATATCGCGGCGGTTGTCCTCGCAAAGAATTATATCGGTTATTCCGGCGCGTTTGGCGGCAAGAATCTTCTCCTTAATCCCACCAACAGGGAGAACCCTGCCGCGCAACGTGATCTCGCCGGTCATAGCCAGGCGGGGACGCACCTTGCGCCCGGTGAAAGCTGAAACAATCGAAGTCACCATCGTCACGCCCGCCGAAGGACCATCCTTGGGAATAGCCCCCTCCGGCACATGGATATGTAGCCGTTCTTCCTCGAACCGTCCGGGGTCTATACCATAGTCGGCGGCGTGGCTCCTGACATACTGCAACGCTATCACCGCGGATTCCTTCATCACATCTCCAAGATTGCCGGTAAGAATGAGCTTCTCACCGCCCTTTGCCTTTGCCAGGGAGCTTTCCACAAACAGGATCTCCCCACCGACGGCAGTCCACGCGAGCCCTGTGACAACCCCCGGCGTGTCATTCCCCTCGTACCGGCCGGGATGACGGGTCTCGAGGCCGAGCAACCGGCGTATATCCTCCGCCGCGAGCTCCCTTGGAATCTCCTCCCCGCGAATCTTGCGCAGAATGACTTTCCGCACAACAGAAGTTATCGCTTTCTCAAGCTGGCGCACACCACTCTCGGCCGTGTACCCTTCGATGATTTTACGCAGCGCGTCATCAGAAAACGCGAGGTCGGATCCTGTCAGTAGGTTTGCCTTCAACTGGCGGGGGATAAGATGGCGACGGGCGATCTCGAGCTTTTCCTCCTCTGAATAACCGGCGATCTCGATAATCTCCATACGGTCGAGCAACGGCTGGGAGAGGGTCTGCAAGGTGTTGGCCGTGGCGATAAACAGCACGTCGCTCAAATCAAAATCGACATCGACGTAGTTGTCATGGAAACGACAATTCTGTTCCGGGTCGAGCACTTCGAGGAGGGCTGCCGAAGGATCCCCCTTGAAATCACTGCCGATCTTGTCAACCTCGTCGAGGAGGAGGACGGGGTTGGATGATCCGGCACGCCGGACGGCATCGATGATACGTCCGGGCATAGCGCCGACATATGTGCGCCGGTGGCCGCGGATCTCGGCCTCGTCATGTAGGCCGCCGAGCGACACGCGCTGATACTTTCGTCCCAATGCTTCCGCTATCGACTCACCAAGAGAGGTCTTCCCTACCCCGGGAGCGCCAACGAGACAGATTATTGGAGAACGCCCTCCGGGATTGTTCATCATCGCGGCGAGTTGTTCGAGCACGCGTTCCTTTACTTTTTCCAATCCGAAATGCTCCGAATCGAGAATCTCCTCGGCCTTGGCGAAATCGGTATTGAGCGGAGTGGTAACACCCCAAGGCAGATCAAGAAGCGTTTCCAGATAGCCATAGCCAACAGCGTAATCGGGATGCGTAGGGTTCACGCGGCCAAGCTGCGCGGCCTCCTTGTCGAATTTGGCCCTGACGGCCTCGGGCAGCGGCGCGTCGGCAGCCCTGCGGCGCAACGCCTCCACGCCATCGGCCTCGGAGCCGTAAAGTTCGGAGTGAATCGCGTCCATCTGTTCGCGGAGAAACGCCTCCCGCTGGTTACGCGACATCTCTTCATGGGCTTTCTGCCTGATCGAATTGGCAATGTCGGCCTTTTCCCCGAGCAGCGAGAGCAGTGAAAGGAGCCTTATGCCGCGCTGTTTCATATGGTACATACCCAGCATCGCCACCTTTTCCTGCTGGGGGAAAGGGAGCTGCGTCGCCAGATTATTGATCATCCAGCTGATAGAGTTGGCCTCCTCCGTGGCCTGGAACAGCATCGCGTCCTCCATGCCCTTTTTTGAAAGCTCCCTTACCTGCGCCTTGATGGAGTCGCCGAGCACCGCCCACTCGCCGTCCTTGTCGCCAGGCTCGTTCTCCGAGAGCGACCGCACTCGCACCGTCAGGTCGCAACCGGCGAACGCGCTTTGCCCGGCATCGCCGAGAATCCTTACGCGGCCAAGCCCCCTGACAAGCGCCGTATGACTGTCGTTCGGCAGGTCGATGACATCGATAATCTGAGCGAAAACCGCATAGCGCGCCACATCAGCCGCCGAACGCGCGCTTTCCGAGGTCGGATCGTTCTGGCAGGCTACGACAACCAGTTTCTTTTCCTGGACGGCGTAACGGGCTACCCTGAGGGCCGATTCCCTCACAAGGTCGATGGGGATCGTGACGGCGGGAAACAAAACAAGGTTTCGCGTGGCAAGCACGGCCACAGCCGACTTGTCGGTATCCTTCACCGACGGCCGGGCGGGGATTTCGATTTTCCCTATGTTTACTATCTGGCAGTTCTGTTGTTCCATCATTCGCGGTTTGCGAGCGCGAAGATACGAAATTTCCGCCATATAATATAAGTCCCGGCAAATGGCGCCGGACGCAATCATTAAGAAACGTAAAATTTTTAAGCGGTTGGCGTTTTTATGTTATGAAACATACGGCTGAGGTATTGCCGAATGAGTGGAAATGCGTAATTTGCGGGCAGAAAAGCTAAACATCTCCCATCCGAGCCTCGCTCCGGGCGGGATTCTTACCTTAAATACTTTTTGAAAATGAAGGTTTACCAGACTAACGAAATCAAAAACATCTCCCTGCTCGGCAGCAAGGGGTCCGGGAAAACCACACTCGCAGAAGCCATGCTCTTCGAGTGTGGGGTGATAAAACGCCGCGGCACAATCGAGGCCAAGAATACCGTGTCGGACTACTTCCCCGTCGAGAAGGAATACGGCTATTCGGTATTCTCCACCGTGTTCTACGCCGAGTTCCTCGGGAAAAAGCTCAACGTGATCGACTGCCCCGGAGCCGACGACTTCGTGGGTAACGCCGTGACCGCCCTCAACGTCACCGATACCGGAGTTATCGTGATCGACGCGCAATACGGAGTGGAAGTAGGCACGCAGAACATATTCCGCACCACCGCCAAACTGCGCAAGCCGGTAATCTTCGCAATCAACCAGCTTGACGGCGAGAAAGCCGACTATGACAACGCCATACACCAGATGCGCGAGATCTTCGGCCCGAAGGTCGTGCCCATCCAATATCCGCTCGCGTGCGGTCCCGGCTTCAACGCCATGGTCGACGTGCTGCTGATGAAGAAATACTCCTGGGGCCCCGACGGCGGCGTGCCCACGATCGAGGAGATTCCCGAAGAGGAGAAAGAGAAAGCCCAGGAGCTGCACCAGCAGCTCGTAGAGGCTGCCGCCGAGAACGACGAGACCCTGATGGAAAAATTCTTCGACCAGGGGCACCTCACTGAGGACGAAATGCGCGAAGGCATCCGCAAAGGTCTGGTAGACCGCTCGATATACCCCGTGTTCTGCGTTTCGGCGCTTAAAGACATGGGCGTGCGCCGCATGATGGAGTTCCTCGGCAACGTTGTTCCGTTCGTCGAAGACATGCCCGCGCCAGTCGACACCAAGGGCGAGGAAGTCAAGCCCGACAGCAACGGCCCCCTCAGCATCTTCATGTTCAAGACAACAGTCGAGCCGCATATCGGCGAAGTCCAGTACTTCAAGGTTATGTCCGGCACTCTCAACGCCGGAGCCGACCTCGAGAATGTCAGCCGTGGCAGCAAGGAGCGCCTCGCTCAGATTTACTGCGTGTGCGGCCAGATCAAGACCCCTGTCGACAAACTCTGCGCCGGTGACATCGGCGCGACCGTCAAGCTGAAAGACGTGCGCACGGGCAACACCCTCGACGAAAAGGGGTGCGACATCCAGTTTGACTTCATCAAATATCCGGCTCCCAAGTTCCAGCGCGCCGTGCGCCCCGTCAACGAGGCCGACTCGGAAAAACTCTCCGGCATCCTCAACCGCATGCACGCCGAAGACCCCACATGGATCGTGGAGCAGAGCAAGGAGCTGAAACAAACCATCCTCAAAGGCCAGGGCGAGTTCCACCTGCGCACCCTCAAATGGCGCGTCGAGAACAACGACAAGCTCCCGATCATCTTCGAGGAGCCGAAAATCCCCTACCGCGAGACAATCACCAAGGCCGCGCGAGCCGACTACCGCCACAAGAAGCAGTCTGGTGGCGCCGGGCAGTTCGGCGAGGTTCACCTGATTATCGAACCGTATTCCGAGGACGCGCCGTTGCCCGACACCTATCGTTTCGGCAACCAGGAGTACAAGATGAACATCCGCGACACACAGGAAATCCCCCTGGCATGGGGCGGCAAGCTCGTGGTTCACAACTGTATCGTTGGCGGCGCGATCGATGCCCGCTTTATCCCGGCGATTGTCAAGGGCCTGATGGACCGTATGGAACAGGGACCGCTGACAGGTTCTTACGCCCGCGACGTGCGTGTGTGCGTCTATGACGGCAAGATGCATCCGGTTGACTCCAACGAAATATCCTTCCGCCTGGCAGCACGCAACGCGTTCTCCGAAGCGTTCCGCAACGCCAATCCGAAAGTGCTCGAACCGGTATACGACGTCGAAGTGACCGCTCCCGACGAAGCTATGGGCGACATCATGAGCGACCTCCCATCGCGCCGAGGCATCATTATGGGCTCTGAATCGGAAAACGGATTCCAGACAATCCAGGCAAAGGTGCCTCTGAAAGAGATGGCCTCCTACTCCACCGACCTCAGCTCGCTGACGGGTGGACGCGCGTCCTTCACCATGAAGTTCGCGTCCTACGAGCTGGTGCCCGGCGACGTTCAGGACAAGCTGCTCAAAGAGTACGCCGCCAAGCAGACCGAGGAATAACAGCTGTTCAAAGTCCCTATACGGAGGCCGTGTCGACAGGGCACGGCCTCCTTGGCAATATATGCCTCGCGGCATACGTTATGTTAGTATGGAAGAGCTGACGGCTTCACAAATGGAAGAAGAGCTGGTATCGGTCATAGTCCCGGTGTATAATGCCGAGGCATATCTTCGCGAAGCGCTGGAATCGCTTCGCTCGCAGACATATACCCGTTTCGAAGCCATACTCGTTGACGACGGCTCTACCGACGATTCAGCATCAATTTGCGGCAAATACGCTGCGAAAGACAACCGCTTCCGCCTGATCAGCCAGTCAAACCAGGGGGTTTCAGCCGCGCGAAACGCCGGAATCGAAGCCTCGACAGGCAAATGGATTACCTTCCTTGACTCGGATGACACCCTGTATGACGACGCCATATCCCGATTGTTAAGTTCTGCCAGACGGACAAGGTCTGAAATCACCATAGGGAAGCTGGAAAATGGCACATCCATCGATTCCTCCAATGGTTCAGGCCGCGAAATAACGCTTGACCCATCCCGCGCCATAGAGTGCAGCCTCTACCAAAAAGGCATGGTTAACAGTGTCTGCGGAATCTTGTTCTCCCGTAATCTGCTGGATGGAGAAAATCCTATAAGATTCCGAAAAACGCGATATGAGGACCTTGATTTCGGCTACCGAGTGTTTGAACAAGCCGCGGCGGTAACATTGCTTGACCACTCTGTCTATCTCTATCGCGACAATCCGAGGAGTTTCATCAACACCTGGTCCGACAGCCGCTTTGACGTGCTGGATGTGACGGACAAAATCGTCGATCATATGAGGCCCGGGACAAAACGGCTCTTCAAGGCCGCGCTTGACCGCCAGTTCTCCGCACATTACAACATATTGCTGCTGATGCTGAAGAACAGAGTCAATCAGCCAGGCGAAATCAGACGCTGCCTCGATATAATCCGAGAAAGACGTTTTGGAGAGATTGCCAACCCCAAGGTACGCCTCAAAAACAAGCTGGGAGCGATTCTCTCATACGGAGGCATGCCGATGCTGCGGCTGCTTGCCAGGCTGACATAAACACAACACCTTGAAACAAAACTACCAATAGACATATGCAGGTAATCACGGTAAACGCTCCAGGGCTCGAATGGCAGGCGAAATGCCTCGCGCAACGGGTTGCCAGAGAGCATCGGGGGAACTTCGACGCGATCGTGGCTGTGCGCCGCGGCGGTTCGTTTGTCAGCGAAGCTTTCCGCAAATATTTTCCCCGAGAACGATACGGCGACCGCTTTGAAATTGACCTTCACCGCCCTTCGACCCATTACAAAAAGGGCAGGTTGGTGAAGATGCTGCCCCATGTGCCGCTGTGGATTCTAAACACAATGCGACTGACGGAAGCCCGTATGCTCAAAGCCAGGCAGAAATTATCCCCCGTCAGAACCGCTCCGAATGTCGATCTCGACACCGGACTGAAAGAATTGCTGGCAAGCTCGGAAAATCCCGAAATACTTCTCGTCGACGACGCTATCGACAGCGGCGTTACCCTTTGGGGCATTTCAGAGGCCATAAAGTCAGTCAACCCGAAAACAAGGATAACGGTGATGGCCATAACGGTGACAACAGCGCGCCCCAAGGTCACGGCAGACTATTTTATGTACAACAACTCAACGCTCGTACGCTTCCCGTGGTCGAAAGACTTCAAAAACCGCTGATTCCGCTCTGCGTCGTAGACCTTGACGGCACTTTGCTGACAGGCAACTCGATGAAGTTCCTGATGCTATGGCTTCCGAAAGAGCTGTGGCGCAAGCGCATGCCGTTAAAAGCCGCGCAAGCGTCATACTGGATTGCTCTCAGAGGAGCGAGGCTCGTCAGTCACCGCCGTATGAAATGGCATCTCGCAAGAATCGCCAACCGCTCGCTCTCCGATAACGACTGGAACCGGTTCGCTGCATCACTGCTTCAAGCCGTCAATCCAACAGTAATGGCGCATATCGCGTCTCATAAAAGCAAAGGAGCCTGCATATGCGTGGCATCCGCGGCGATGACCGAATATGTGGAACCATTCAGTTCTATGGCCGGGATTGACAAGCAGCTGTCAACACCCTTCACCGAAAGATATTCCGATTACACCGAGCTTCGGGGCATACGCAAACTCCAGGCTATACATAACCTGCTGGCTTCCGGCATTTACCGCGTAAGCTGTTTCCTGACAGACCATTCCGACGACCTGCCGACAGCGGCGGCATACCCTGCGGAGACTCTGCTGGTCAACCCGTCCGCGGCCTCTGCCGCCCGCTTTGCCGAAGCGGGGATAACAAACCGCCTCTTATAGCCCTCCATTACATAATCCCATACACCATATAATCCAATACGCCAAGCCCCGCAAACAGGACAAACTGTTTGCGGGGCTTGGCGTATTGGATTGGTTTGATTTTAATGCCGGATCAACTTACGTCCATCCAGAATGTAGCAGCCGGCAGGGAGGCTGTCAACCCGGGATGCCGGAGCGATCGGCTGTCCGCAAAGATTATAAACAATGCCGTCTACAAGACCGTTATCCCGTATAACCTTGCCGATTCCGGCTTCATCGCTGAGATAAGTGCCTTTCACAGTCGCTCCTTCGGCAGTAATCGTGGCAGTGTGGCGTATGTCGGCCGATGACGCGGCAAAGTGAATTTCCACCTCTCCCTCCTCGACATCGAAAGTCTGCGTCTCGGTATTGAAATACGCGAGCTGGTCGTGGCTGACGGGGATTGTCACTTCGGCGCTCTCCCCGGGTTCCAATTCGACGCGGGCAAAACCAACGAGCTGCAGCTTGGGACGCTTTATCGCCGAATGGCATGTGGCATAGAGTTGCACGACCTCCGCTCCCTTGCGAGCGCCCGTGTTGGTAACCGTCAGCGATGCCTCGATTGCTCCGTCCTTCGCGAGCCGCGATCCACTTAGGGCGCAGTCGGAATATTCAAAGGCGGTATAGCTCATCCCGAAACCGAAGGGAAACAGGGGCGTTTTGGCGTGGTACATATATGTGTAGCCGGCCTTGCGTATGTCGTATTCCAGCATCCCGGCCGGAAGGTCGGCGAGCGAGCGATACCAGGTGGAGGTCAGTTTACCGCACGGATTGAAATCGCCATAAAGCACGTCGGCAATCGCCTGGCCCTGCGCCTGACCGCCATACCACGCCTCAACGATAGCGGGAACATTCTCCACCGCCCAGGGAATCGTCATCGAGGAACAGGTTTCGAGTACCAGCACCAAGTTGGGATTGACCTTGTACAGTGCTTCGAGGAGTTTCTGCTGGTCGCCTGGCAGATCGAGCGACGAACGGTCGC
This sequence comes from uncultured Muribaculaceae bacterium, assembly GCA_910579105.1. Classification (GTDB taxonomy): domain Bacteria; phylum Bacteroidota; class Bacteroidia; order Bacteroidales; family Muribaculaceae; genus UBA7173. The sequence continues at coordinate 231 of CAJTRT010000027.1, read as the reverse complement.
GGCTCTCGTCGGAAACATCAAGACTGGTTCCGGCAACAAACACCACGACATCAGCTTTCGCAGCTATTTCGCAAGCGCGGGATATATCAGTGGAAGCCGTGCCGGTGACGTCGCAACCCTTGAAGTAATACGCCGGGCCTTTCTCTTCAAGCGGATTATTGATGGCGGGATCGAAGAATCAATACTTCGGTTATTTTTTGAGAATTTGTTAACGGCTCCGAGGAGCCAAGT